>NZ_CP107532.1:3252083-3574166 GCF_025813715.1 Methylobacterium sp. FF17
TTGAGCTCGGCCCCGATCTCGCTCACCGGGCCGGCGCCGTTCATCACCTCGGAAACGACGCTGCGGCCGGACATCTCGCCGACATCCTGGCTGAAATACCCGATGGTGATGCCGCGATCAGCGGCGACCTGGCCCTCGTCGGGCTGCTCCTCGCCGGTGATCATCCGGAATAGGGTGGTCTTGCCGGCACCGTTCGGGCCGACGAGCCCGACCTTCTCGCCCCGCTGCAAGGCGGCGGACGCCTCGATGAAGACGATCTGGCGGCCGTTCTGCTTGCCGATTTTCTCGAGGCGGATCATGGCTTCCGAATCAAGGCTGCGCGGGTTTTCGTCAGGTTGCAGCGCCCTTACGGCATGCGGGCGCTGAAGTGTAGTGCAGGGCGGCACCGGAGATGCCCCGGCGGGCCGCACATCGCCCGATGGTCCTGGACCTGTGCGCGCGCTATCGTCGCGAAGATCCGCGCCGAACAACGGACTGTCCCGCCCGCCCATGGTCCATACCGGTTACGATCCGGCGCTCGTCGCCCTGTCCATCTCCATCGCGATCTTCGCGTCCTATACGGCCCTCGACCTCGGCGGCCGCGCGGGCCGGACCGCCGGAAGCGCGCGCTGGGGCTGGATCGCGGGCGCAGCGGCGGCGATGGGCGGCGGGATCTGGTCGATGCACTTCGTCGGCATGCTGGCCTTCGAGATGGGGATGCCGGCGGCCTACGATCTCGCCACCACCCTGTTGTCGCTGGCGATCGCCGTCGGGTTCACCGGCGCGGCCTTCGGCTGGATCAGCCGGAGGGGGGCCAGCCCGCGCGACCTGCTCATCGCCGGTCCGGCGATGGGGCTCGGGGTCGCGGCGATGCATTACACCGGCATGGCGGCGATGCGGGTACCGGGGAACCTCGCCTATCACGCGCCCGTCGTGGCGATCTCGGTGCTCATCGCGGTCACGGCCGCCACGACGGCGCTCTGGCTCACCTTCCGGCAGATCAGCGTCGCCCAGAAGCTGATCGCCGCCTGCGTGATGGGCATCGCGGTGGCCGGCATGCACTACACGGGCATGGCCGCGGCGACCTTCACGGGCGACGCGGCCGGGGCCCACGCGATGCCCTCCGCCGACATGGGCCACGGACAGCAGAACCTCGCCCTGGCGGTCGCAGGCGCGACCTTCCTGATCCTGTTCCTGGCGATGCTCGCTTCGTCCCTCGACCAGCAGCGGATCCAGCGTGAGCTGCGCGCCAGCGAGGCGCGGTTCCGGGCCGCCGTGCAGGCCGTGCGCGGCGTTCTCTGGACGAACGATGCCGACGGCCGGATGGTGGGCGATCAGCCCGGCTGGAGCGCCATCACCGGGCAGACCCGGGCCGAGTACGAGGGCTACGGCTGGGCCGATGCCGTGCATCCCGACGATGCGCAGGCCTCCGTGGAGGCGTGGACCGCCACCGTCCGCGAACGCCGGACCTTCGTGCATGAGCACCGGGTGCGCAACGCGGACGGAAGCTGGCGGCACTACGCCATCCGGGCCGTCCCGATCCTCGACGCGCGCGGTGAGATCCAGGAATGGGTCGGCGTGCACACCGACATCACGGAGCAGCGTCAGGTCGAGGCCGAGCTTCGCGAATCGAACGAGGAGATCCAGCGCTACGCCTACATCGTCAGCCACGATCTGCGTGCGCCTCTCGTCAACGTGATGGGCTTCACCAGCGAACTGGAGGCGACGCGTACGGAGATCGGCGAGGCTTTGCGCGGGCATCCGCAGGCGGAGCGGATCGATGCCGACCTCGGGGAGGCCCTGGGCTTCATCCAGGCGGCCGTGACCCGCATGGAGAGCCTGATCGCCGCCATCCTCAAGCTCTCCCGCGAAGGACGGCGCAACTTTTCGCCAGAGCGCCTCGACATGACGGCGCTGATGAACCGCATCGCGGATGCGCAGCGCCACCAGACGGAGCAGGCGGGCGCCACCGTGATCGTGGCCCCGGACCTGCCCGCGATCACCGCCGACCGTCTCGCGATCGAACAGGTCTTCGGCAACCTCATCGACAACGCGGTGAAGTACCTCGATCCCGCACGGCCGGGGCGGATCGAGGTCCGGGCGGAGGGCGTCGGGGGCGGCCGCGTCCGGTTCAGCGTGGCGGATAACGGCCGCGGGATCGCGGCCCGGGACCATGCCCGGGTGTTCGAACTGTTCCGGCGCTCCGGTGCTCAGGACAGGCCGGGGGAGGGTATCGGCCTCGCTCACGTCAAGGCGCTGGTGCGCTCGCTGGGCGGGCGCATCGAGGTCACGTCGGAATTGCGGGTTGGTACAACCTTCAGCGTGACGCTTCCGCGCGGGACCGTTACAGGTCATGGTCAGGATGGACCGCCCCTGCGGCTCGCCGCGGAATAAGGATAATACCCCGCGTGAACGCCGTCGAAATCGTCATGATCGAGGACGATGAGGGACATGCCCGGCTGATCGAACGCAACATCCGCCGCGCCGGCGTGAACAACGCGATCCGACCGTTCCGGGACGGAACGACGGCCCTCGAATACCTGCTCGGTGCGGACGGGACCGGCGAGGTGAGCGCGAAGCGCCACCTCCTGATCCTGCTCGACTTGAACCTGCCCGACATGACGGGCATCGACATCCTGGAGAAGGTGAAGGCGAACCCGCACACGCGTCGCTCCCCCGTGGTGGTGCTCACCACCACCGACGACCAGCGCGAGATCCAGCGCTGCTACGACCTCGGCGCCAACGTCTACATCACCAAGCCCGTGAATTACGAAGGCTTCGCCAACGCCATCCGGCAACTCGGGCTGTTCTTCTCCGTGATGCAGGTGCCCGAGAATCCATGACCGAGCCTGTCCCCCAGGATCGCGGTCGCGTCCTCTACGTCGACGACGACCCCGGCCTCGGGCGGCTGGTGCAGCGCGCGCTCCAAGCGCGGGGCTACGCCGTGGAACTCGCACCCGATGGCGATGCCGGCCTCGCGCGCCTCGCGGCGGGCGGGATCGACGTGGTCGCCCTCGATCATCACATGCCCGGCCAGACCGGCCTCGACCTCCTTCCGGCGATCCGCGCGCTCCCGGACGCACCCCCGGTGGTCTACGTCACCGGCTCGGAGGACAGCCGGGTCGCCGTCGCCGCGCTGAAGGCGGGTGCCGTCGACTATGTCTGGAAGGACCTCCAGGGCCAGTTCCGCGAACTCCTCGGCGGGGCCATCGATACCGCCCTGCGCCAGGAAGCGCTGCGCCGCGACAAGGAGCGGGCGGAGCGCGAGGTGCGCGAGGCGCGGGACCGTGCCGAGATCATGCTTCGCGAGGTCAACCACCGGGTCGCCAATTCCCTGGCCCTCGTGGCAGCCCTGACACATATGCAGGCCAACGCGGTGACCGACCCCGCCGCCAAAGCCGCCCTTCAGGAGATGCAGGCGCGCATCTCGGCCATCGCCGGCATTCATCGGCGCCTCTACACCTCCGACGACGTCGAGGCGGTGGACCTCGATGCCTACCTCGCGAGCCTCGTGGAGGAGCTCCAGGCCGCGATGAAGGCCGCGGGCCGCGACCACGCCATCCGGCTGAGGGCCGAGCCCGTGCGGCTGGCCACCGACAAGGCGGTGTCGGTGGGCGTGGTCGTCACCGAGCTCGTGACCAATGCCTACAAGTACGCCTATCCGGCCGAGATTCCCGGTGAGATCCGGGTGTCCCTGGCCCGCGCGGGGGCGGAGGGCATCACCCTCACCGTAGAGGATGACGGCGTCGGCTGGACCGGGGAGGGGCAGCCGCGCGGCACCGGTCTGGGCTCCCGCATCATCCGGGCGATGGCCACGAACCTGCGCTCGGCCCTGGTCTATGGCGTCGATCGCGTCGGGACCCGTGCGACGCTGTCCTTCCAGGACTGATCCGCCTCAGAGCATCGCCCCCGCGTTCATGATCCCGTCCGGATCGAGGCTGCGCTTCACCGTCTCCATCAGTGCGAGACGGGCCGGATCGGCGTAGCGCACCAGCAGGTCGCGCTTGAAGCGCCCGATGCCGTACTCGGCGCTGAAGCTGCCGCCGAGTTCGATCGCGGCGGCGTAGAGGCGATGAGCGAAGTCCGCCTCGATCGCGCGCGTGAAGTCCAGCCGGTCCCGACCCTGCGGGACCACGAGGTTGTAGTGCAGGTTGCCGTCGCCGACATGGCCGTAGACCGAGAGACGCACCTCCGGCAGGTGTTCCGCGAGGAGCGCCGCGCCGCGCTCGAGGAACGCGGTGATGTTCGAGATCGGCACGGCGATGTCGTGCTTCACGGAGCCGCCCGCATGCTTCTCGCCCTCGGGAATTGTCTCGCGGACCGCCCACATCGCCCGGCGCTGCGCCTCCGACTGGGCCAGCACCGCGTCGGTGACCCAGCTCCGCTCCATCAGGTCTTCGAGGCAGCCCATCAGCACCGCGTCGAGGTCAATCCGCGATGAGGACGCCGTGAGCTCGAGGAGGACGGCGCCGCCCGGACCCGCCTTCAGCCCTGTCCCGGCGCCCTGCATCGCCGCGACGAGGTCGAGGGAGGAGGCGGAGATCAGCTCGAAGGTCGAGACGAGGTCGGACGTCTCCCGCCGCACCGTGGCCGCCATCTCGGGGATCGGCGCGCCCGCCGCGAGTTCGATCCAGGCCGTCGCGCGCTGGGCTTGCGCCGGCCAGAGCTTCAGCACGACGCCCGTGATGATGCCGAGGGTCCCTTCGGCGCCGATGTAGAGCTGCTTGAGGTCGTAGCCGATGTTGTTCTTGCGCAAGGTCCGCATGTCGGAGAACAGCGCGCCGTCGGGCAGCACCACCTCCAGACCGAGGACGAGGTCGCGGGCCATGCCGTAGCGCAGGACCTGAAGCCCGCCCGCATTGGTGCCGAGATTGCCGCCGAGCCGGCAGCTTCCCTCCGCCCCCAGGCTCAGCGGCAGGAACAAGCCTTCGGCCTCGGCCGCCCGTTGCGCGTCCGCCAGGATGATCCCGGCATCGCACGCAAGCGTGAAGTTCAGGGGGTCCACCGCGCGGATGCGGGTCATTCGCTCCAGGCTGACGATGAGCTGGCGCCGACCGGGTTCCGGGGTCGCACCGCCGACGTAACTCGTATTGCCGCCCTGCGGCACGAGGCCGAACCCACCGGCTCGGGCCAGGCGCACGAGCCCCTGAACCTCCTCCACGCTGCGCGGGCGGAGCACCGCCGGGGTTGACCCCTGCATGAGGTCGCGATGATCGCGCGTGTACCGGTCGGTCATCCCCGGATCGGTCAGGACGCCGCCGTCTCCGAGCAGGATATGGAAGGGGGCGAGATCGTCGTGTTGCGGCATGGGGAGCTCTCCGTCGGGGCGACCATGTCGCGTCGCCTCGCCGAAGGAAACCCTCAGGCCCGCGCCGCGAGCAGCCCCGGAACGGCGCCGAGGAGGTCGCGGGTATAGGCATGCTCGGGCGCACGGAAGAGGTCGGCGGTCGGGCGCATCTCCACGATGGCGCCGCGATGCATCACGGCGATGCGGTCGCAGATCTTGGCGGCGACCCGCAGGTCGTGGGTGATGAACAGCATCGCCAGGTTCAGGCGCTGCTTCAGATCCTCCAGCAGGTCGAGCACCTGAGCCTGGACCGAGACGTCGAGGGCCGAGACCGCCTCGTCGGCCACCAGCACGTCGGGCTCCATGGCCAACGCGCGGGCGATACCGATGCGCTGGCGTTGACCGCCCGAGAACGCGTTCGGGTAGCGCTCGGCCGCGCTCGGTGAGAGGCCGACGAGGTCGAGGAGTTCGCGGGCCCGCGCCCGGGCCTGATGGCGCGGTGTGCCGTGGGCGATCGGCCCGGCGGTGAGAATCTGCTCGACGGTGCGGCGCGGGTTGAGGGAGGCGAAGGGGTCCTGGAAGATCATCTGGATCCGACGGCGCTCGTCGCGCAGGGCGCGAGGGCCGAGCGCCGTGTAGTCGAGCGCACCGAGGCGCACCGTGCCCCTGTCGGGCTCGATCAGACGGATCGCGAGGCGCGCGGTGGTGGACTTGCCGGACCCCGATTCCCCCACGAGCCCCAGGGTCTCGCCGCGCCGGACGTCGAAGGCGACCTCCTTCACGGCCTCGACCACGCGCGGCTTTCCGAACAGCCCGCCCCGGGTGGTGTAGGTCTTGACGAGACCGATCACCGAAAGGGCCAGGGGCTCGGCCGCCCGGGAGGTTCGGTCTGGCGGCACGAGGCTCGGGACCGCCGCCAGCAGCGCCTTTGTGTAGGGATGCTGCGGGTTTCGGAGCACGTCGGCGGCGCTGCCCTGCTCCACCAGCTTGCCCCGCTGGAGCACGGCCACGTGATCGGCGATGTCCGCCACCACGCCGAAATCGTGCGTGATGAACAGGACGCTCATGCCCCGGCGCTGCTGCAGGTCGCGGATCAGTTTCAGGATCTGCGCCTGGGTGGTGACGTCGAGTGCCGTGGTCGGCTCGTCGGCCACTAGGATCGAGGGTTCCAGCGCCAGCGCCATCGCGATCATCGCGCGCTGGCGCTGGCCGCCGGAGAGCTGGTGCGGGTAGGACCGCACGATCTGGGCAGGGTCTGGCAGGCCGACCTCGGTGGCCAGTGCGACGGCGCGGGCTCGGCGCTCGGCGGGCGTGAGGAGGCCGTGCGCCTCGAACATCTCGGCGATCTGGTCGCCGATCCGCATGACGGGGTTCAGGGCCGTCATGGGCTCCTGAAACACCATGGCGATCCGGCGGCCTCGCAGGGCGCGCCAGCGGCGCTCGTCGAGGGTGAGGAGATCCTGCTCCTCGAACAGGATCTGACCGCCGGTGGGCTTGAGGGCGGCGGGCAGCAGGCCGGTGAGCGCGTAGGCGCTCATCGACTTGCCGGAGCCCGATTCACCGACGACGCAGAGGATCTTGCCCGGCATCAGGTCGAGGGACAGATCCTCGACCGCGTGCGGGCGGTCGGCGCCCCGGGGCAGGGCCAGGGTCAGGTTCCGGATCCGGACGACGGGCTCGCTCATGCTCAGGTTTCCTTCGACGCCGTGCGCCGGGCAACGACGGCCGGGCCGGTTTCGGCGAGATCCCAGTACAGGCCCGCCATCAGCATCAGGGCCTCGCGCGAAGGTGGGCCGAGGAGGTGCTCGTCGGGGCCGTGCTGGAGGCAGGCCGGGTAGGAATGGGGGACCCAAAGGGTCGGCAGCCCGAGGATCTCCGAGAACGCATCGTTGGGTAGCGAGCCGCCGAGGTTCGGCAGCAGGGCCGGGCGCTTGCCCGTACTCTCGGCGATCGAGGCGAGTGCCCAATCCACCCACGGATCCTCCACCGGCAGGCGGGTGGCGCGAAACACCTCCGTGCGGGCGGCGCGGACTTCGACCATGGGGAAGCCCCGCGCATCGAGATGGGCGCGCACAGCCGGCAGGAGGCCCTCCCAGTCCGTGCCGACCACGAAGCGCAGTTGCAGGGTCGCCTTGGCGGTGGGGGGGACGGCGTTCAGAGGACCCTCCGGGTCGCCGGTCTTGAAGGCCAGGACTTCGAGGGTGTTCCAGGCGAAGACCCGCTCGGCGGCGGTGAGGCCCGGCTCGCCCCAATCCGTGTCGATTGCCGGCGCGGTCGGGTCGGAGCCCACCGTGATGTCGGCGAGCGCCGCGCGGACATTGTCCGGGATCGGCGGCGGGCGCAGGGCATCGACCAGGATGGTGCCGCGTCCGTCCACCAGGGTGGCGATGGCGTTGGCGAGCACGGTACCGGGGTTTCGCAGCAGGCCGCCCCAGTTCCCGGAATGGTGGCTGCCCTCGCGCAGGTCCAGCAGCATCTCGAAGGTGTAGCCGCCCCGCGAACCCAGGAAGACGGTCGGTCGCTCGGCGCTGACGCGGGGCCCGTCCGAGGCGATGAGCACATCGGCCCGCAGGGCCTCGGCCTCGGCCCGGCAGACCTCGCGCAGGCCGGGCGAGCCGGATTCTTCGCCCATCTCGATAAGGAGCTTGGTGTTGAAGGCGAGGCGCCCGCCGCGCGCCTCCATCACCGCCGCCAGCGCCCCGAGGTTGAGAATGTGCTGGCCCTTGTTGTCGGCGGTGCCGCGTCCGTACCAGCGGTCGCCCTCCACGGTGATCGCCCAGGGGTCGAGGCCTTGCCGCCACTGCTCGGGATAGCCGCGCACGGTGTCGCCGTGGCCGTAGATCAGCACGGTGGGGAGTTCGGAGGATTCCAGACGCTCGGCGATGAGAAACGGGCCGTGTACGCCGTCCGGATTGTCGACGATGCGGCTCTTGAAGCCGAGCGGCTCGATCAGCGGCACCAGGAAGTCGGTGAGATAGGCTCGGAGCTTCGGCAATTGCCCGTCGGTCTGGCTCTCGGTGGGACGGCCGACGGCATCCTGCAGCGTGCCGAGGAAATCGCCCTCGTCGTAGTGGCGCGCGGCGCGCGCGATCGCATCGTGTCGGGACATGGAACCACTCGTGATCGGGGGAGGGTGATGAAGCGGGCGATTCAGCGCCGTCCTTCGGGGGCGGTGACGTCGCGGATGCCGTCGCCCAGCAGGTTGATCGCCAGCACCAGGACCAGGAGGGCGACGCCCGGGATGGTGATGACCCAGGGCTGGAAGAACATGTACGGCTTGCCCTCGGCGATCATCAGCCCCCAGGAGGGCAGGGGCGGCTGCACGCCGAGGCCGAGGAAGGAGAGGGCGGCCTCCAGCAGGATGGCGTGCGCCATCTCCAGGGTCGCCACGACGATCAGCGCGTTGAAGATGTTGGGCAGCACCTCCTGGAAGAGGATGCGCGCCGGGGAGAAACCGGTGGCGCGCGCCGCCGCGATGAAGTCCTGGTCTCGGATCTGCCGGGTCGCGGCGCGTGTGACGACGGCGAAGCGGTCCCAGAGGAGGAAGCCGAGCACCAGAACCACCACCTTGAGCGAGCCGCCCACCAGGGAGGCCATGGCGAGGGCGACCAGCACCACGGGCATCGCGAGGCGGGTGGTCACCACGTAGCTCACCACCGCGTCGACCCGGCCCCCGAAATACCCGGCGCAGATCCCCAGTGTCGTGCCGATCACCCCCGAGATGGTGGCGGCCGCGATCCCGATGAGGAGCGAGATCTGGCTGCCGTAGATCAGGCGGCTGAGATAATCGCGCCCGAGCTTGTCGGTGCCGAGCACGTGGTCCCAGGTTCCCTTGGTCTGCCAGATCGGCGGGATCAGGCGGCGCGACACGTCCTGCGCATAAGGGTCGTGCGGGGCGATCAGGGGCGCAGCCAGGGTGGCGAGCAGGATCACCCCGAGGATACAGGCCCCGATCATGAAGCCGCCGTGGTGGAGCCCGCGCCGCAGGGCGAGGGCGGTCGGGGAGCGCGCGGCGGCGAGCGGAGCCTGCGGTTCGGCCGGAAGGGCCAGGGGCGCGTCGGGCATGCCGGCGCTGAGGGGCGAGGCGGATGGCCGGAAGGTCATGAGCGCAGCCGGGGATCGAGGAGGGCGTTGAGGAGGTCGGCGGCCAGCGTCAGGGCGATGTAGATCATCGCCAGCACCAGAACGATCGCCTGGACCACGGGAAAGTCGTTGCGGGCGATGGATTCCCAGGCCAGCTGCCCGAGCCCCTGGAGCGAGAACACCGCCTCGATCACGATCGAACCGCCGAGCATGAAGCCGAACTGCACGGCGGCGAGCGCGATCACCGGAATGACGGCGTTGCGCAGGGCGTGCCGGATCAGCACCTTGCGCGGCGGCAGGCCCTTGGCGCGGGCCGTGCGGACATAGTCCGAGGCCAGCACCTCCAGCATCCCGTTGCGGGTCAGCCGCATCACTGCCGGCATGGCGTAGTAGCCGAGCGCGATTGCCGGCAGCACGAAGTGCTTCCAGGTCGCGTTGCCGGACACCGGCAGCCAGCGCAGGTTCACCGAGAAGATCATGATCAGCGTCAATCCGAACCAGAAGCTCGGCATGGCCTGACCCAGGACCGACACCGAGAGTGCGGCCCGGTCGATCCAGGTGTCGCGCTTGACCGCCGCCAGCACCCCGAGCGGGATCGCCACGAACAGCGCGACAGCGAGCGCCACGACGCCGAGGAACAGGGTGATCGGCATGCGTGCGGCCAGGAGGTCGATCACGCTCTCGCGGAAATAGAACGAATTGCCGAAATCGAGCTGGATCGCGCGGATCGCCCAGGCGCCGAACTGCGCCAGCAGCGGCTTGTCGAGGCCGTACTGGACCCGGATCGCCTCCACCTGGACCGAGGTCGCCTCCGGTCCCGCGATCGCGGCGGCGAGATCGCCGGAGAGGTGCAGCAGCATGAAGCTCGCCACCGACACCGTGACGGCCACCGCGGCCGCCACCAGGCTTCGTTGCAGCATGAACCTGAGCATGGTCCGGGTTCCTTCGTCTGATTGCGGCGCCGGCTCGTACGAATCGCGGCAGACCGCCTCGGCCGTACGGGTCGCGTCGCGCCCCCTCTCCTTCCAGGAGACGGGCCCCGCGCTTTGCCTCCGGTCACCGACCGAACACCACGAAGAGAGCTATTTCCACGACGCCGCGTAGAAGCGCGGCACCTCGTCGGGCTGTGCCGTGAAGGCGAGATCCTGGGTGAAGGCGTAGTTGGTCGAGTAGGAGAACAGCGGCAGGGCGTAGGCCTGGCCCGCGATGCGCTTCAGCGCCTCCGCGTACTTGGCCTTGCGTTGCGCCGGATCGGTTCCGCCGTCGCCGGCCTGGAGCGCCGCGATGGTCTCGGGATCCTTGGTCAGATCCTCGTCACCGCCCCGGAAATACACGCCCGTGAAGGCGGAGACGTCGAGGACCGAGAACGAACCCCAGGTCTGGAACGCGATCGAGACCTTGCCGCCGCGGATCATATCGCGCAGGGCGGCGTAGCGGAGATAGTTCAAGCGGACCTTGATGCCGACCGCGCGGAGATACCCGATGACGGCCTCGGCGTAGTCGCGCTCCCGGTAGGCGCCGAGGTCGATCTCGAACCCGTCCGGGTAGCCCGCCTCCTTGAGGAGCGCCTTGGCCTTCGCGGGATCGTAGGGGTAGCGCGGGACACCCTCATCGGTGCAGCCGAACTGATCGATGAAGCAAGCGGCGTTCATCACGCGGCTTCCGCCGCGCACGAGGTTGTCGACCATGGCCTTGCGGTCGATGGCGTAGGAGATCGCCTGCCGCACGCGCACGTCCTTCAGGGGCGAGTTCGCCG
Organism: Methylobacterium sp. FF17; assembly: GCF_025813715.1. Lineage (NCBI taxonomy): Bacteria > Pseudomonadati > Pseudomonadota > Alphaproteobacteria > Hyphomicrobiales > Methylobacteriaceae > Methylobacterium > Methylobacterium flocculans. The sequence continues at coordinate 3,263,189 of NZ_CP107532.1, forward strand.
CGGCGCGGCCCAGCGTGTCGAATTGCAGGAAGCCGACGCGCATGGTCTCGGCGCTCAGCACGGTGACGTTCGGCGCACCCTTGAGCTGGTCGGCCTGGTCGCTCGGTACGCGCCAGATCCAGTCGATGCCGCCGGTGACGAGTTCGGCCATGCGGCTGTCGGCATCGGGAATGACGCGGAATTCGAGCTTGCCGATCCTGGGCGTGCCGATCGGGCTGCCGGTCCAATACTTGGCGAAGCGCTCCATCTTCACCCCGCGTCCGTTCTCCACCGCCGTGATGCGGTAGGGGCCGGTGCCCACCGGTGCCTTGGCGAAGCCGTCCAGGCCGACTTTCTTGAAGTAGGCGCCCGGAAAGATCGGGGTCGGACCGGCGAGGTACTCGAGCGCTGCCGGAAACGGCGCCTTCAGGTGGATACGAACCGTATGGGCATCCACCACCTCGGTCGACTTCATCCAGTCGACGTTCTGCTTCGTCACCGTGCGGGCTTCCGGCGTCAGCACGTAGTTGAAGGTGAAGGCCACGTCCTCTGGGCCGAAGGTGTCTCCGTTGTGGAAAGTAACGCCCTCGCGCAGCTTCAGTTCGAGGGTGGCCGGATCGATCCACGTCCAGGCCGTTGCCAGCATCGGCTGGTAGGTGCCAGTCTTCGGATCGCGGTAGAGCAAGGTATCCCAGACGTTACGGGCCAGGACGACGCCCTCGCGGGCGCTGTTGTGGTAGGGGCTGACGTTCTCCGGCTCGGTATCGGAGGCGTAGACCAGCGTGTCGTTGGCCTTACCCGCCAAGGCCGGCGTGCTCGCCGCCAGCATGAGCAGGGTGAGCGCGGCACCCGTCATCGAGGAATGTCTCGCCATCGTCCCAATCCCTCTCGCAACGGGCGCCCCGATCTAGGGTCGAACGCCGATCTGCCACTTTTTTCGCCCTGCCATGGTGTTGTGCATCTCTCATCGCAACAAGTAGAATTTCGCGATGGTGGGCATGCCGTTTCGGCAACGGAGAAGTCGAGATGCAGATGTCGGGGCTGCGCTACTTCCTGGCGGTCGCGCGCACAGGGTCGATTGCCTCGGCTTCTACACAACTGAACGTTGCGGCATCTGCCATCAGCCGTCAGATCGCCAACCTCGAGGCCGAACTCGACTGCGTGCTGTTCGAGCGCCGGCCCCGGGGAATGGTCCCGAGCCCCGCCGGGGAGTTGCTCGCGACGCACGCCCATCAGACCCTGATCCGGGCCGAACAGGTCGCTGCCGAGATCCAGGGATTGCAGGGTCTGGCCCGTGGCCTCATCCGGATCGCCACGTCGGAGGGCTTTGCCCTCGACCTGCTGCCCAACGCCATCGCGGAGTTCCACGGCGATTACCCGGGCATCCGGTTCGAGGTGCAGATGCTGCCGCCCGCGCAGGTCACGCACGTGGTGGCGGCCGGGGACGCCGATATCGGCGTCACCTTCGCGCTCGCCCCGTCGAGCCTCGTCACGGTCGCCTACGACAACGCCGTCGAGATGGTGGCACTGAGCGCACCCGATCATCCCCTCGCGCGTCGGCCCTCGATCCAGCTTTCGGACCTGACGGCCTTTCCGATCGCGGTGCCGACCCTCGATACCACCGCCCGCCGGGTATTCGATGCGGCCTGTCAGGCCGAGGGGATCATCATCGAGCCGACGCTGACGGCCAACATCCTCTCCGCCCTCCTGCCCTTCGTGCGCCGCACGCGGGGCATCGCGCTGATGTCGGCCCTGTCCGTGCAGACGCCGGTGCGGCTCGGCGAACTCGTCTGCATCCCGGTGCGGTCACGCGCCAGCCTGATCCGTGGCATCCAGGTTCAGGTGATGCGGGACCGCAAGCTGCCGCATGCGGTCCAGGCCTTCCTGCGTCAGCTCATCACCGCGCTGCCGTCGGTGCGATCCGACGGCCTGTGACGCTCAACCGTTGCGGAAGGTGTAGCTGTAGCCGTTGAGCGCCGGCGCGCCGCCGAGATGGGCGTAGAGCACCCGCGAGCCCTTGGGGAAGAAGCCCTTCTGCACAAGATCGATCATGCCCTGCATCGATTTCCCCTCGTAGACCGGGTCGGTGATCATGCCCTCGAGCCGAGCCGAAAGGCGGATCGCCTCCACGGTCTCCTTGGAGGGCACGCCGTAGACCGGATAGGCGTAATCCTCGTTGAGCACGATATCCTCGGCAGTGATCGCCCGTGCGCCGATGAGTTCGGCGGTGTTCTTCGCGATCTCCAGCACCTGCGCCTTGGTTTGGGCCGGAGTGCAGGAGGCGTCGATACCGATGACGTTGCGGGCGCGGCCATCGGCGGCGAAACCCACCACCATGCCCGCATGCGTGGAGCCCGTGACGGTGCAGACGACGATGTAGTCGAAGTGCAGACCCATCTCGGCTTCCTGGGCGCGGACCTCCTCGGCGAAGCCGACGAAGCCGAGGCCGCCGAACTTGTGCACGGAGGCTCCAGCGGGAATCGGGTAGGGCTTGCCGCCCTTGGCCTTCACGTCTTCGAGGGCCTTGGTCCAGCTCTCGCGGATGCCGATGTCGAAGCCGTCATCCACGAGCTGCGTCTCTGCACCCATGATGCGCGACAGCATGATGTTGCCGACGCGGTCGTAGACGGCATCCTCGTGCGGCACCCAGGCCTCCTGGATCAGCCGGCACTTCATGCCGATCTTGGCGGCCACCGCCGCCACCATGCGGGTGTGGTTCGACTGAACGCCGCCGATGGTCACAAGGGTGTCGGCGCCGCTCGCGATGGCATCCGGCACGATGTATTCGAGCTTCCGCAGCTTGTTGCCGCCATAGGCGAGGCCGGAATTGCAATCCTCGCGCTTGGCGTAGATCAGCACGTCGCCTCCGAGATGCGCGGTGAGACGCGGCAGGTGCTCGATCGGAGTCGGGCCGAAGGTGAGGGGATAACGCTCGAATTTCGACAGCATGGGGCAGATGTCCTTCACGTGAGACCTGCAAACGCTAGCAAAGCCTTCGCGAAAGGTGCTCTCGAATTTCGCCCGTGAATTTCTCCGGAGGATGTTAAACGGTTCTCGCGGCGGTCATTCCCTCCGCCAAAATCACGCTTCGTGGAAGGTTCGTTCATGGACGCTGCGCTCGACCGCATGGACCTGAAGATTCTCCGCCTGCTTCAGGCGGATGGCCGAATGGGCAATGCCGAGATCGCCAAGCGGGTGAACACCAGCGCTGCCACCTGCCACCGGCGCATCCAGCGCCTGTTCGAGGAGGGATACATCCGCGGCGTGCGCGCCCTGCTCGCGCCGGAGAAGGTCGGACGGGGCTCGCTCGTCATGGTTGGCGTGGTCCTCGACCGCTCCACGCCGGAGAGCTTCGCGGCCTTCGAGGCCGCGGCCCGTGCCATGCCGATGGTGCTCGACTGCCATCTGGTTGCCGGCGATTTCGACTACTTCCTCAAGATCCGCGTCTCCGATATGGCGGATTTCAACCGCCTGCACAGCGCCACGCTGATCGCCCTGCCGGGGGTCCGCCAGACCCGGACCTTCTTCGTGATGAAGGAGGTGGTCGACAACGCACCGATCGACCTGTGACCCGCGACCCCATCCGAGAAGGAACCACCCGCATGTCCGACGGCCTCAACGGGATTCCGGACGCCGTCCGAGCGGGGCAACCCACCGTTTGGCGCAACCCGCACGGCCGCCCTGCCGCCGAGATCCTGCCCGGCCTCGCCTATGGGCTCGCCGAGGTGGCGGAGGCGGAGGCGCGCTGGCGCCGCTTCGATCCCCTCCTGGCGCGGCTATTCCCCGAACTGGCGACGGGGCGCATCGACTCGCCTTTGCTGTGCTTGGGTCCGGACGTCGCCGCGCATGTGGCCGGGTTTGCCGGAGCCCGCGTGCTGGTCAAGGCGGACCACGACCTGCCGGTGACGGGCTGCATCAAGGCACGCGGCGGCGTCTACGAGGTCCTGGTCCAGGCAGAGGCCCTGGCCCGACGCGGCGGCTGGCTACGGACCGGCGACTCCTACGCCCGCCTCGCCGAGCCGGACGCGCGCGATGCGTTCGCGGCCTACACGATCGCGGTCGGCAGCACGGGCAATCTCGGCTTCAGCGTCGGCGTAATGGCACGGGCGCTGGGCTTCGCGGTCGAGGTTCACATGTCCCACGACGCCAAGGCCTGGAAGAAGCAGCGCCTGCGCGACCTCGGCGCCCGGGTCGTGGAGCATGCGGGCGATTACGGCAGCGCCGTCGCGGCGGCCCGCGCGGCCTTCGCGGACCGGCCGGACGCGCATTTCGTGGACGACGAGAGTTCGGTCGACCTCTTCCTCGGCTATGCGACGGCGGCCTTCGACCTCCGGCGCCAACTGGCGGAAGCCGAGGTTACGGTCGATGGCGCGAACCCGCTTCATGTCTACCTGCCCTGCGGGGTCGGCGGCGCGCCGGGGGGCGTCACGCTCGGCCTCAAGCTTTTGTTCGGAGATGCGGTCCGCTGCATCTTCGTGGAGCCGGTGGCGGCACCCTGCCTGCTCGTCCAACTCGCGGAGGGCCTGGAGCATCCGGTCAGCGTCTACGACATCGGCCTCGACAACCGCACGGCGGCAGACGGGCTCGCCGTATCCCAGGCCTCGATGCTGGTGGCCGGCACCGTCGGCCCGCTTGTGGAGGCAGTGGTCACGGTGGAGGATACAGCCCTGTTTACCTGGCTGCGCGATCTCTGGGAGCAGGCGGGCCTGCGCCTCGAACCCTCGGCGGCGGCGGCCTTCGCCGCGGTCGGCCCGCGGCTGACGCTCTCCCCCGAGGCGCGGGGCGGCACGCACGTGGTCTGGACCACGGGCGGCGCGCTCCTGCCGGAGGCGGAATTTCGCACCGCCCTCGGCCTGGGGATCCGCTAGGCCGACAGGCTCTTCATCCAGTCGAGCAGGATCTGCGGGGATCCGTTGCCGGCGCGGGGGATCAGGCTTTCGGCCACGGCCTCGCGGGGCAGGAAGCCGAAGCGGCGTCGGAAGGCGCGGCTGAAGGTCTTCTCGTCGGAGAAGCCCGTGGCGTAGGCCACCGTGGAGATGCGGGGCCGCCCCCCCGACGCACCGAGGAGCTTCATGGCCCGCAGCAGGCGGCGCTCGCGGATGTAGCTCGCGACACCCCCGTCCGCGTCGAAGAGCCGATAGAGCGTGGCGCGGGACAGGCCGAACTGCGCGATCAGCGCATCGACGCCCAGGGATACCTGGGCGAGTTCCTGCTCGATGTACTGGCAGACCGCGATCTTGTTGAGCTGGTCCACGGCCGGCGCCTGGTTCGCGTCGGGTTGGAAGCAGGCGGCGCAGAGGTCGGCCGCCGCACCCGAGAGATACCGCAACTGGTGCGCCTCGGCGGAGTCGGCACTGGCGGTGAGGCCGGCCAGATAGGTGTAGGAAAGCTGGCGCACCGGATGGGCGCGGAAATCGAGCGCCCGGCCATGCAGGTTTTCGATGGTGCCGATCTGGTCGGCGAGGAGCTTGCGCGGCACCATGATGTTGGTGGCGCAGACCGCGCCGGCCTCGCTGATGACGGGCTGCGAGAGGTCGAAAACCACGATCTGCGACGCCTTGATCTCCGCCTCGCCTGCGGTCCCCTGCACCCGGCTCTGACCGGCCGTGTAGAACTGAAGCAGGATATGGTCGATTCCCTGCCGGGCGATCGTTCGGGCCGACCGTTTGAGGCGCTGGGCCGGCGCGGACACGGCACCGAGCAGGACCTCCCCGAGATGGTAAGTCTTCAGCGCCATCGGCGCCGACAGGTCCGCGTCACGCGCGACCTCGGCCTCGAAGACCGGCGCCAAGTGCTCGCACCAAGATTCAGCCCTGAGATCCGGATCTTCAGGCGGATTATACTGGTCGCACTGGATTTCAGACATTTATCTTAGCTCATTACGCGAGATTTTCATTCGATTATTTTTGCTAATAATCCAATCGATATCGAACAACCGTAACCGGACTGCTGAATAATTTTCGGACGTATGAATTATAGTACATCTGTATATCTAGTAATATTCCCTCTTTTTTGGTTTTTACTGAAAGAGCAAGCGGTCCTATAAGTTTAATTTACCTATACATCATAATGTTTACTTCTATATTTGATATCCCATCAAGCATCAATACATCACCGGTGGGTTTGTGAGCTTATTGCGACCGTAAGTTGTGAATCGGGACAGGATCGATCGCCGTCACCGTCCGACCGTCCACCGCGTGCCCGGGGCCGAGCCATCTGAGGCCGGTCGACCGATGAGGCAAGCCGACACATGATCAAGAACCGGATGGATTTGAGACGTTTTGTCCCATGAATGGTATATACTGGACCTATAAATTATTGTGAGACGTCGTGAGCCTATTCTGAGATATCTAGTCCTATCTCTTTGCCTCCGGACGACGTCTTTTTAGCAATCGGATAAGTGGCCTGCCCGCTGTCTGGGGCATCGCCAACAAGGCGATGTCTCGATCAACAGAATCCGCCAGACGTCCAGCATCACCCTTACTGCTGCAACCCGCCAGAACCTGCTGTCACTCCAGGATACGGCGAACCTGCTCTCGACGACCCAGAGCCGGCTCTCCACCGGCAAGAAGGTGACCTCGGCCCTCGACAACCCAACGAACTTCTTCACCGCGCAGAGCCTGTCGGCACGCTCCAGCGACATCAGCTCACTGCTCGACGGGATCTCCAACGGCGTCCAGGCGATCCAGGCCGCGACCCAGGGCATCACCTCGATCACCAAGCTCCTGGAGACCGCGAAATCCACCGCGAGCCAGGCACTGGCCGACAAGACCGGCGGCAGCAGCGGCATCACGGGTGGCACCACCGCTCAGGCCGCCAAGGTGACCGGCAGCGCGACCCTGACCAATCTCGGCACCACCGACACCTCCGGCACGACCACCTTCGACCTCTCGTCGCCGACGAAGGACGCCTCCCTCGAAATCACGCTCAATGGCGCCAAGAGCACCATCCGGCTCGATTCGGCGGCGACGGGCGTCACGGCGTCGGGCACGGAGGCCACGGACGGTTCGTCCAAGGCCTCGATCGTCGGCACCGAGCAGACCGCGACCAAGGATTTCAGCGGTACGAAGGACGCGTCCTTCACCCTGAAGCTCGGCAGCGGCTCGCTGAAGCTGATCACCCTCAACAATTCCAACCTCGGCACCGGCACCACCACCAGCCAATCCGCGATCGCCAAGGCGATCAACGATCAGATCAGCGCCGATACGGGTCTGGCGGGCAAGGTGGAGGCGAGCTACGTCAACAACAAGCTCGTCATCGCCACGAAGGCTTCCGGCTCGGACCAGAAGCTGACCATCCAGGCGGCACAGGTCACCACGGGCGGCTCGGCGGGTGTCGATATCGGCTTCGGCGTGAGCGGCTCCAGCGCCACCTCACAGACGGGGGCGGGCACCGACGTGGGCGGCAGCAAGGGCACCAGTTCGGTGCGTTCGGCTCTGGCGCAGCAGTTCAACCAGATCCTGCAGCAGATCACCCAGCAGGCCCAGGACTCGGGCTACAACGGTGTCAACCTGCTGTTCCGCAACAGCAACAACGCCGCCGACAACACCCTGCACATCGCCTTCAACGAGAAGAACACCTCGGCTCTGGACATCCAGGGCGTGGAGTTCGACGCGGCCGGTCTCGGCCTCAGCACGGTGGACGGCGGTTTCCAGACGGACACCGACATCAACGCCGCCATCGAGACGCTGAACACCGCCACCACCCAGCTGCGCACCCAGTCCTCGACCTTCGGCGCCAACCTGTCGATCGTCCAGAACCGCCAGGACTTCTCCAAGCAGCTGATCAACATCCTCGATACCGGCTCGGCCAACCTCGTGAACGCGGACCTCAACGAGGAAGCTGCCAACTCGCAGGCCCTGTCGACCCGCAACTCGATCGCCACCTCGGCGCTCTCGCTGGCCAACCAGGCGCAGCAGGGCATCCTGCAGCTCCTCCGCTAAGCGCGCGCACCCCGCGAGGATCGGCCGTCCGCGGCCGGTCCTCGCACCCTCATCGACGATCGACCCAGGCCCGTTTCCAGAAGGGATTCTCCACCATGGCCCTGCGCCTCGACCTCAAGCCCTACGAAGGCTTCCTCATCAACGGCGCGCTCATCCGCAACGGCTCGCGGCGTACCGACTTCCTCATCGAGACCGAGTGCAAGTTCCTTCGCGAATCCGAAGTCATCAAGGAGAGCGAGGCCAATACGCCGGCCAAGGTCCTCTGCGTCACCCTCCAGATGCTCTATCTCGCCGACGACCCGGCCGAGGCCGAGGACCTCTTCGCCCGCCAGGCCACCGAGATCCTGCGCGGCCCCGACGCTGGCGCCCCACCTCCTCGCGATCCACGATGAGCTCGCGGGAAAGCGCTACCACAAGGCGATCAAGCGCGGGCGCGCCCTCATCGCCGCCGAGCAGGCCCTCGCCGCCTGACGAGGGTGCGCAGGCGCGCCCCGTTCAATCGTGCAGCGAGGACAGGAACTGGCGCAGCTCCGGGGTTTTCGGGGCGCCGAACAACTCGGCCGGGGGGCCGATCTCGTGGACCAGCCCCTGGTGCATGAAGATCACCCGGTCGGCGACCTTGCGGGCGAAGCTCATCTCGTGGGTCACCATCAGCAGGGTCATGCCCTCCTCGGCCAGTGATTCCACCACGCGCAGAACCTCGCCGACGAGCTCCGGATCGAGGGCGCTGGTGATCTCGTCGCAGAGCATGATGGCCGGGTCCATCGCGAGCGCGCGGGCGATGGCCACGCGCTGCTGCTGGCCGCCGGACAGCTTGTCCGGCATGGCGTCGAACTTTTCCGCGAGACCGACCCGGGCGAGGAGCTGGCGCGCGCGCGCCTCGTTCTCAGGCGTCGGCCGCTTCTTGACGAGGTGCGGGGCCAGCATGACGTTGCGCCCCACCGAGAGGTGCGGGAACAGGTTGAAGTTCTGGAAGATCATGCCGACGCCCTGACGCAGGTCGCGCATGGCCTTCGCATTGTCGTAGAGCAGGTGGCGGCCGTCCACGATCAGCGAACCCTGCTGGAACACCTCCAGGCCGTTGATGCAGCGCAGCAGCGTGCTCTTGCCCGAGCCGCTCTTGCCGATGATCGCGATGACCTCGCCCCGCATGACGTCGAGGTCGATCCCGCGCAGCACCTCGTGGTTCCCGTAGGATTTGCGCAGGGCCGTGATGCGCAGGATCGGCGCGCCGACCTGCGTGTGCGGCGTGACTTTTCGCAGCTCGGGCGTGGCAATCATGCGAGTTTCCTTTCGAGCACGCGGGCATAGAGGCTGATGGGGAAGCACAGGGCGAAGTACATTCCCGCCACGCAGGCATAGGTCAGCATCGGCTCGTAGGTGACGTTGGCGATCATGCCGCCGGCCTTGGTCAGTTCGACGAAGCCGATCACCGAGGCGAGCGCCGTGCCCTTCACCACCTGCACGAGGAAGCCGACGGTGGGCGCGATCCCGATCCGCAGGGCCTGCGGCAGGATGATGTGCCGGAACTGCTGGCCGAAGCTCATCGCGAGGCTGGCTGCGGCCTCCCACTGACCGCGCGGGATCGATGCGACGCAGCCGCGCCAGATCTCGGTCAGGTAGGCGGAGGCGTAGAGCGTGAGCGCGACGCAGGCGGCGAGCCAGGCTGAGGTGTTCACGCCCACCACCGCCAGCCCGAAATAGAGGAGGAAGAGCTGCATCAGCAGTGGCGTGCCCTGGAAGAGCTGGACATAGGCGCCGACGAGGCGGCCGAGAATCGGTCGGCCGGACAGCCGCAGAACGAGCAGGAACAGACCGACGACGGTCCCACCCAGGAATGCGATGAGCGAGAGCGCCACCGTCCAGCGGGCGGCCAGCAGGAGGTTGCGGACGATGTCCCACAGGGTGAATTCGGGCATGCGACCTCCTACCGGCCGAACAGAAAGCGGGGACCGGCCCAGTCGAGCAGGCTGCGGACGCCGATGGCGAGGGCGAGATAGACCAGCGTGCCGACGATGTAGGTCTCGAAGGCGCGGAAGTTCCGGCTCTGGATCAGGTTGGTGGCGTAGCTGAGTTCCTCGGTGGAGATCTGCCCGCAGACCGCCGACCCCAGCATCACGATGACGATCTGGCTGACCAGGGCGGGCCAGACCTTCTTCAGGGCCGGGGGCAGCACCACGCGGGTGAAGACCTGCGCCTTCGTCAGTGCCAGGCTCTCGGCGGCCTCGATCTGCCCACGTGGCGTCGCCTCGATCCCGGCCCGCAGGATCTCGGTGGCGTAGGCCCCGAGGTTCACCGTCATGGCGAGGATCGAGGCAACCGCCGGCGAGAGCCGGATGCCGAGTTCGGGCAGCCCGAAGAAGATGAAGAACAGCTGCACGATGAAGGGCGTGTTGCGGATCACCTCGACATAGGCGCCGACGAGCCAGCGCAGTCCGCGCGGTCCGCCGGCGCGTGCCCAGGCACAGAGGATGCCGAGGCTTCCTCCGAGCAAGGTCGCGACGGCCGTGAGCCCGACCGTCCAGATCACGCCCCGTAACAGCAACGGCCATTGAACGAGGATACTCGCGAAATCGAGTTGCAGCGGCATGGTGGAGCGATGACCCTGGCAGGCGCGGGGAGGGGGCGTGTCAGAGCGGCAGGTCGCCGGTTCCGCGCTTGAGCCACTTCTGGGAGAGGGCTTCCAGGCTGCCATCGGCCTTGGCTGCGAGCACGATTTCGTTCACCCGCGCGAGGAGAGCGTCCTCGCCCTTGGAGATCCCGACGAAGCAGGGGCTGTCGCGCAGGAGCAGCTTGTACTCGACTCCGAGATTCGGGCTCTTGCGGCTGAGCACGCCGATATTCGAGACGCTGGTGGCGATGACTTGGGTCTGGCCCGCCGCGAAGGCGGCGGTGGTGGCGGCCTGATCCTCGAAACGCTGGATCACCGAGGAGGTCGGCGCCACCTTGCCGATCATCTCGTCCTCCATCGCGCCGCGCGTCACCGCCACCGTCTTGCCGGCGAGGTCGTCGAAGCTTTTGATCGCAGTGGATTTGAGCGCGAACACGCCCTGGTAGAATGGCGCGTAGGCGGCACTGAAATCGATGATCTTCAGGCGCTCCTCGTTCTTGCCGAGCGTCGAGACGATCAGGTCGATCTTCTTCGTCTGCAGGTAAGGAATGCGGTTGGCGCTGACGACCGGCACCAGTTCCACCGCCGCGCCGAGCTTCGCCCCGATCAGGTTGGCGACATCGATGTCGAGGCCGATGGGCTTCAGGTCGAGCCCGACGAAGCCGTAGGGCGGGTAATCGGCCGGCACGCCGATCTTCACGGTCTTGGATTTCGTGATCGTCGCCAGCGCGTCCTGCGCCAGGGCGCCGCCGGAAGACCACAGGGCTGCGCCCAGACCGAGGGCGAGGAAGAGACTACGTTTGGTGAAGTGCATGGTGAACCGGCTCTCGTGGGATGTACGGCCGGACGTTGTGCAATTTCTGTGCAGTTCGGAGCGTGCGTGGGTGACGATGCGCCGCAATCGTCAGGCGGATCGCGTCCGCTCAGACCGGGACCGCCTCCCGGGATGGGGCTCGTCCGAGCGAAGCAGCGAGCAGGTCGCGAAGTGCCCGCAAGGACGACGCCTGCGCGAGCGGATCGGAGGCCCTGGGTCGTTCGAGGGAGAGCGTGTCGTGGATACGTCCGGGGTGGGGACGCAGCACGACGACCCGGTCGGCGAGGGCCACCGCTTCACCGACATCATGGGTGACGAGCACGATGGTGGGCCGCGTCTCTTCCCAGAGGGCGAGGAGATGACGGTGCAGGTCCTCCCGGGTTACGGCGTCGAGGGCCGAGAACGGCTCGTCGAGGAGCAGCACCTTGGGGGCCGCCACGAAGGCGCGTGCGATGGCCGCGCGCTGCTGCTGGCCGCCGGAGAGGTCACGCGGCCAGCGCCGCTTATGCGCCGAAAGGCCGACCCGTTCGAGAACATGCGCGACCCGTGTCCGCCGCTCCGTACGGGTGAGATCGACGAGCCCGAAGCCTACATTATCCGCGATATCGAGCCAGGGCAGCAGGCGCGGCTCTTGGAACACCAGGCCGATGCCGGGATGCGGAGCTCGAACCGAGGCGCCGTCGAGGCGAATCGTCCCGGTGGTGGCGCTGTCGAGCCCAGCAACAAGGCGCAGCAGCGTGGTCTTCCCGCAGCCCGACCCGCCGACGAGGGCGAGGATCTCGCCGGAGGGAATCGCGAGGCGGATGCCGGACAAGGCCTCGGTGCCATCCGCGTAGGTCTTCCCGACATCCTGGATCGTGAGCATCGCCACCCCTCAGAGTACGTCGCGCGACACATCCTGCCAGCGCAGCAGCGGCCGGGTCAGGAGAATCAGGAGCGCGTCGGCGAGCTTACCCAGGACCGCGAAGGCCAGGATCGCAGCGAGAATCTGGTCCGGCTTGCCGAATTGCTGACCCTCCACGAGCAGGTAGCCGAGGCCCTCGGAAGCGCCCATGAGCTCGGCCGCCACCACGAACAGGACGCCGAGGCCGAGACCGGTGCGCAGCGCCACGATCGTGCCGGGCAGGACCGCCGGGAGCAGGATGCGGCGGGCGAGCGCGAGGTTCGACAGCCGGAAGAGGCGACCAACCTCCACGAGCTTGCGATCGACGGAGGCGATCGCTCCCGAGACGCCGATATAGACGGGAAAGAACACGCCTACCGCGATCAGCACCACCTTCGGCGTCTCCAGGATGCCGAGCCAGAGGATGAAGAGCGGAACCCAGGCCAGGGACGGCACGGCGCGCAGGGCCTGCAGCCCGGGGTCGACGAGATGGCGCACCACCGGCAGGGTTCCGGTAAGCGCTCCGGCCACGATCCCGATCCCAGCGCCGCCGAGGAAACCGAGGGTTACGCGCAGCAGCGTCGCCCGCACGTGCAGCCCGAGGTCACCGGACCGCGCCAGGATCAGGAGCGCGTCGAGCACCCGGCTCGGGGGTGGAAGCAGCCGTCCCTGCGCCCATCCGCCGCGAACGGCGATCTCCCAGGCAAGGGCGAAGCTCAAGGGGAGGAGAAGGCCTAGGACGAGGCGGCCGCCCCGACGCCAGCCGGCCCACATGACGGATCGGCGGCGCTCCGTGCCTTGCGCCGACGCTACGGCCTCGATGCCGAGGGCGGGTGTGATCGAGCCCGCGCTCACCGCTCCGGTCCGGTGTTGAAGCGGGTGTCGATGAGCCCGTCCACCGCCGCCGCGACGTTCGTCTCCGCCGGTATCACGCCGGCTTGCTGCAGGGCGAGGCCCGCCGCCTGGATGCTGTCGGCCTGAACCCGGCCGATCTTCGGCTGGCCGAGATCGGTGCGGGCGAGTTGGCGCGCGATCACCGGCTCGGGCAGCCGGGTGGCCGTGACGAGGGCCTTCCGTACGGCATCCGGGTTTGCGACCGCATAGGAGCGCGCCTGCTCGTAGGCGGCGATGACCGTGCGCACGACATCCGGGTGCGCGTTGGCGAAGTCCTCGCGCACGTCGAGGACGCCCCAGGTGTTGGCGGCCGGGTCGCGGAAGAACAACACGCTGCCGCCCTCGATTTCCGACGCCGCCATCATCGGATCGAGGCCGGCCCAGGCATCGACGTCGCCGCGCTCCAGAGCGGTGCGCCCATCGGCGTGCTGGAGGAGGACGAGCTTGGCGTCCTTCTCGGTGAGGCCAGCGCCATGGAGGGCGCGGATGAGGAAGATGTGCGGATCGGTGCCGCGCGTGACCGCGATGCGCTTCCCCTTGAGGTCGGCCGGTCCGGTGATGCCGCTCGCCCTGGTGGTGACCAGAGCGGTCCATTCCGGCTGCGAGAAGGCATAGATCGCCTTGACCGGGTTGCCGTTGATGCGCGCCAGCAGGGCGGCGGCGCCGGCCGACGAGCCGAAGTCGATCGCCCCGCCGTTGAGGTACTCGAGCGCCTTGTTCGAGCCGAGCGACTGCGTCCAGCGTACCGCGATGCCCTTCTCCTTCAGGGCGGCTTCGAGGAAGCCTTTCTCCTTCAGGACGAGGCTGACCGGGTTGTAGGTCGCCCAGTCGAGGCGGACTTCCCCGAGTTCGGCCGCCTCGCCGCGCGACGCCCCGACCCAGTGAAGCGCTCCGCACACGGCGACCAGGAGCAGGCCGGCGACCTTGCGGCGAGAGAGGAACGGGGCACGGTTCCGAAGGGCAGGCGTCATCGGGTCGGTTCCTGAGGCAGGGCGGATGGGCCGAGTGCGGGTTCAGAGGGACGGCGGCACCCAGATCCCGAGGGCGGAGGCGTCGACGGGGCGGGGCAGGAGCCCTTCGGCCCGGAAGGCGTCCGCGATGGTCTGCTGCTCGGCGAGTCCCGCCCGCGTCACCGGCTCGACGGCGTAGCTGCGCCGGCCGTTCGCCTGCAGGACGACGGCGGGTTCCAGCTTCCACAGGGTGCCGAGTCGGTTCGCGGCGGCGTCGGGGTTGGCCTTCACCCAGGCGCCCGTCTCACGTAGCTTGGCGAACAGGATCGCCAGGACATCGGCGCGCTGCGCCGCGTAGTCGGCGCTCGCGAGGTAGTAGCGCTTGTACTGGGAGAGACCGGTGCCGTCGCGCAGGATGCGCGCGCCCGTCTGCTGCTCCGCCGCCGAGAGGAACGGATCCCACGCGACCCAGGCCTCGACGCTGCCGCTGGCCAGCGCCGCGCGTCCGTCCGACGGGGTGAGATAGGCCGGACTGATCGCCTTGAACGGCAGGCCCTCGGCAGCGAGGGCCGCCAGCAGCAGGTAATGGCTGCCGGCGCCCTTGGTCACCGCGACCTTGCGGCCCTTCAGCTCGGCCACGCTCCTCAGGTCAGAACCCTTGTTCACCAGGATCGCCTGCGCCGACGGCGAGGCGGCTTCCTGGGCGATGTAGGTGATGTTGGCCTGTGCGGCCTGCGCGAAGATCGGCACGGTGTCGGCGACATCCGCGGAAACGTCGATCTGCCCGGCATTGAGTGCCTCCATAATAGGCAGACCGCTGGTGAATTCGTGCCACGAGACGGTCACGCCGAGCGGCTCCAGGGCCTTCTCCAGGGCCACGTCGAGCTTCAACAGGGCGATGAGTGTCGAGGATTTCTGGAAGCCGATACGCAGGCGCTTCGGCTCGGCGCCGCGGCCGGCGACGGGCGTCAGGGCGAGGAGGCCCAGCGCGGCGGCGGCCCGCAGGGCGTGGCGACGATCGATCATGTCAGCGGGTCTCGGTTTCGGAAGGATGCTTGTGGATGGGGTCGACCCAGTGGACCACCTCGGGGCGCTCGACCGGCTCCACATCGGTGATGTTGACCACCACGGCCTCGTTGTCGGAGCGCACGAGGACGCAGTTCAGGGGCTGGTCCGGGTCGGCGTTGATCTCCTGGTGCGGCACGTAGGGTGGTACGAAGATGAAGTCGCCCGGCCCCGCCTCCGCCACGTATTCGAGGCGCTCGCCCCAGCGCATGCGGGCCCGGCCCGAGACCACGTAGATCACGCTCTCCAGGGCGCCGTGGTGGTGCACGCCGGTCTTGGCATCGGGCGCGATCGCCACGGTCCCGGCCCAGATCTTCTGGGCTCCGACGCGCGCATGGTTGATCGCGGCCTGACGGAACATGCCCGGCGACTGGGCCGTGTTGGCGTCGAGCTTGTCGCCCGGAATCACGCGGACGCCGTCGTGCTTCCAGCGCTCGCCGATCGGCGCTTCTCCGTGTCCGTGTGCGTGCTGCTCGTGGGTGTGGTCGTCGTTCATGTCGCGTCCCTCCGGCTCATCGACGCCTAACGTACCGCGGTAGAGCCGCGTGCGAAGCCGCGACCTCGGAGGGCGTTGGGCGTGCGGGCCTGCGGGATGGACCTTGAGCGGGAGGAGGGGACCATGGAGCCCGAATGGTCGGTGATCTCCGCGTCGAAGCTGGGAAGGTTCCCCGGCGCGGCCCCGCACCTCCCGATGCCGCCGCGCGCCAAGTGGCCGTCGCGGACGATCGCGCTGAAGGCATACAGGATTGGCATCGTGCGGTGGTGGTTCCCAGGCGCGACCATCATCGACGGCGCGTCGTTCCGGCGGAGGTCTGCATCGTCCGGCGAGGCACGTGCCAAGTCAACCAGAACGTTCTTTTTTCAGAACGAGGATAGATAGGATTCTCATCCATAGGAGCTTCAATCGTGGAAATATCCTTACGTCTTGCTCATCGCTCAGTCGCTACAACCGTTCTGCACGGTTGCGAATGCTTCAGCCGGATGCGGGGTGGCCATCCTGATTAGGTGCCTTGTTCTCTAAAACGAACGACCCCTAAGAGCCTGCATCACGCTGCCGGATTGGAGTTCGTACCGATGACCTCGACCGTCCCGCCGCATTCCATCGCCATCATCGGCGGAGGCTTCAGCGGCTTTACGGTGGCGACGCAATTGCTGCGGGCACTTCCCGGCGAACGCCCCATCCTCCTCGTCGAGCGGGCCCACGAACCGGGGCGGGGGCTCGCCTATGCGACGGCCAACGCGGATCACCTGCTGAACCTGCGGGCCACGCATATGAGCGCCGATCCCGAGCGGCCAAGCGCATTCGCCGACTGGCTCGACTGCACCCGGCTCGACGCCGACGCACAGGCCGGCATCCGTGTCACCGATGCGGGCACCTTCGCCGCACGCGGCCTCTATGGACGATACATCTCGGAATCCTTCGAACGGACACGCGCCGAAGCGGGTGCGCGTCTCGACGTCCTGCGGGATGCGGTCCTCGATCTGGAGCCGATCGATGGCGGCTTCACCCTGCGCACGGAATCCGGCCGGTCCATCCCCATTGCCGGCGCGGTGCTGGCCATGGGCAATCTGCCGGGGCCCGTCACAGCGCGCAGCCGCTACCAGCGCGACCCCTGGGACGTCGCCGGCCTGCGCGACCTCGACCCAACCCGCGAGGTCCTGATCGTCGGCACCGGGCTGACGATGATGGATGCCGTGGCGACGCTGCGCCGTCAGGGCTTCCCGGGCAGAATCGTCGCCGTATCCCGCCGGGGTCTGGTGCCGAAGCCGCACGCCCCGGTGCCGGTCCGGGCGCGTCCGGAGTTCAGCGCGGAGACCCGAGCCTCCATCCGCAAGCTCCTCGCCTGGGGCCGGGCGGAGATCGCGGCGGCGCGAGCCGAGGGCGCCGATTGGCGCAGCGTAATCGATGCCCTCCGGCCCATCACGGATGAACTCTGGACGGGATTGCCGCGTCTCGAGCAGGCGCGCTTCCTACGCCACTTGCGCCCTTACTGGGACGTGCACCGCCACCGGACGGCACCGCCCGCCGCCGCGACCATCGCGGGGGAGGTGGCACGCGGCACCCTGCGCATCCTCGCGGGGCGTCTTCAGACCGTCGAGGATGCGACGGCGCACGCCATCGTCACAGTACAGCCGCGCGGCAGCGGCCGCCCCGTGCAGATCGCGGCGGGGGCGATCCTCGACGCCACCGGGTTCAGCCGGTTCGCGGAAACGGCGGATCCCCTCGTGCGCAACCTGCTGGCACGCGGCCTCGTGCGCCCCGGCCCCTTCGGCCTCGGCGTCGACGCCACGCCGGACGGCAAGGTCGTCTCGTCACGGGGAGACGCACCGCTCTGGGCGGTCGGCCCGCTCCTGCGCGGCGTCCTTTGGGAATGCATCGCCGTTCCCGATATACGCGATGCCTCGGTCGATCTCGCCGACGCCGTTGCGGCGCGGATTAGCCAGGATTGACCGGGCGCGCGGCCCGGCTTCGGCGAAACGGTCGTTCTTGTCCCGTGCCCCGCAACGTCATCACGCAACTCCCATTCCCAAGATCTTTGGAAGCACATTCCCGAAATGGTTCGGTAGAATAACCCGTATCAGCAAAGCCCGATGCCGATGAACCGGGACGACATCCCATGACCTTGCACATCGCCACCTTGCAACTCGCCATGCATGCCCCAACGCCCTGTTGTCCGTGCCCGATCGAAGACGAAGGACATTGCGCAATCGGCCCCGCGCTGGGGCGAAGCAAGGGACAGGACGATCATGGGATTTCACGCGGTACGATTTGACGGCGTCACGCCGGCGAGCCCGGCGGCGCTGCTCGGCGCGCGCAGCACCCGCCGAAGCTACGGCCGGGCCGCCGTCGCGGCGGCCATCGAGAACGGAATGCTGCCCGGCGAACTGTCCGAGGTGCTCGCAGGCCGCAGCGTCGTCGAGGCTTTTCCGGTCGCCGGTCACGAGAGCGTCTCGGATTACGCGGAGCGCGCCGTGGCCGAGTTGATGGTCGCCTATCTCAGCCACCCCCTCGTTTGAACGAAGGCCGGCACGTCAGCGAAAGCGCCCCCGGCATCGGTCACCCTCGGTGATGCATCCTGAACGCCGGAGCCGCTTCTCCGGCGGAAGGAGCTCACGATGCGGCGCGCCGGGCCCGGCTGTGTAGCAGATTGAGAATCAGCGCGGTCCAGCCCGTCTGGTGGGACGCACCGAGTCCGCGTCCCGTGTCGCCGTCGAAGAACTCGTGGAAGAGCAGCGCCTCCTCCGTGCCGGGCAATGGCGGAATGGGCGGCCTGCCCCCGAAGATCGGCCGGGTTCCGTCCTCGCCTCTGGCGAAGAGCGCGATCAGGCGGTCCTCCAGGGCATCCGCGATGGCGCTCAGGGTCAGCGAAGTCCCGGACCCAGTCGGATACTCCACCAGGAAGTCGTCGCCATAGTAGGTGTGGAAGCGGCGCAGGGCCTCGACGATGAGGTAGTTCATCGGCATCCAGACCGGACCCCGCCAGTTCGAGTTGCCACCGAACATGTTGGAGGTCGAATCCGCCGGATCGTAGCGGATCGTGAAGGAGGCCCCGAACTCGTTCAGCGCGTAGGGGTGGTCTCGGTGCGCCTTCGAGAGCGAGCGCACCCCGTGGGCGGAGAGGAACTCGGCCTCGTCGAGCATACGGCGCAGAAGCGCCTTCATGCGGTGTCCCCGCAGGAGGGAGAGGAGCTTGCGATCCTTCACACCCCCCTCGTCCCAGCGCGAGACGAGCAGGGCGAGGTGAGGGCGGTTCTCGAGCAGCCAGTTCAGGCGCCGGGCGAAATCCGGCAAACGCTGGAGCACGGAGGGTTCGATCACCTCCACGGCGAAGAGTGGCACCAGCCCCACCACCGAGCGAACCCGCAAGGGGAGCATGCTCCCGCCGGGGATGTCGACCTCGTCGTAGTAGAACTCGTCCTCGTCGTCCCAGAGACCGAAGCCCTCGCCCCCCATGTCGGTCATCGCCTCGGCGATGAGCAGGAAGTGCTCGAAGAACTTCGAGGCGGTGCTCTCGTAGACGTCGTTGTGAAGCGCGAGTTCCAGGGCGATGCGCATCATGTTGAGGGCGTACATCGCCATCCAGGCGGTCCCGTCCGCCTGATGGATCCGACCAAATCCGGGCGGCGGGCGCGAGCGGTCGAACACACCCACATTATCGAGGCCGAGGAAGCCGCCCTGAAAGACGTTGCGGCCCTCCGTGTCCTTGCGGTTCACCCACCATGTGAAGTTGATGAGCAGCTTGTGGAAGACCCCCTCCAGGAAGGCGAGGTCACCGCGCCCGCCGCGCCGGTCGCGGTCGATCTCGAACACCCTATAGGTCGCCCAGGCATGGACCGGGGGGTTCGCGTCGCCGAATTCCCACTCGTAGGCCGGAAGCTGGCCGTTGGGGTGCATGTACCATTCGCGCGTCAGCAACAGGAGCTGCTTCTTGGCGAAATCCGGATCGAGGAGCGCCAGCGGGAGGCAGTGGAAGGCGAGGTCCCAGGCGGCGAACCAGGGATACTCCCATTTGTCCGGCATCGAGAGCACGTCCGCACCGGCGAAGTGGCGCCAGTGGATGTTGCGCCCACCATCCCGCTCCCGGGGCGGCACCGGCTGCTGGGGATCACCCTTGAGCCAGAGGCGTACGTCGTAGGAATAGAGCTGCTTGGACCAGATCAGACCGGCAGCCGCCTGGCGGAAAATCGCGCGGGAATCCGCATCCGCGATGCCGTCCTGCAGGCTTTCGTAGAAGGCATCGGCTTCCGCGATCCGGCGGTGGACGATGGTGCCCTCACGGTCGACAGGGCGCAGGCGCGCCCCCGCCGAGAGGCGTAGGCTGACCCGTGTGGTCTCGCCCGGTTCCAGCAGACGCGCGTAGTGCAGGCCGAGCTTCGTGCCGCCGTCGCGCCACACGGCGGCCTCGTCGCCCCCGACGATGGCTGCATGGAGACCGTCCTTGAACGGGCCGACCGCCTCAGGCTGTCCGCCATGGAGCCGCAGATTGGTGTCGTTCTCGCAGAAGAGCGGGTCGGGATAGCCGTCGAAGGAGAGCCGGTAGGGTCCGAGGCGCGGATGATCGCAGGCCACGCCGCCGTCCGGCCGGATGCTGAGGCGGGGACGCCGATCGGTGCCCTCGGCGCGCCAGGACCACGTGTTGCGGAACCAGAGCTGCGGGATGATGTGCAGGTCGGCGGCTTCCGGCCCGCGATTGACGGCCGTGATCACCACGTGGATGTCCTCCACGTCCTCCTTGGCGTACTCCACCGTGACCTCGAAGAACCGGTCGCCTTCGAAGATTCCGGTGTCCTCGATCTCGTATTCCGGCTGGTCGCGCCCACGCCGTAGGCCTTCGCGCACGAGATCGTCGTAAGGGTAGGCCGCCTGAGGGTAGCGGTAGAGGAACTTGAGGTAGGCGTGGCTCGGGACCGCGTCGAGGTAGTGGTAGAGTTCCTTGACGTCCTCCCCGTGGTTGCCCTCCTCGTTGGCAAGCCCGAAGAGTCGCTCCTTGAGGATATGGTCCCGGCCGTTCCAGAGGGCGAGCGACAGGCACATCTGCCCCCGCTCGTCGCAGATCCCCGCCAGGCCGTCCTCACCCCAACGATAAGCGCGCGAGCGCGCCTCCTCGTGGGGGAGCGAACGCCAGGCATTGCCATCCCGGCTGTAGTCCTCCCGGACCGTCCCCCATTGGCGCTCGCTCAGGTAGGGTCCCCACAGCGACCAGGGCCGCTCGGCCCGCCCCTGTTCGGCGATGCGACGGCGCTCCGCCCAGCCATCGAGTTCGCTCACGCGCCGCACCCTTGTCCACCGCTCCGGGTGCGGCAGGCCGGAAAGCCTGTGCAGGAGACAGCATGCGGAGCAGGTGCCGTTCGGAAAGGCGGCTGGAGATACGGCAAGGCGATCATCAGATCCGGTCGGCTGAGACTTGATGGCGCCAGGGATGCATCATCAGCGCCAAGCTCACCACACGGCAGGGAATCGAGCGTTAACACGGCCGCGGCGGGATGGGCGGAACGCGAGATCCGCACGACTTGCCGGCCCCATCTCGCCGCAACCCGCGCCCGCATCAGCCGCGATGTCGCATCGAAGTCACAGGCCGCGGCAACCTGCACGGGCAGTGGCATCGTTTGCGCCGCAGCCGCGTTGCCCGATCCCGACCGGTGTCGGTTCCCGGCCCGCGTCGCGCGATGGAGCGCCCACGATGATCCCGAAGTTCCTTGTCGCCCTTCCCGTGTTCATCCTCGCGGGCCTAGGCACTGCTGAGGCCCAGGGCCTCGTTCAGGGGGCCCAGGAAGGAGCGGCACGCGGCGAGATGGCGGCTGGGCCGCTCGGCGCCGTGGTCGGCGGCGCCATCGGAGCGGCGGTGGGCACCGCCAACGGAATTCTCGGCGTCGACCGCCGCGAGCGCTTCCGCATCTACGCGCTGGCCGAGCGCCGGCCGTCCTTCAGCTATTCCGGTGGGATCCGAACCGGCACGGTCCTGCCCGAGGACGGTGTGGTCTATTACGACGTGCCGCCCGAGTTCGCGCTATCCGGCTACAACTACACCATCGTCAACGACCATCCCGTCCTCGTCGAGCCACGCACGCGACGGATCGTTGAAGTCATCGACTGAGCCTTCCCGGATGAACCGAGCCGGGCCGATGCTCCTGTCTCTCACCCGGAACCCACTTGCGTCGTGCTGTCGCTGTCTTCGGCCCAACCCAGCAGCGGCCTCCGTCGTACAGGCGAAAGACCGGAGCGGCGCGTCAGGTGACATCGCCCGAGGCGCCGCGGCGAAGGATCCCTCCGGCGCGACGCACCGGAGAATCCCTGCGGGAGGACAAAGGGTGCGGGGCACAGCGCGAACCGCCGTCACCGCTCGACGGTTATCGCTCGAAGAATGAGTGACGTCCGGGCCCGAGGGTTCCGGCCCACGCCGCGACATGAGAGAGGACGAACCATGGGACTGTTCTTCGCACTGTTTCTCATCGGCGTTCCCATGGCACTCGCCGGACTGGATTTTGTCCGGCTGCGGGCAACACGCCCGATGTGAGATTCGCGGGTCCCGACCGACGCGACAGGCGGGCTTCTCCGAGGCGTTGCTGGCTCCGCCGAACAACATCGCATGACACGGCGACCGTGTGTCGACGGCTCGGCCGTGTCGCGAAGAAGCATGTCGGTAGGTCGGCCCCGCATTTCGAAGAAAAGCGCCGCGACCTTCGGCGGACGTGCGTGCCGCCATTTCAAAGGGTTAGGCGCGATTTGTGACGAGGGACCCGCCGATCCACGTCGGAGAAGCCGGAAAGACGCGCAACAAAACCAGCTTCGAGAAGGGTCAGGTCGCGGAGGAGGCTGCCGGCGGCGATGTGGTTCGAGGCTCACGGCGCGTGAAGCCGTCCACCACCGCATCGTGCATACGGCCTAACCAGTCCTCGGCTTCTGCCGCGCGCCGCTCCGCAAGTTCCGCTCTGCTCTGCGTAACCGAAATCTGAGCCTCAAGAGCGGATTCCCGCGCCTTGAACTGTGCGACTGTTCGCTCGAGCTCCTCTTCCAGTTCGTTTGCACGTTCCTCGCTGATGCGGATCGCCGCTGTCGCTTCGTGGATGAGATCGAGGGACGCGGACCAGTCACGTCGCCGACCTTCATCAACACTCGACAGAGGCTGACGCGCGGTATCGAGGGAAACGGTCTCGGACGAGACTGTCTCCGCCACCGTTGCGTTGCGGTTCGGACTCGGAAGGCTACGCATGAGCCAGGCGCCAGCGGAGGACGGCTCTCGATCCCGAAGATTGCTGTCGGTCATGTCTGCTCCCTGTACCGAAGGTCGGCCGTGCCATATCGAAGATGCTGGGGGGTGATCCACTCAGTCGTCAGTCGGACGGTTGAGCCGGGGATCCCGGGGCACCAGCTTTCCCGGAGGCACTGAAGGGCCTGACATTGCTGGCCTCGGCGGCCGGTGCTGCCGGTTCCGTACGAGACGCCGCATCGTCTCCGGCGTAAGCGCGTGCAGAGCGCTTGAGGGCCTCATGCTGCTTCTGCAGAGAAACGCGGCTTTCGCGGGCAATGTCCAAGGCGCCCTGCGCCAGCTTCCGTTCGGAGCGCTCGTGCTGAAGCTCCTCGACGAGGCGGTGATTCACCGTCTCGAAATCGGCGCGTTCCACCTCCTGACGATGAACCAGGTGATCGATCCTGTCCGACAGGCTCCCGACGCGTCCCAGGGCTTGTTCGAGGGCTGCATCCTTGGCCGCCATCGCCTTGGTCAGCATCTCGCACCGGTGCTCGAACTCCGACCGTGCCCGCTGCATCTCGAGGGCGCGTTCATTCTGCCGGGCCAGGTCCGCCTGCGCGCTCTCGAGCCGTCGCTCCGCCGTCACCCGTTCGATGGAGGCCTCCTTCAAGCCACGCTCGGCAGCGCGGCCCACCTCATCCCGTTCGCGAAGCTGGTTGCGCAGTTGAGCCACCATCTGCTCGGTCGTGGCGAAACGGCTGGTGGCTGCGTCGACCCGCATCGTGAGGCTTGTGCGCTCCGCCCGCAGGTTGGCGATGTCCGCCTCGTACTGCACCTTTGCCTTCTCCGTCGCCGCGGTCTCAGCGGCCAGTTGCTGCTCGGCATTGCGCAGGGCGACGCGGCTGTTTTCGGCCTGGGCCTCGAAATCCTGGCTCCTCGCCGCGAGTTCGGCCAAATGTACCGCTTGGGACTCGCTTAGATTTTGAAGGCGCAAATTATCCCGTTCGAGGGCATGGCGGCTTTCGCGAAGGTCCTGGAGTTCGCCCTCCGATCTGGCGAGCGCTTGATCGAGGGCTTTTGCCTCGACACGGAGAGATTTACTCTCACCTTGCAGGGCACGAACCTGCTCGCTCGCCGCAAACAAGCGCCGCTCGAGGTCTTCCGCTTCAAGCGACTTGTCGCGCAAGGCCAAGCGTACGTCTTCTGCAGCCGCGTCACGCGCCTGCAGACTGGATTCCAGATGATGAAGCTGGATCTTCGACGCTGAGACGTCGTTCGTTGCGCCAGCCAAGCGATGCGTGGCGTCAGCCAGGTCACGCCGGAGATTGGACGCGTTTGCCTGTTCGAGGGATAACAGGGCTTCGAGTTCGGACGTCCGAACCTTGGCGCGCGGCAACTCGTCTGCAATCGCAATGATGGGCTCCAGCAGGGCGGCAAAATCGCCCTGGAGCGATTTCAGATCGTCCAACCGCTCCGACATCTCCGCCACGCGGAAGCGAAGGACCTCGTTGTGCTGCCCGAGCGTATCGAGCGAAAGATCGTCACTGTCGGATTGATGCTCGATATATTCGACGCCCTCATCGGGGAGAGGCGGCGACGACAAGAGTATCGGCCCCTCCAGCCGAAGGATTTCCGCTTCCTTCGAGGGCTTGTTCTTGCTCTCGGCTGCAGCAAATTTACGGAGTGAAATCCAGCTCATCTCTGCGGTCCGTTCGCATCGCACGCCGTATACGATTATCCGCACCAGAGTTGAAAGGGTGGCGCGCTGTCAATTGTGTGACGTTAAAGAAGTGTGATTTTCTGCGGGACGGTTCGCGCTCATCACATCACTTCTTCCGTGATGACCACGCGGCTCCGCCGGTCCATGTCCGGATCCTCTGCGGCGTGCTGGAGCGCGAGCTTGTCCGTCGGATCAAACACCTACGTGCCCACCCGAGACATAGGGTTCGGTGCCTGACAATGGGCGAGACCTGCGCAGAGACTGGGGTCTGGCAGCCCCAATGGGCGGCCGGTGCTGACTCCAGGAGGTCGTGGGCGGTGCGGGTCATCGCCCACTCGCTCCGGCCGATCGAGATGACGGAACAGGAACGGCCGGAAGCCCCTCGCCTGCTTGATCTGCCCGAAGACGGGCTCGACCACCTGCCTCCGAAGGCGGCAGCGGCGGCCAACCCGCATTGGGCGGGCGGCGGTGATCAGATGCATGTCTCCTGCCTCGGGCGACCGGCCGCGTCCGGCGCACCGTGACGCGCTCGATCCGACGTGAGATTGCCCGTGCGTCTCCACTCCGGCAGCGCGACCAAGTTCGCCGCGTTGGCAACGCCAGCATCCCGCCGAGATGCGAGGGCGGCAGCAACGGCCCTGATCCACGTTCAGGAGCGATCCGGGCGTCTCGAAGACGCCGACCGCACGAGCCCTAGGCCGGTTGATTCTTCCGGAAGCGAATACTGAGGAGCACCAGACCTGTCGCATTAAGCGACTTACATCCGCCGGCCATCAGATGGCACACAGGGACACGGCTACTTCTTTGAGATTGCTGGCGCACCCGACACGATTCGAACGTGTGACCTTTGCCTTCGGAGGGCAACGCTCTATCCAGCTGAGCTACGGGTGCTGACCGCGACGCTGTGTTAGCCCATGCGGAGGCCTTTCGCAACGGGGCAGTGGACGCCGACCCGTCAGGTCGGCGCGGGATCAGGCTGAACGTGCGGACGAGCCTGAACCGGAAGTGTCTGGGATGAAGCGGGTTCGACGAACCATGGCCTATGGCTAACGGGAAGCGGGCCAGAGAGTGGTCGGTGAACTCTCTGGCCGCCCCGATCGCATCGTGAGGCGGGCACCTCACGAACCGCTGCGATCGTTTCAGTTCGCCATGCGCTCGCGCCCTCGTCAATGAGACCCTTGGGAGTAGATCGAACGTCCCGTTGGATCGCGAAGCGGCAGCCGTTCGAAGGGCATCGGGGTCGATGCCGTGTCCCCGGAATGGGGCATCGGCATCGATCGAGGCGGACTCAGGCATTCGATGGGTCGCACACGGTCGCGCCGCTTCCACAGGGATCACCGCTCCCGATCGTCCTGTCGCATCCGGCGCGGTGCCCCCTTCCGCCCGGAAAGGCGATTTTCCGGGTCCGCCAATGCTGCTAAGGGCGACCGAGGGACGCTCTCGTCGCCGGCTCTCGCGAACCCGTTGCCTCCGGCGGTGGCGGGGAAGGCGTGAACGGGACGATCGGTCGGGTCGGTGCGGCAGGATGATGATTGACGTTATTCTGCGACGGCAAGAGGTTCGGCGCCTGCGAAGTCCTAGGGAGCGCGGATCCCCCGCAGGAGAGTTGGCCGGGATCATGCGTCGACAATGATCTGTTCCCAGAGAAGTGACGGTCTCGGAACACGCATCCTGTCGGCCGTCTATGCACAGTTGCTCTCACGGCACATCGACGTGCCGTTGCGCGTGTTCTGGACACCCCTCGGATGGCCCGACCCGCCGCACAGTCCTGTGCTGATGCATCCGCGATACGTCCTTGAGCTCTTCGCCAGCCTGCATCTGTTCAAGGACGCAACGAAGGGCCCGTACGCCGACATCGTCATCCATGAGGAACCGGTGACGACGGGCCTATTCAGCGTGTTCCACAACAAGGACGAGTTGTTCGATCTGTCCGAGAGCGAGGTCGCACAGATCGCGCGGATGGGGAACGGGATCAACTACGACTTCCCGATACCATTGTTTCAGTTCATGGCCGAGACGACAGATCTCAAGGCAAAGGTCGCGCATGTCGCTGCGCAGATCAACTGGAACCCTACCATTCTTGAGGCTTTGGCCGCGTTGGATCGGCGGTCGCCCCTATCCCATTGCATCTCAGTGCATGTCAGGCGAGGCGACATCCTGGACATGCTCCTGCATTCGAACCTGGACATCCTCGCCGATGGGCTGATGATCCAGATTCTTCAGCGGTTCATGCCCCTTCGGGGGTACTTCCATGCGGTCGATCAGCATCGCAGCGGCAGCATCATCGTCTGCACCGAGGACCAAAGCGTCGTGGCACAGTTCCGCGGCCGGTACGGGACCGAACGCATCGTGTCCTGCTCCGACCTGCCGTTGAGCGAAAACCAGCGTGCTGCGATGGATCTTCTCCTGCTGTCGCGATCGCAGCGGATCATCGCGCCGGTCGTCAGCTTCTTCTCGCAATGCGCCGCATCGATCGGAAACGTCCGCCTGGAGAATACGGCCTGGCATCTCGAAGAAACGACGGACGAGATCCGACAGCTTCTCGAGGAGACTGGTTGCGACCGTACGAAGCCGGTCATCGCCATCATGTATTCCGCGGCCTACCTCATCGCATTGCGCAACCATCTCGGTTCGGCGGAACGCTTCAAGACGCTCGGCCTGGACCTCGACCCCGAGACGTTCCATCGGGTTACGGCAAACAGCTGAACACTGGTCGGCCGGTCTGGGCCATGTCCAGGCGCGTTTCCGGCCCTAAGTGACCAACGACATCCACCTTCGCTGGAGCTCATGCCTCGATGACACCGACGCGACGCGCCTTCATCGCCGGGACCAGCCTCCTACCCCTCTCAGTACCGTTCCTCGAATGGGGCGCATCGCCCGCCCGCGCCGAGGCTGCGAGCCTGCTCCGGCGCCCCATCCCGTCATCCGGTGAAACCCTCCCCGTGATCGGGATCGGCACCTCCCGGCGCTACGAGGTCGAGCCGAGTGCCGCGGCGGTGGCGCCCCTGCGTGAGGCCGTACAGCGCTTCGTGGCGCTCGGCGGAACGGTCATCGATACCGCGCCGAGCTACGGCACCGCCGAGGACGTACTCGGCCTGATCCTCAATCAGGACGGACTGCGCGAGAAGGTGTTCCTTTGCAGCAAGGTCGGGACACCCGGCCGCGAAGGCGGGGCCGCGGAGATCGCACGCTCGTTCAAGCGCCTGAACACGCCGATGATCGATCTGGTCGCGGTCCACAACCTGATCGACCCGACCGCCAACCTCGCCACGCTCCGCGACCTGAAGGCAGAGAAGAAGATCCGCTACCTCGGCGTCACGGTCTGGCGCGACAGCCAGTTCGCCGATCTCGAAGCCCTGATGCGTCGTGAACCCCTGGATTTCATCCAGGTGAACTATGCCCTCGACGACCGCGCCGCCGCGACGCGCATCCTGCCGCTCGCCGCCGAGCGCGGCATGGCCGTGATGGTGAATGTGCCCTTCGGACGCGACCGCCTGTTCAAGGCCGTCCAGGGCCGGGAGCTTCCGCCCTGGACCGCGGAGTTCGATTGCGCCTCCTGGCCCCAATTCTTCCTGAAGTACGTTCTTGCGCACGAGGCGGTGACCTGCCCCATTCCCGGCATGGCCAAGGCCGCCTATGTCGAGGACAACCTGGGCGCCGCGCGGGGGCGGATGCCCGACGCGGGTCAACGCGCCCGGATGGAGGCTTTCGTCGATGCGCTCTGATCTCCTCTCGCGCCGCGCGCTCCTGGCGGCGACCGCCGCAGCAATCCTCATCCATCCCGCACGAGCCGAGACGCGGCCCATGCGCATTGGCATCATCGGTGCCGGCAACATCGGCGGTACGCTGGGCGGCCTCTGGGTCAAGGCGGGACACGAGGTGATGCTCTCGTCACGCCACCCCGAGGATCTCAAGGGGCTGGTCGACGGCCTCGGGCCGAAGGCACGCGCCGGGACGCCGAGCGAGGCGATCGCCTTTGGCGACGTCCTCCTCATCGCCGTCCCCTACAAGGCTTACCCACAACTCGCGCAGGATTACGCCAACGCCTGGAAGGGCAAGGTCGTCATCGACGCCGGGAACGCCACCCAGGCCCGCGACGGCGATGTCTACGGAGAGGTTCTGGCGAATGGGATCGCGGCGGTGTCCGCGAAGTACCTCGCCGGCGCCCGGGTGGTGCGGGCTTTCAATGCGGCGAACTACAAGCTCTTTGCCAGGAACGCCCATCGCGAGGGCGGCCGGATGGCCATTCCCATCGCGGGCGACGATGCCGATGCCTTGGCGAGCGCCGGTCAGCTCGTACGCGATGCCGGCTTCGATCCGGTGACGGTCGGTCCCCTCGCCAAGTCGGAGAGCTTCGCGATGGGGTCTCCGGGCTTTGGCCTCGACCTCACCGCGCCGGAGCTCAGTGCACGCCTCGGTGTCGCCCGTTGAACGCCAACGCCAGAGCACGTTCGTCCGGGTGGTTCGCCCGCCTCGTCGACGTCCGGCCCGGGGAGGCACCGGCGCTGGCGTGGTCGTGGGCCTACATCTTCTCGATTCTCGCCGCTTACTACGTGCTGCGGCCGATCCGCGACCAGATGGGCGTCGCGGGCGGCATCGAGAACCTGCCCTGGCTCTTCACCGGCACGCTCGTGGGGATGCTGGCCCTGAACGTGCCCTTCGGGTGGCTCGTCAAGACGCTGCCCCGGGCCCGGTTCGTCCCGCTGACCTACCGCTTCTTCGCCGCCAACATCCTGCTGTTTGCGGGCGCCCTTTACCTCGCGGGGCCGGACGGCGACGTCTGGATCGGGCGCGCCTTCTTCATCTGGCTGTCGATCTTCAACCTGTTCGTGGTCTCGGTCTTCTGGGCCACCATCGTGGACGTGTTCTCCGCCGATCAGGGCAAGCGCCTGTTCGGCTTCATCGCGGCGGGCGCGACCCTCGGCGCCATCGCCGGCTCGGCCACGACGGCGATCCTGGCGCGGGACGTGCCGACCTGGGCGCTCCTGCTCGGCGCGGCCCTGCTCCTCGAGGTGGCGGTGTTCAGCATGCGCGGCCTCGCGCGCCTGTCCGATCGGCTGAACCAGGCGCCGGTCGCGGGCGAGGCCGCATCCTCCGAGGCCATCGGTGGCAGCGCCATCGCAGGCATCACCCGGACGTTCCGGTCGCCCTACCTCCTCAATATCGGCCTGTTCCTGCTGCTGTTCTCGGTGACATCGACGTTCCTGTATTTCGAGCAGGCCGGCATCGCCAAGCGCAGCTTCCCCGATCGCGGCGCGCAGACGGCGTTCTTTGCGAGCGTCGACCTCCTCGTGAACCTGCTGACGCTCGGGATCCAGTTCTTCCTCACCGGCCGGATCGTTCGGCGCATCGGCGTCGGGCCGGCCCTGGCGCTGCTGCCGGCCGCCAGCGTCCTCGGCTTCGCGGCGCTTGCCGTCTCGCCCACCATCACCGCCATCGTGGTCTTTCAGGTTCTGCGCCGGGCGGGCAACTTCGCCATCGCGCGACCGATCCGCGAAGTGCTGTTCACCGTGGTCCCGCGGGAGGATCGCTACAAGGCCAAGAACTTCATCGACACCGTGGTCTATCGCGCGGGCGATCAGGTCGGGGCCTGGTCGTTTGCCGGCATCGCGGCCCTTGGCCTCGGCTCGACGGCGGTGGCCATCACCGCCGTTCCGCTTTCCGTCGTCTGGCTTCTGAACAGCCTCTGGCTCGGTCGCCGGCAGGAGGAGCGTGAGGCACGGGGGGAGGGGACCGCTCCTGAGACCCGCGCCGCCGCTCCGCTCTCCCGCCCCTGAGTCTGCAAGGCCAAGTTTGCACGGCCCACCGGCGATGCTAACAGCGCCCGCTCCCCGGCCATTCGTATTCGGTTTCACCCAGGACCGGGGACCAGGGTTTCCAGTTCCATGAATGAGATCGTGACGCGGAAGGTCATGTGGCGGCTGCTGCCGTTCCTGATGCTCTGCTACTTCGCCGCTTTCCTCGACCGCGTGAATGTCGGTTTCGCGGCACTGACGATGAACCGTGACCTCGGCCTCTCGGCTGCGGTCTACGGCTTCGGCGCCGGCGTCTTCTTCCTCGGTTACTTTCTCTTCGAAGTGCCGAGCAACATCATCCTGGAGAAGGTCGGCGCACGGCGCTGGATCGCCCGGATCATGGTCACCTGGTCGATCGTTTCGGCCTCCACCGCCTTCGTGGTCGGGGAATGGTCGTTCTATCTCGTGCGCGTCCTCCTCGGCGTCGCCGAGGCCGGGTTCTTCCCCGGCATCATCCTCTACCTGACCTACTGGTTCCCGTCGGAGCAGCGGGGCAAGGTCATCGGCGCCTTCATGGCTGCGATCCCGATCTCCTCCGTGGTCGGAGCGCCGCTCTCCGCCTGGATCATGTCAGCCACGGACGGGGCCTACGGTCTCGCCGGGTGGCAATGGCTCTACCTGATCG
Source organism: Methylobacterium sp. FF17 (assembly GCF_025813715.1). Lineage (NCBI taxonomy): Bacteria > Pseudomonadati > Pseudomonadota > Alphaproteobacteria > Hyphomicrobiales > Methylobacteriaceae > Methylobacterium > Methylobacterium flocculans. The sequence continues at coordinate 3,294,159 of NZ_CP107532.1, forward strand.
AGGCGGCCCCGAGCTTCGTCCTCGGTGTCCTGGTGCTCCTCTACCTGACCGACCGCCCAGCGGTGGCGAGCTGGCTCACGCCGGAGGAGCGCGCGTGGCTCGTCGCCCGCATCGAGCGCGACCGCAGCGAGACCGTCGCGGTCCAGAAGCTCAGCCTCGGCCAAGCCCTGCTCCACCCCCGGGTGATCGGTCTGGCGCTGGTCTATTTCGGTGTCAGCACGGGTCTCTATGGGATCGGCCTGTGGCTGCCGCAGATCGTGAAGAACTTCGGCCTCACCACCCTCCAGACCGGCTTCGTGACCGCCATCCCGTACCTCGTCTCGGTGGTGGGCATGATCCTATGGACGCGCCATTCCGACCGGACCATGGAGCGGACCTGGCACGTGGCAATTCCCGCCATTGCGGGCGGCATCGCCCTCGGTGCAGCGGGCTACGCCGCGTCGCCGACCCTAGCCATGATCGCCTTGAGCCTGGCGGCCCTCGGCGTCTTCAGCGCCATGCCCACCTTCTGGACCCTGCCGACGGCCCTGCTCACGGGCAGCGCCGCCGCCGGGGGCATCGCGCTCATCAACTCGGTGGGCGGGCTCGGCGGCTTCGTCGGACCCTACGTCATCGGCTGGATCCGCGAATCCACGGGGCAATTCAGCCTCGCTCTGCTGACGATCGCGGGCTTCATGGTCGCGGCTGGACTCCTGACCCTGATCCTCGGCCGTGCCGTGACTCCGGTGCGCAGCCCCGCCGCGCCGGTGCGGTAAGGCACGCGACGGTTCGCCTGCGCCATCGGCTCGCCCGGCGGCGTTGGACGGGCGGGTGGCTTCCCTCGCCGAAGGCGGCTCGACTTCCCATATCAGGTCGGTCCCCCGCCTGACCTGGAACCACCTTGCTCAAGATCGCCGCTCTCGCCTTCGTCCTCGTCTACCTCGCTCCCATCGCCATCTCCGCCGCTCTCTACTTCAGCCAGAATCATGCGGACTGGCGCTCCGCCGATCGGTCGAGCAGCGGCCTCCTGGCTTCCCCAGCGACGAACCCGGAGGCGATCGTGCGCATCTTTTCCGCGCGCACGGTAAGCTGGCGCGGAATTATCGCGACCCATAGCTGGATCGTGGTGAAGGATGCGGGGGCACGGGCCTACCAGCGCTTCGACTACACCGCTTGGGGTCAGCCGATCTGGATCGACCGCTTCGTTCCGGATGGGCGCTGGTTCGGAAGCCTGCCTCAGACGGTCTTCGCGGCCAATGGCGCAGCCGCCGAGGCCATGATCCCCCGCATTCGAGAGACCATCCGGACGTACCGCTACGCTCGCCCGGGCGACTATACGGTCTGGCCCGGTCCGAACTCGAACACCTTCGTGGCAGCGGTGATGAGCGCGCTCCCGGAAATCCAGGCGACCCTTCCGGCAACCGCCATCGGCAAGGATTTCCCCTATGACGGTCGCTGGATCGGTCTGACTCCATCGCGCACCGGCATCCGGTTTAACCTCGGCGGCTATCTGGGTCTGACATTGGGCTGGGTGGAGGGGCTTGAGGTCAACGTTCTCGGCGCCGTCGCGGGTATCGATATCCGGCGCCCGGCGCTCAAGCTGCCCGCATTCGGCCGTCTGGGGCTCTGACCGGGATTCATGAGGAACCCCCGCCGGGTCGAACCCGGCGAGGGGCATGGGTCCGCGATTCAGGCCGCGTCCGGCATACGGTCCAGGAGCTTGTCGAGGGTGATCGGGTAGTCGCGGACCCGTACGCCCGTGGCGTTGTAGACCGCGTTCGCCACAGCCGCGCCGACACCGCACAGACCGAGTTCGCCGACTCCCTTAGCCTTCATCGGCGAGGACATGGGATCGACCTCGTCCAGGAAGATGACCTCCTGGTGCGGGATGTCGGCATGCACCGGCACCTCGTAGCCCGCCAGATCGTGGTTGACGAAGAAGCCGCGCTTCGTATCGACCGCGAGTTCCTCCATCAGGGCCGCGCCGACGCCCATGGTCATCGCGCCGATCACCTGGCTGCGCGCCGATTTCGGGTTGAGGATGCGGCCGGCGGCACAGACCGCCAGCATGCGCCGGACCCGGACCTCGGCGGTCTGCACATCGACACCGACTTCGACGAAATGCCCGGCGAAGGTCGATTGCTGGGCCTTCTTCGAGAGGTCTCCGTACTCGATGGTGTCCTCGGCGACGAGCTCGCCGGCCTTAGCGGCGTCGCCGAGTGAGGCACTGCGGTTGCCCGCACGAACCATACCGTCCGTGAAGACCGTATCGGCGGAGTTGAAGCCCAGACGCTGCGCCACGTTCTCCCGCAGCTTGACGCAGGCCGCGTAGACGCCGGACGTCGCGTTGTTGGCGCCCCATTGCCCGCCCGAACCCGCCGAGGCGGGGAAGTCCGAATCGCCGAGGCGGACCACGACCCGATCCAGCGGAAGCCCCATCATCTCGGCTGCCGTCTGCGCGATGATGGTGTAGCTGCCCGTGCCGATATCGGTCATGTCGGTTTCGACGGTGACGATGCCGTCCGCGCCGAGGCGCACCCGGGCTGCCGATTTCGTCAGGAGATTGTTGCGGAACCCGGCGGCCATGCCCATTCCGACAAACCATTGCCGATCACGGACCTGCGCCGGTTTCGGGTTCCGCTTCGCCCAGCCGAACGTCTCCGCGCCGAGCTTGAGGCAGCCAACGAGGTCGCGTTGGGAGAACCGCCGTTCGGGATGCCCCGGATCGACCTGGGTGTCGTTGCGGATGCGAAACGCCACCGGGTCCTGCCCCAGCGCCTCGGCCATCTCGTCCATCGCCATCTCCAGCGCCATCATGCCGGGTGCCTCGCCGGGCGCGCGCATGGCGTTGCCCTCGGGCAAGTCGAGATGGGCGAGCTTCATGGCGGTCAGCCGGTTCGCACCGGCATAGATGAGCTTGGTCTGGTCGACCGCCGTCTCGGGCCGGCCTTCGGGCAGGTTTCCGGAGGTGCTCTCATGCGCGATCGCCGTGATGGTGCCGTCCTTGGTGGCGCCGATGCGGATGCGCTGGATGGTCGCCGGCCGATGCGTGGTGTTGTTGGCGATGAGCGGACGGGTGAGCGCCACCTTCACCGGGCGCTTGGCCGCCTTCGCCGCCAGGGCAGCGACGATCGCGTCGGAGCGCACGAACAACTTGCCGCCGAAGCCGCCGCCCACGTAGGGCGAGTCGAGACGGACGTTCTCTGCCGGCAATCCAAGGATCTTGGCGACGCTGCCCTTGCCCCAGGCGATCATCTGGTTTGAGGTCCAGAGGGTGAGCTTGTCGCCGTTCCACGCCGCGATGGTGGCGTGCGGCTCCATCATCGCATGGGTTTCATCCGGAGTCGTATAGGTCTCGTCGAGCTTGACAGCCGCCGCCGCGAAGGCGCCCTCGAAATCACCCGCCCGCTCCTCGCCGCCGCTGCTGCTGCCTTCGCCGCTATCGCCAGGAACCGGTGGCGCGCCTTTGGCTTCCGCCGCGAGATCGAAGCGTCCGGCTGTCGGCGCGTAGTCGACACGGACGAGGAAAGCCGCCGCCCGGGCCTGCTCGAAGGTTTCCGCCACCACGACGGCGATCGCCTGATGGTAGTGCTGGATTTCGTCGCCGCCGAAGAGGTTCGCGGTGTTCATCTTGCCGAGGCCCTGCTTCGGCAGATCGAGGGTGGTCACGATCGCGACGACGCCGGGCGCGCGCCGGGCTTCGGCGCTGTGGATCGCCCGGATGCGCCCCTTGGCGATCCCGGCGCCGAGAACGTAGCCATAGGCCGCGTTCGGCGCGATGTCGTGGCGCTCATAGGCATAGGGCGCCGTGCCGGTGGTCTTGGCCGGCCCGTCGATGCGGTCGGTCGGCTTCCCCACGACCTTGAGCTGGTCGATGGGGTTCTGGGCCGCGGGCGTGTCGAACTTCATGGCTCAGGCCCTCGCTTCGATGAGCGCCGCCCCGAGGGTGCGCTCGGCCAGCTTCAGCTTGTAGGCATTGTCGTGAGTCGGTTTGGCACCCGCCAGCATCCGCTCCGTCACCGCCTTTGCTCCGCGGGGCAGATCGGCCTCCGCCGCCTCCACCCGCCATGGCTTGTGCGCGACGGCGCCGATCGCGACCCGGCCGGTGCCGTCCGGCTGCACCACGGCCGCCACCGAGACCAGGGCATAGGCGTAGGAGGCACGGTCACGGACCTTGCGGTAGATGTGCTTGCCACCGAGCGGCTTCGGCAGGGTCACGGCGGTGATGAGCTCGCCGATCTTCAGCGTGGTATCCACCTCGGGCCTGTCGCCCGGCAGGCGGTGAAATTCGGCCATCGGGATCGACCGCTGCGTGCCAGCCGCATTCACGGTCTCGACCGTGGCGTCGAGCACGCGCATGGCCACCGCCATGTCGCCGGGATGGGTGGCGATGCAGGCCTCGCTCGCCCCGATCACCGCGAGTTGCCGGCTGACCCCGTCGAGGGCCGAACAACCCGAGCCCGGCTGACGCTTGTTGCAGGCTTGGGCGGTGTCATAGAAATACGGGCAGCGGGTGCGCTGGAGCAGGTTGCCGGCGGTGGTCGCCTTGTTGCGCAACTGGCCCGAGGCCCCAGCCAGAAGCGCCCGGCTGAGCACCCCGTAATCCTTGCGGACCCGGGCATCGGCGGCCAGATCCGTGTTGCGCACCAGCGCACCGACGCGCAGCCCACCCTCCGGTGTCGCCTCGATTCGATCCAGTCCCAGACCGTTTACGTCCACGAGATGGGTCGGCGTCTCGATCTGCAGCTTCATCAGGTCGAGAAGGTTGGTGCCGCCGGCGATGAACTTGGCGTTCGGTGTCCGGGCGACGGCTGCAGCGGCCTCGGCGGGTGTCCCAGGGCGCTCGTAGGTGAAGGACTTCATGCCTGCCTCCCGGCGACCTCGGTCATCGCCTCGACGATGTTGGAATAGGCGCCGCACCGGCAGATGTTGCCGCTCATGCGCTCCCGGATCTCGGCCTCGGTGGCCTCGTAGGTTCCGTTGAGATCGGCACTGACGTGGCTGGGAATACCCGCCTTGATCTCGGCCAGCACCGCGACGCCCGAGCAGATCTGACCGGGGGTACAGTAGCCGCACTGGTAACCGTCATGCTTGATGAAGGCCGCCTGCATCGGATGCAGGTTGTCGGGTTGGCCGAGCCCCTCGATGGTGGTGATCTCGCTGCCCTGATGCATCACCGCGAGCGTCAGGCAGGCGTTGATGCGCCGCCCATCGACGATCATCGTGCAGGCGCCGCACTGGCCGTGATCGCAGCCTTTCTTCGAGCCGGTCAGGTGCAAGTGTTCGCGGGCGGCATCGAGCAAGCTGGTGCGGATGTCGAGTTCAAGGTCGCGACGCTCGCCGTTCACGGTGAGCGACACCTTCGCCGAGACGGGCTGATCCGTCCCGGCATTCTCCGCGTGGCTCACGCCGGGGATGGCCGAGAAGGCCGCACAGGCGGCCGTCCCCGCCATCAGGTCGCGTCGGCTCAAGTCATAGTCTCCGGGATTGGGCATTCTGTTCTCCGAACCCGCTGCGCCGCGGCGACAGCGACATCCTCTCGGGCGGGTCATCCCACGTCGCGAAAGTCCCGCTCTCGTGGATCAACGCAAGGCTTCGCTTTCAGGGTTCGCCTTTCGGCATCATCGATCGAGGGAGAAACGCAGCAAACCCGCACTGGGATACATCCCGGTGACCGATAGTCGCGCCACGAGAACGGAGGCGCCGCGCAGGTCGAGCACCTCAAGACGCCGAGCTGGGGAAACCGCGCCTCGAAGACCGTCGAGCCGCGCCAATCTTGCTGCGCGTCTGCATCGAAAACGCGGCCGGGTTCTGCTCAGACGCGGATGGTCTCAAACCCCGAGCCCTACGTCATAGGTCCGAGGGGTCCAGGGATTCGCTGCAGCGAACGTGGCGACGCTCAAAATAGGAAACGGTCCGCTTCACGCGGATACAGGGCATGCTGTCTCATTGGCACCGAACGCCCCTCAGTTCAGTGGGCTGCGCTGGGGTTTGCTCGCGACCTTGGCCAGCGCCATGCCGAGTTCGATCAGCATCATATCGCTCATGCGCTGCAGGAGGGGCTCCGGCAATTCGTGGATGGTCCTTTGGAATGCGAGGCAGTGCTCTGCGGCGCGCTCCAGAGGGTGCCGCGCCGCTGTCGCGTCCTCCAAATCACCGGACCGTTCTTCCTCGCGCATCCTCGTGACATCGACCAGCACGCCATCGCCATGGATTGGCCGGCCCTCCGCATCATGCGTGATGCGGCCACGGTCGACGATCCAGCGGATAACGCCGTCCGCCGAACAGACGCGGTATTCAAATACCCAGCAACCGCCGGATTGCACGTGACGTTCGAACTGCCGCGTTGTCCGCTCCCGATCCTCGGGGTGAACCCCCGCCAGGAAGACGTCGATCGACGTGCCGGAACGGGCCAGGAGCGGATCCACGTTGAACACCATCGCCACCATGGCATCCGCGCAAGCCCGGTCGTTCTGAACGTCGTATTCCCAACGTCCGATCACATCGGAGGCGTCGATGGCGTCTTGCAGAACGAAGGCCGCGTCCTCGGTTTTGAATGTCTGATGTCGTCCCACCTGCACCTCGGGGCTCGTGGAAACTTTAGGTCCAGAATCGCCTAGGTGCGAAGATTTAACAATTGCTGTCCGGGTGAGATTAAGTGCCACATCGAGATCAGGGTAATTACAGCGAGAACGATATCTCTACGCCGCCCTCAAATTTTCGTGATGTGTACGAAGATGGCTTTCACCGACCAAGATCACCGACGACGAAATCGAGCGTGCTGAAGAGGCACCTGATGGAAATGGGCCCGATTCGAAACGCACCGGATCGGTCACGGTCTATCCGGGCGATGAGATGATCCTACTCGAACGATTGGCTCCGCGGATTGCTGACGTCTCCCGCTGGACCACCGCGCGGATCTCACAGTATCGAGCCCTTGCGAGGCAGCAACGGCACGATTCTTCGGCTCAGCCGCACGCTTGGCATACTAGGGCTGCGTCTGCACCGCTGGTGCCCCGCGACCCCTCGCCTACAACGAAGGAACGCTTTCCTCCCTAAGCGATCCTTCCCGCCCGGCGTGAGCCGCGGCGGGTTTTTGTTTCGAATTGCCCCACCTGTCGCTTTTCCTCAGAAAATTCGCTTTCCGCTCTGGCATACCAGTGCGATGGTGAGGCGTTCCTTCCCAGGAACAGTGACGCGCACCTTCACCCGCCATGGCCCAGCCGTGGCGGGTTTTTCTTTGTGCCGACCGGACGTCGACCGAAATGGCGAGTTCGGGCGGATAGGTCATCAAGAAGCCCCGGGCGCCTGTCGGGCACCCGGGGATCTTGAGGTCAGTCCGAATTTGCGCTGGCCCACATCGGGCCAGCGCTCCACGGCTCAGAGCCGCGCGGTCTCGCGCCGATTGAATCCGAGGGCACAAAGCGTCGCGACGGCGCCGGAGAGGAGGTAGACCCCCACCCACGAGAGACCGAATCGGCTCGACACACTGAGCGCGACGAGAGGTGCGAAACCCGCGCCGATCAGCCATGCGAGGTCCGAGGTCAGCGCCGCGCCGGTGTAGCGATAGCGCGAGCCGAGATTGGCGGTCACCGCCCCCGAGGTCTGGCCGTACGAAAGCCCGAGAAGCGCGAATCCACCCAGCACGTAGATCGTCTGCCCCAACTCGCTGTCGCCGAACACGATCGGCGCGATGATGCTGGCGATCGCGAACAACAGGATGAGGGCGGCGGCCACGCCCACCTGGGTGCGACGGCCGATGCGATCGGCCATCAGCCCGGACAGCACGATCGTGCCGGATGCCAGGAAGGCGCCGGCGCATTGCACGAGCAGGAACTCACCCGCATTGCGGCTCGTGAACAGGTGGATCCAGCTGATCGGAAACACCGTGACGAGGTGGAACAGCGCGAAGCTCGCGAGCGGCACGACCGCGCCGATGACGATCAATCGCCCGTGGGAGCGGAGCACCTCGAAAACCGGCGTCGGCTCGAGCTCCTGCATCTGCAGCATGCGCGAGAACTCCTCGGTCGCCACGAGCCGCAGCCGTGCGAAAAGGGCGACCACGTTGATCGCGAAGGCGACGAAGAACGGGTAGCGCCACCCCCAGTCCAGGAAGTCCTCGGTGGAGAGGTTGCCGAGGAAGAAGGCGAACAGCGCACTGGCGAGCATGAAGCCGACCGGCGCCCCGAGCTGCGGGATCATCGCGTACCAGCCGCGCTGTTTCTCGGGCGCGTTCAGGGCGAGGAGCGAGGCCAGGCCGTCCCAGGCGCCGCCGAGTGCGATGCCCTGACCGATTCGGAACACCGCGAGAAGCCAGATCGAGGCGGCGCCGAGGTGCTGATAGTTCGGCAGGAAGCTGATCGCCATCGTCGATCCCCCGAGCAGGAAGAGGGCGATCGTCAGCTTGACGCCGCGTCCGTGCCTCCGGTCGATCTCCATGAAGACGACCGACCCGATCGGGCGGGCGACGAACGCCAGGGCGAAGATCGCGAAGGCATAGATCGTCCCGGTCAGGGGGTCGGCAAAGGGGAAGAACACGCCCGGGAAGATCAGGACGGAGGCGATGCCGTAGACGAAGAAGTCGAAATACTCGGCGGCGCGACCGATGACGACACCGATGGCGATCTCGCCCGGCGCAACCCTGTGATCGCTGGAGGCCTCGTGTGCGTCGCGCTCCAGCGACGTCGAGGATGGCACTGCGTATTCTGCGCTCATCGGGGAAACCGTACTCGCTTCATCCGTTCCGGATCGAATCAGACGCGGCGTAGCCCGCGCGCTGCTTTCTTAGATCCTAGGGACTGTCCATGCCGTGGGTTCCGGCTGCGGCAAAGGGCAGCGCGGCTGAGCCCGAGGCCATTCACCTATCAGATCGGGACCACTCTAGCCTACAGGGAAAAGAAACCCCTACCGTATCCAGAAGCCGCCCGGCTATGATCCTAGCGCTGATCAGACACGTCGTATTTCACTTGTCAATTTGGTGCGATGCAGCGCAGTGAGACGCGGCGCTTCCCACCCCGAGCGATCGGGGCCTGACGGGGGGCGGCCTCACCGACGATTGCGCCAGACGAGTCCATGCCCGTCAAAATCCTTCGTACGCTCGTGCTCCTTCCGCTGTTCGGCCTGCTCTCGGGCTGCAACATGGTCCTGATGCAGCCCTCCGGCGACATCGCCACGCGGCAGCGCGATCTGATTCTGGCCTCCACCGGCCTGATGCTGCTCATCATCATCCCGGTCATCGCGTTCACCCTGCTGTTCGCGTGGCGCTACCGCGTCTCTAACAAGGAGGCCGAGTACGACCCGGACTGGCACCACTCGACGCAGCTCGAGGTGCTGATCTGGTCGGCGCCGCTGGTCATCATCATCGCGCTCGGCGCGCTGACGTGGATCAGCACGCACACCCTCGATCCCTACCGGCCCCTGAGCCGTCTCGACGCCGAGCGTCCGCTGCCGGCCGGGGTGAAGCCCCTGACGGTCGAGGTCGTCGCACTCGATTGGAAATGGCTGTTCTTCTACCCAGATCAGGGCATCGCCACCGTCAACGAACTGGCGGCACCGGTCGATGTGCCGATCTCCTTCAAGATCACCTCCGCCACCGTGATGAATTCATTTTTCATTCCTGCGCTCGCCGGGCAGATCTACGCCATGGCCGGCATGGAGACGAAGCTTCACGCGGTGATCAACAAGGCCGGTGTTTATGAGGGTCTATCGGCCAACTACAGCGGCTCCGGATTCTCGCGGATGAACTTCAAGTTCCACGGTCTCGACCAGGCCGGGTTCGACAATTGGGTCGCCAAGGTGAAGGCCGAGGGTAAGCCCCTCAGCCGGCAATCCTACCTCGACCTGGAGAAGCCGAGCGAGCGCGAGCCCGTCCGGTACTTCTCCTCGGTGGAGAACGGCCTCTACAGCGCAGTGCTCAACATGTGCGCCGTCCCCGGCAAGATGTGCATGAACGAGATGATGCACATCGACGCCATGGGAGGCGCTGGCAAGGAGAGCCACGCCAACCGCGCGCGGCTCGAATACGACAACCGCTACGCCGAGCAGGGCGTGGAGGCACCGGCCGCCACCGTCGGAGGCTCGGGACGCGAATCGCACAGCCCGGAGCAGCCGGAAGGCATGAAGCCCAAGTCCACTGCTCCCGAGGTGAAGCCCGGTTCGGCGCCCGAGCATTCGGCTCACGACCATGGCGGCCACCAGGGTCACGGCGGACCCGCCGGCGACAACAAGGATTCCAAGGGGTCCGACTCGGTCGCACCCGGCCAACTCAATCGATAGCGCGGACGCCTCGGACGCCCGCCACTCCCATTCGGCACTCTTCTCTCACGAGCAGGTCCCATGTTCTCCAATCCGGATCTCCAGAAGCTCCTGTTCGGGCGTTTGACGCTCGACGCCGTGCCGCTTCATGAGCCGATCCTCCTCATCACCTTCGCGATGGTCGGCCTCGGCGGCGTCGCGGTGCTCGGCGCGCTCACGTATTTCCGGCTCTGGGGAACCCTCTGGCGCGACTGGTTCACCTCCGTCGATCATAAGAAGATCGGCATCATGTACATCGTGCTCGCCCTGGTCATGCTGCTGCGCGGCTTTGCCGACGCGCTGATGATGCGCGCGCAGCAGGCGATGGCCTTCGGGCCGAACGAGGGCTACCTGCCGCCGCACCACTACGACCAGATCTTCACCGCCCACGGCGTGATCATGATCTTCTTCGTGGCGATGCCGCTGGTCACGGGCCTGATGAACTTCGTCGTTCCGCTGCAGATCGGCGCGCGCGACGTCGCCTTTCCGTTTCTCAACAACTTCAGCTTCTGGATGACGGTGTCCGGCGCCGTGACGGTGATGGCTTCGCTGTTCGTTGGTGAGTTCGCCCGCACCGGCTGGCTCGCCTATCCGCCGCTCTCGGGACCCGCCATGAGCCCCGGCGTCGGGGTGGACTACTACATCTGGGCGCTGCAGATCGCCGGCATCGGGACGTTGCTCTCGGGCATCAATCTCATCGCCACCATCGTGAAGATGCGCGCGCCCGGCATGACCATGATGAAGATGCCCGTCTTCACCTGGACGGCGCTCTGCACCAACATCCTCATCGTCGCCGCCTTCCCGATCCTTACGGCCGTTCTCGCGCTGCTGTCGCTCGACCGCTACGTCGGCACGCACTTCTTCTCGAACGACCTCGGCGGCAACCCGATGATGTACGTGAACCTCATCTGGATCTGGGGTCACCCGGAGGTCTACATCCTCATCCTGCCGGCGTTCGGCGTGTTCTCCGAGATCGTCTCGACCTTCTCGAGCAAGCGCCTCTTCGGTTACGCCTCGATGGTCTACGCGACCGTCGTCATCACGATCCTGTCCTACCTCGTGTGGCTGCACCACTTCTTCACGATGGGCTCGGGCGCCAGCGTGAACTCGTTCTTCGGCATCACGACGATGATCATCTCGATCCCGACGGGCGCCAAGATCTTCAACTGGCTGTTCACCATGTACAAGGGCCGCATCCGCTTCGACGTGCCCATGCTCTGGACCGTCGGCTTCATGGTGACCTTCGTCATCGGCGGCATGACCGGCGTGCTGCTCGCGGTGCCCCCGGCCGACTTCGTGCTGCACAACTCGCTGTTCCTCATCGCCCACTTCCACAACGTGATCATCGGCGGCGTGCTGTTCGGTATGCTGGCGGGTATCACCTACTGGTTCCCGAAGGCGTTCGGCTTCAAGCTCGACGAGTTCTGGGGCAAGGTGTCGTTCTGGTTCTGGCTCACCGGCTTCTGGTTCGCCTTCGCGCCGCTCTACGTGCTCGGCCTGATGGGCGTCACCCGCCGCGTCCAGCACTTCGACGATCCGTCGCTCCAGATCTGGTTCGTGATCGCGGCCTTCGGTGCCTTCCTCATCCTGCTCGGCATCGCCTCCTTCGGCGTCACCCTGCTCGTCAGCTTCCTGAAGCGCGACCAGCTGCGGGACACCACCGGCGATCCGTGGGGCGGCCGCACCCTTGAGTGGGCGACCTCCTCGCCGCCGCCGGACTACAACTTCGCCTTCACGCCCGTGATCCACGATCACGACGCGTGGTGGGACATGAAGAAGCGCGGCTACGCCCGTCCGCTGACCGGCTTCAAGCCGATCCACATGCCGAAGAACACCGCCACGGGCCTGATCCTCGGCGTCCTGAGCATCGTCTTCTCGTTCGCGATGATCTGGTACATCTGGTGGCTCGCAGCCTTCAGCTTCCTGGTCATCGCGGTGGTCACCATCGGCCACACCTTCAACTACAACCGCGACTTCTACATCCCGGCCGACGAGGTCATCCGGACGGAAGGCCAGCGGACAGCCCTGATGGCGGAGCGCGTCTAAGACCATGGCATCCCACTCCTCCGCCGCCATGAACCTGTCGACCGGCAAGGAGCCGGTCGACTCCGCGGCCTTCTACGACGCCGCCGGCGAGCATCACCCGGAAGGGAGCACGATGCTCGGCTTCTGGCTGTACCTGATGAGCGACTGCCTCATCTTCGCGGCGCTGTTCGCCACCTACGCAGTGGTGGGACGCAACTACGCGGCGGGGCCCTCGCCGAAGGATCTCTTCGACCTGCCGCTGGTGGCGCTCAACACCTCCATGCTGCTGTTCTCCTCCATCACCTACGGCTTCGCGATGCTGGAGATGGAGAAGGGCTACCTGGCACGCTGCCAACTCTGGCTCGCGGTCACCGGACTGTTCGGCATCGCCTTCGTGGGCCTCGAACTCTACGAGTTCCAGCACCTCATCCACGAGGGTGCGACCCCGCAGCGGAGCGCCTTCCTCTCCGCCTTCTTCACCCTGGTCGGTACCCACGGCCTGCACGTGACACTGGGTATCGTCTGGCTGGTGATCCTGATGGTCCAAGTGCACCGGCGCGGCCTCGTGCCCGAGAACAAGCGCCGGCTCCTCTGCCTCAGCATGTTCTGGCACTTCCTGGACGTGATCTGGATCGGCGTGTTCACCTTCGTGTACCTGATGGGAGTCCTGCAATGAGCGCCGCGTCGAAGGCAGCCTACGGGCAGGACGCCCACGGGCACGCGGGCCATGGCCACGCTGACGGGCATGGCGACCACGGCCAGACCCACGGTTCGTTCAAGGGCTACATGACCGGCTTCGTGCTGTCGGTCATCCTGACGGCGATCCCCTTCATCCTGGTGATGGGCAACGTGCTGGGGAACGACCGGCTCACCGGCATCGTCATCATGGGCTTCGCCGTGGTGCAGATCGTGGTTCATATGATTTACTTCCTGCACATGAACACGAAGTCCGAGAGCGGTTGGACCTTCCTGGCCCTGATCTTCACCCTGACCCTGGTGATCATCACCCTGACGGGTTCGCTCTGGGTGATGTACCACCTCAACACCAACATGATGCCGATGCACATGCATACGCGCTGATGCGAGCGTCCGGCCCGGGGCGATGGCGCTCCGGGTCCATCCTCCTGCTTCTCTGCTGTGTCGGGCTCATCCTGGTCGCCGCCCTGACGGCCCTCGGAACCTGGCAGATCCAGCGTCGGGCCTGGAAGCACGACCTCATCGCCCGGGTCGATGCCCGCATCCACAGCGATCCGGTCAAGGCACCCGGACCGGCGCTCTGGGATAGGCTGACCGCCGACGCGGACGCCTACCGGCGGGTTCGGGCGACGGGGCTCCTGCGCCATAATCAGGAAACACTGGTTCAGGCTGTGACCGAACTCGGAGCCGGGTTCTGGGTCATGACCCCGCTGGAGCGTGCGGACGGCACCACGATCCTCGTCAATCGCGGCTTCGTTCCTCCCGACCGGCGTGATCCGGCCACACGGGCCGAAGCGCGGGACGAGAGCCCCGTGACGATCACGGGGCTCCTCCGCTTGAGCGAACCCGGCGGCGGCTTCCTGCGCACGAACGATGCCGGTGCCGGGCGCTGGTACTCGCGGGACGTGGCAGCGATCGCGCAGGCGCGCGGGCTGTCCCGCGTCGCGCCCTACTTCATCGATGCCGAAGCCCAGCCCGATGCCGCTTCCTCGCCGGTGGGTGGCCTCACCATCGTGGCCTTCCCCGACCATCACCTCGTCTACGCCATCACCTGGTATGTTCTCGCCCTCATGGTCGCGGGCGCTGTTGCCTACACGGTGATCGATGCCCGCCGGACCCAACGGAGACCAAAGCCGTAGATCCCGGAGGGTACCGAGGGCAACGAGCGGTCACGCCGGGAAATGGCGAGCGATCCAGCCTGCGGACCGCTCCACATCCGCTTGCGTGAGGCCGTGTCCGGCCGGCAGGGTTTCGTGGGCAACATGGCCCCCATGGCCCCGCAACCGTTCCGCCAGCGCGCCGGCATTCGCGGCCGGCACGATCGGGTCTGCGAGGCCCGAGAGCATCAGCACAGGGCGCCCGCCGAGGTCCACGGGAGACGTCGCGGTCAGCGGCAGCATCGGCCGCAGCAGCACCGCGCCGGACAGGGCCTCGGGCTGCAGCAGCAGCAGGGCGGCGGCGATGTTGGCGCCGTTGGAGAAACCGACCGCCACGGGTGCGGCGAGGCCGTAGGCGGCCCGCGCATCCGAGACGAAGTCGGCGAGCTCCCCGGCGCGACGCCGGACATCCTCCTCGTCGAAGACGCCCTCGGCCAGGCGCCGGAAGAACCGGGGCATGCCGTTCTCCAGCACGGGCCCCCGCGGAGAGAGGAGGGCTGCCCCGGGAGCGAGGGCCTCCCCGAGGGGCAGGAGGTCGGTCTCGTTACCTCCGGTGCCGTGGAGCAGCAGGAGCGGCGCCCGCTCGGGCATGCCACCGGGCACGAAGCGGTGAAGGAAGCCAAGGGATGGAGCGTTCATGGCAATCTCGCGGTAGGGAGGGCCCGCCCCCGGAGGGGCGGGCGAAGACATCTCTTGCGACCTCACGTCAGGCGATCTGAGGCAGCTGCGCCTCGATCCGGGACCGGTGCGGTTCGAGGAAGCTCGGCAGTTTGAGCGCCTCGCCCAAGGATACTGCGGGCTCGTCCACGGTGAAGCCGGGCACGTCGGTCGCGATCTCGAACAGCACCCCGCCGGGCTCACGGAAGTAGACCGAGCGGAAATACTGCCGGTCGCGCTGCTCGGTGACGGCGAGCCCATGCGTTCCGGTCAGCTTCGCCACCATCTCGGCCTGCGCTGCATCGTCCGCCGCCCGAAATGCGATATGATGCACCGAGCCGGCGCCCTGCCGACCGGGCAGGAACTCGCCCACCGCCCGCAGGGTCACGGAGCCGCCGGCCTTCGCACCGCTGGTCAGGCGGACCATCACGCCCTCGCGTCCGGTCTCGCGGAAGCCGAGCACATCCGCGAGGATCGCCGCCGTGGGACCGGCCTCGACCACGAGCAGCGTGACGCCGTGGAAGCCCCGGATCGCATGCTCGACCGGAACCCGGCCGCCAACCCAGGCGAACGCTTCATCCACAGTCTCGACGCCCACGAGGGCCAGCATCATCCCATCCGGGTCCCGGAAGCGCAGGGTCGGTTCGCCGAAGGCCTGCACCGGGGATTCATGAGGCACGCCTTTTTCGACGAACCGATGGGTCCACCAGCCGATGGAGGCACGTGGCACCCGGAACGCGGTCTCCTGCGTCTCCCCGATCCCGACCCGGCCCGGAGCTGCGTGCGCGATCGGGAAGAAGGTCAGGATGGTGCCCGGTTGGCCGGTCTCATCACCATAATAGAGGTGATAGGTACCCGGGTCGTCGAAATTGACGGTTCTCTTTACGAACCGCAATCCGAGAACGTCGGTGTAGAAATCGAGATTGCGCGCGACGGGGCCGGAGAAGGCGGTCACGTGGTGGATGCCGTATTGGGACATGGGAGGCACTCCTGAAGAGCGGCAGTGCGTCGTCCCGACGGTGCCGCGATGGAGTGAAGATGCGTCCCCATCCCTCGCTTGAAAATGGAAACGATGGAAACTCATCGTTTCACATATACAGGCCTCAATCTTTCAGACCCAAGGCGGTGAATGTGGCCTGTGCCTCAGCGCCTCGGGGTCAGTGTGCTTCCCCGCCCTGCTGTCCGCATTCTGCATGCCTCCTCTCGCCCCAAGAGCATCTGGCCGCGACGGATCACGAGAACGCTTTCTTCACTGGAGCCTCGGCGCCGGGCAACGCATCGGAGCCTTCGGCGAAGCGGCTCGGCGATTCAGGTATGGCCCGTGCCGATCCTGTGCGATCCCACCATCCGGGGCGGAACGGCTTCGCCCCTCGCTGCGAACATCGAAGCCGAACGCGTTCGGCACGGAAAACCGAAGCGTTGTCGGTTACCGTGCGGAGGAAACCGTTCAAGCCTCCGCGATTTCAAGGTGGAGACCGCGACCCCGGAGGACCTTGTCGATGCGCCCGCGCATCTCCGGGCAGAGGCGGCTGACCCGCATATGCAGGGTGTCGCCCTGCGGAGTTCCGGTCACCCACAGACGGTAACGTAAGCCCTCGTCGCGCAGCTGCGTGAGCAGCCGTTCGGACGCGATCCGATTCGCCTCGTTGTTCATCGCGATGAGGCTGAAATCCATGGCGGTCTCCTTTCCGTGAGGAATGCAACGTCTGGGTGATCGGTTTCATTCCCACCGCCCCTGCAATAGGCCCGCCGTCGGACTACCGAGGCGCCGGCGGCCTCATCGGCGGCAATGGGAAATCACCGTCGCCGCAGCCAGTCCCGACACCGAGACGCGCGTTCGTCCCCATCATGCACCCACATCGTGGCCCGCGCGAATCACGCCAGGAGCGCAAGAAGGATCGTAATCCCATAAACGATCAGGAGGAGTGGAATGATCTCGCGAGGCTCCAGGATACGGATCAGGCCCTCCGGCTCACGCCCGTCCGAGACACGATCAGACAGTCGGCTCGCATCCTTTTCGGAAGCATCCCAACACGAAACGGGAGGACCACGGGACTCGGAAATTGGAACAGGCTGCACCACGGGATTGATCCTCCAGCGGGTACATGGATGCAGAAGGCTCGATGCGGCGCATTGCGGAGCGTTAACGTAAGATTTCGACGTTCGAATATTGCGCGTCCGGTGTGAAATCAGACGGACGCGGACGCTAAGCCGGCCGCCACGTTTCTGCTACACTCCTCGCCCTCGAATGCTTCTGAGCTGAGGCGAACGCGGCTGCGTCCAAGTCTTGACGCATCCTATCGAGGACACTCCTTTGGAGCCCCAATCACGCATGTGGTTGCCCCCGTGAATCGCCATCCCGCTCGTGTGAGGCCGCGTACCGATACGTGAACCAGTCTCCGGAACAATCTCACGAAAACGCTCACGACCCCAGCGTCACTTGACCTACGCAGACCTCCCGATTTGAGTCAGGATTGCCGCCCAAACTGACACAGCGCGTTGTGCCTCGATGCGGGAGCATCGCGCTGGAAGGGACGATAATTTGGGGAAATTGGAATGGCGGAGACGGAGGAACCCAAGGCTCGTTGATTTTGCTCAGGAATTCGCGGCAATTCTCTCGCTACCCCACCATTCACCCTACCCGAGCGCGGCGCGTTAGGATTTTGGGGTTCGGAAGGGCAGGGGAGGTGTGACCTCGGCGGCATAGCTCACCAGCGCGCCGATCCCCTATCCCGTCCGGCCCGCACCAGCCTCCGGACCCCATGCCCGCCACGCCTAAGATCGTCCCCGCCGACCCGAAGCTCTGGCGCCAGGGATTCCTCACACTCAGCCCCGGCGTGTCCCCCTGCCATGGCCTCACGGGCGCGAACTGGGCCGCCATTCACGCGAAGGGCATCGACTTCCTTGATCGGTGGGCGGATCAGGCCGTAGCGCTCGGCTGGACCACGCTCGATTGCTGGGGCGTTCACCCCGAGGCGGGCACCATCAGGTCCGACTTCTGTGGTGCTCTGGTGCTCAGCACCGATCTCGTGTCCGGCATCACCGAGACGCGCATGCGGTTCGTCAACACGACGTTCTACCGGGACACGCCGGGCCGGCCCGAGGGCGCGGTGCCGCTGTGGCAGTTCGGCCGGTGACCTCTATCTCGTCGGGGGCAGAAGCCGCGAAGGAAGCGCACATGCCCGACAAGCGAGGTCGTAAACCCGAGCCGCCAGCCGATGACGCCCCGGACCGGTCTCCCGCCGGCATGCGCGCAACGGCCGACCGCATCGAGGAGCGATCCTCGCAGGGGTTCTACGTCCCTCCCTCGGCTGCCGTGCTCTACGCCGAGGCGCTGCGAGCCCTCGCACGCGAGCACGAGAAGGGATGAGGATCGGTCAGGGCATGCTATCCAGCGCCCATGGCTGAGAACCCCACGACCGGCGAACTCTACAAGGCGAAGACCCTCACCGAAGAGGACGTCGGCGCGGCGGTCGACGCCTTCATAGCGGACCCGACGACGACGCTCTTCGTCTTCGGAGACGGCTACCGCCTGGACCTCGCTGCGGCGGTCCGAGATCACGCATGGGCGTCCACCACCGTGGCTTCTGGAGATGCGACCCCGCACCTGAAGCGCGCCGCCGTCCGCACGGCGATCCTGCTGGCGCGTCCAGAGAAGGCGTGAGCCGCACGATGAACATGTCCGTGTTGGCGCTCATGATCGGCATCACCTTCGGGGCTCTGGTGCTGCTCGTCTACGCAATCGCCTTCGACCACCCCATGCTGCTGGTGGCGATGGGCGCGGCCGCGCTTTTCGCGTTTGCGCCCTGGCACCGCTGGTAGCAGTGTGACCGGCGAGCTGCCGCCGTGGCGAGAGATCACCACGGACGACTACCACCCGCGCGTGTTCCCCGACGGTAAGGGCGGCGCGGCCTGGATCGCATCGAGCCAGCGAATCAAGGATCTCCTCGAGCGCCAGCATGCCGGCGAGTTCCGGCTGCGCCTCGTCCTGCGGGAAGCCGTCGACCTGAAGCGCGGCCCGAGGGTCGATCCGACCTGGCTCTGGGACTACGACGCCGGCCCGGCCGCCATCATGAGCGTGGCCGAGATCGTGATCCAGACGAAGGACGGCCGCCGGCGCAAAGAGGCCCGCACGGTCTCGTCGCCTCCGGTCGCTGCCCCGGAGGTCGCTGCCCGGCGCTTTGCACGTCCCTGGTCGGTACGCGAGATGCAGGGGGCCTTCGTCATCCAGGACGCCTCGGGCTTCTCGATCGCCCACCTCTACTTCTGCGACGACGAGCAGCGCCGATCCTCCACCGGGCGCATGTCGCGCGATGAGGCGCGCCGAATCGCCGTGAATATGGCGCGATTGCCGGACTTACTGCAGATCGAGCGGGAGAGGCCCGGCGAGCCGTAACGGGCATGGAGCAAGGGCATAGGAACGACGATGACCCGAGCGGTTCAACAGACCGAAATTGACGAGATCTGGCGCAGAGATGGTGAGAAAAATGGTTGGCAGCTGCCCAGATCAGCACCCCTGTTCTTCCGCTTGATGGGTGTCCGGCTCGCGAGAGCGGCTTTCCTAGAGGCACGCGCCCGCCGCGAAGCAGTGCGCCTGAAAGCTCACGGGGTAGGGCTGGGTATACCGAGCCAACGCGAGCTGTGGGTCATTTACGGGGTAGCTCGCGGATGGTGCTGAGCATTGCCACGGGGCGGATGCCCTTGCTCTGTGAGCCCTCCGCAATTTTGGCTTGATCGAGCGCCAAGGACGGCCTCGCACAGGGGAGATAAATTATGGCTGCGCCTCCGGATGAAGGCCTGCGACCAGTACATAAACTAGAGATCTACGCCCACGTCATCCGCGCCCTCGTCTTACGCGACATGCGCACGCGCTTCGGTGGCTCCCACTGGGGCTACGCGGTCCTCGTCCTGTGGCCGGTGGCTCATATCTTCGTCATGGTCGGCGTCATGGCCTTTCGCGGCCAGCCGTCGCCGATGGGCGACAGTCCCCTCCTGTTCGTCGCCACGGGCTGCGTCCCCGCCCTGACCTTCCAGTACATCTCGCGCGAGGTCATGAAGGCGGTCACCGCGAACAAGCCGCTGCTTTACTATCCACAGGTGAAGATCTTCGATGTCATGCTGGCGCGGCTGATCGTGGAGATCGTGAAAGGATTCACGGGTCTCCTGATCGTCATCGCCATTCTTGCGAGCCTGGGCGTCAATCCCATCCCGTTGGAGCCGTCGATGGCGATCGGCGCCTATTGTGCCGCGATCCTGTTGGGGGTCGGCGTCGGCTCCGTCAATATCGGGATCGTCTCCTTCTTTCCCGGCTGGCAACTGGGCTACATCATCGTGGCCATTACGATCTATCTGTCCTGTGGTATCTTCTATCTGCCGCACCTGCTGCCCGATCAGCTCTACAACATCATGAAGTGGAACCCGATGGTTCAGATCGTCGAGTGGACCCGGCTCGCCTACGAGCCCAATCTCGGCGTCGAGGTCGATTACATGTATGCCTTGTTGGTCGGCGCGTCGGCGCTCTCCATCGGCTTGCTTATGGAGCGAACCCTTGTGCGGCGTATGACCTAGGATGCCGCCGCGCTTAAGCAGGCCGCGGCGGACCGGGTGAAGGCCGCATGGGCGTTGTGGCTGGAAACGCAAAACCCGCCACGGCCGGAGCCGGGCGGGTGAAGGTTGTGGCCGCTCGCCGAGCAGGGACGCAAACTGGTTAACGGCCACCTGCAGAGTGCGGCCGCTAGCTTACCCGAAGCTGGCGAACTGTACGGGCGCAGACGAAAAACCCGCCTCGGATCGCTCCGGGCGGGTGAATGTCGGGTACCACTTTGCTCGCGCTGGCCACCGTTAATGTGCTGTGCAGCATGATCGGCTACTCTCAAGCGATGCGCTACACATTCGTTGCCGCCTTCCTGCTGTTCGCCTCCGGAGCCTCGGCCGGGCCGTTAGACTTTATCGCAGGCATCCCCGATGCGCCGGGGGTAGTTTCTGGTGGCTCCTTCGGAGCCAGCGGCAATGACTACTACGGCGACATGCACCGGACCGGCTCAATCGCTCACGCCAGACAAACGCGGCCAAGCAAAACAGCCAAGGCTCGCATCACGACGTCGAGAAAGTTAGGTTCGCGCTCGTGAATACGAAAACCCGCCGCAGCTTTCGCTGGGCGGGTGAGGTGCGGCCTCTGGCTGGGCAGGGCTGCTGCACCCGGAAGCCGTCGGCAGGGTGGTCATCGTCGCTTGCCTGAGGCTGCCCGTTGGTACGGGTTCGGACGGGGCGCTCGCTGCGACAGGTGATCGGCGGTTACGGGCCACTGACCGCACCAAGCACGAACGACCTACGAAGCCATTGCCGCCGCAGGATCACGCGGGATCACAGGCAACACCCTGACGGTCTTCCCCGACGCGTTGCGGATGATCATCATCCACTGATCTGCATCGTTGGCGAGCTCGTTGTCCTCTCGCATTTCAGCAAGAGCTTCGCCCGCCTGACGGATTGCATCATCCAGATCTATTGCGGAGACGCCCACTTCGTCGCTGATCGTGGAAAGTCCGTTGGTGAGATCGAAGTAGAAGCGCTCCGACAAAATTCTCTCCAAATGTCCGCTCGACTCAGGGCCGTCGGCACTACTCCCCTATTCAGTCGTTGGTTTCGACATAGGCGAATGTGCCGCATGAAAAACCCGCCTCGGATTGCTCCGGGCGGGTGAGGTGTGTGCCCTCGGTAGGGCTTAGGGCTTCTGTGTTTAGCAGGCCTCGCACGTCTGGCTGTTCACGTTCCCGCGCTCACCCGGCGCAGCGGATATCCCGCGTGCCCCGGGTGAGCCCCTGGATGGCTTCGACCATCTCGCGATGCTCCTGGTGCCGGTCCTCGGCCATGCGCTTCTCATGCTGGCGCCGCTCCTCGAGCAGCCGCCGCTCGTGCTCGCGGGTCTCCTCGACCTCTTTCTTCCGAGCGGCCATCTCGGTTTCGCGCGTCAGGGTGCATCGGTCATACGATGCGGAGACCATGCGGAGCCCTTCGTTCAAGCTTGCTAGGTCGCCCTGACCCATCACCATGCCGGCGATCTGCGCGAGGCCGCCGCTGCCAACCGTGGGCGGGGTAATGTGCGGCTTCTCCACCTTCGCTCGCATGTAGCCGATAACGGCGAGAAGGATGCCGCCCCCGCCACCTGCGGCCAGCAGGGTGCTCAGGATGTCGACCCACTGCTTCACGTCCTCAGGTGACATTGCGCGGCGCAGCTCCAGCGGTGAGGGAACCGTTCTTGAACATGTCGTAGCCGGTTGCGAGGACACACCAGCCCTCGAACACGAAGCAGAGCGGGTACCAGCCAAACCCGGCAGGTAGGCGCGTGTTGAAGGCGTAGGACCCGACCAGCATCAGGAACCCGATGGCGAGCCAGCATAGGCCCCCAGAGAGGGCGCCGATGAAGCGGATCACCGGAGTGCGCCGCCACCACCCATTGATGCCAAGGCCGACCATGCGCAGGACGGCGACAGAGGCCGCCACCATCCCCCACCGCGATTCCGTCATCACCTCGCCCATGATCTTGTAGACGGGCAGATCGAAGAAGGCTTCGGGCCGCAGCATGCTCGCCCCCCAGACGAGAAGCATGCAGGATAGCATCCACTCCAGGGGGCGGGTCATGTGCATCGAGGTCGGATTGTGGGCGCGGTTCATGGCAACGCCTCCTGCGGTCCTCACCGCGCGAACGGGAAGGTCGGCAGGTCGCCGATCACGTCGGCCAGCACCTTGTCGCTGACCGTCTCATCGAACTTGAAGACCCGGAACAGGCGCTCGGTGATGCCCTTGGCGCCACCGGCTTCCTTCAGCAGCCAGGACGGCGTGGAGCCCATGATCCGCTCCAGAGCGACCTTGATGACCGGATACCCCACGTCCACCGACAGGGCCTTGTCATGGGTGGCACCCTCGACGGCGTTGATGGCGTAGTCGGCCCCGGTCTTCAGCATGCGGTCGATGCGCTGGGTCGTCAGCCACATCGTGACCCACCAGGGCAGCCGGGCGGCGCCGGCCACCGCGAGGGCTGACAGGATGGGCAGGATGATCTCCAGGGCGGCCTTGGAGAACTCGGCAACCATCTGGCCCCAGGGGATGGCCAGCGCCGAGTTGGAGGCCTCCTGCGCGAACACAGGCGAGACAGACAGGACGCTGGCGAGCGCCAGCGCCGCGAGCAGAAGCATGCGGGTCATTTCAAAAACCTTCCAGTATGAGCAGGCTGTTATGTAAAGCGGGCGAACCCGCCGTGCATTTTGATCACGGCTTCTTGGTACAGGGCCGCCGCTTCTTCTCTTGTTTCTCGAAATCCAAGAAGCTTGCGCCGGCTGGCGACGGTTGTGGTTGCCGCCCACTTGCGACATCTCTTGTCCCAGTGGACGCCTTTGAAGCCGCTGTTGTTGTTCTTATAGCGAGGAATGTTGGCCTTGTTCTGCGTACTCGTGCAAAAGCGAAGATTGCAAGTCCTGTTGTCCAGCTTGTCCCCGTTGATGTGATCGACTTCTTGTCCCTTACATGCACCGATAATCAGCCGGTGCATGTAGACGCGCGACACAAGCCCATCCCGCTGCTCAGATCGAGCGGCGTAGTGCCCGATCGCAGATGGGACCGCTTGCCAATTCACGCCCGAGACAAGGG
The DNA here is from genome assembly GCF_025813715.1 of Methylobacterium sp. FF17. Lineage (NCBI taxonomy): Bacteria > Pseudomonadati > Pseudomonadota > Alphaproteobacteria > Hyphomicrobiales > Methylobacteriaceae > Methylobacterium > Methylobacterium flocculans. Next base: position 3,317,609 of record NZ_CP107532.1, read on the forward strand.
CCAAGCACCCAACGTCAACGATGGCAGTTTGCCCCTGCGTCAAGATGATCTTGGCAACCCCGTCTTCGATCAAGGGCGGGCGGTATCGCTTGTCCGGCATCTGGGTCTCCGTATCATGTACACGATTGAAGGAATACCGTGTCCATGATACGAGGTCAAAGCGTGTACACGATACGAGGTCGCTTTGACGCAGATTGAGTTTTCAGGCACCCGTCCCCGCATGGGTCGGAAGAAGCTTTGGGCTGAGAGCCTGCGATTACCGCTGGCTGAGGGAACTACCGCCCGCTTGGATGCCGCTCTGGCTCCTGGCGAAGATCGGGTTTCGCTGATTCGAGAAGCCATCGAGCGAGAGTTAAAGCGCCGCGCGAAGGCAATACGGACTCAAACTTGATGCGTGCCTTCGACGCCGCGCGCCATGCGCGCGCGAGTACGGGACAGGAGCGCTTCCTGTGCAGCTTCGACGTGCTTCAACGCTTCAGCGTTCTCGGCACAGGCGTAGGGGCCGGCTTGGAACGCCTGGAGGCGGTCGGCGACGATTGCCAGCAACACCTCCTGCGTGACGCCGTTCACGCCAACTTCGGCGATCGGGCCGTTCTGAAACAACACGAGAAGGGCGTTGCCGCCCACTTTGTGCTCTGCCGCTGAGGGGTTCGTCCCATAGTCGAAGCCCTCCACTTCGTAGAGATGGTGGGCGCCTCCGGCGCCCGAAGAGTCCAAGACCTTAAGCGTCAGGGTGTCATTCGCCGGGTTCACCCGGTGGCTGGTGATCTCTCGCATGATGGTCTCTCGATGTTGGGGGTGCGCGGCGTCCGGCCGGCTCGGAGCGGGTGGTGGTTGACGGAAGCGCGAAGCGATGGCGGTTTAGGGTGATCGCAGCGGTCCGCGGCCCAGCGCGGAGCGATTGGGGCGGCCAGGGGGGAAACCGACCACTCTCTGGCCGCTTCCCTCAGCGCCGGGTGATGCGGTCGAACAGCCACCGGCCGAGGCGCGCCCACGGGGACGGGTTCTCGGGGTAGCGCGGCGCGTCGAGCAGCTTCTGCGGCGGGAGGCCGGCGGCGCGGCGGGGCGCGGCCGGGAAGAGCGGGCGCCGATCCTCAGCCATCACGCTTCCGACACGCCGGAGCGCGCCCCCGCCACGGTGGTGGGCAGTCTGGACGCCGCCGGGATCGGCATGTCGGCCGGCCAGCGGAAGGCGACGATCTCCGAGCGCTTGAAGGCCGCGACCGACACCTGATCGCTCTGGTTCCCGCCGAGCAGGAACACCTGATCCTTGTCCGCCCCGACGACGAAACCCGTGTGGCCCTGCCAGGATGAGCCCGCCCGCTTCTTGGTGGCGATGCAGCCCAGGACCGGCTCCTTCAAGCCGATGCCCCAATTCTCGAAGCTCCGGGCCGCGAGGCTGCGTGAGCCGCGGTGACCTGCGCGCTCCAGCATGGCGTTCACGAAGGCCGCGCACCAGGCGGTGGAATCGGTCTTGATGCCCGGGAAGCCCGCGTCCGCGAACAGCTTCACCACCTGGGCGTTGTTCGCGGCGCCGGGGCCCTCCTTCACGCCGAGCATGGCCGCCGCCAGCGTCAGCCACCCGGGCTGATCCGGCTCGGCCTTCTTCTCGGACACATCGACCGTGGCGAGGGCCTTCTGCGTCAGCGGCCCGGCGATCCCGTCTGCGACGAGGCCGGCGGCGCGCTGGAAGGCCGTCACGGCGGCGATGGTCTTCGGCCCCGCATCGCCATCGGCGCCGGCCGGCCCGAGGTCATACCCGCGCGCCAGGAGAGCGCGCTGGATCTCAGCGATCGTCATGGTGGATCTCCGGTGTGAGGAAGGGTCAGCGGCGGCGCGCAGGCCGGGCGCAGACGAGGGACGGGATGCCCTCGATGGCGACGGTCACGCAGACGGCGCGGTGGCGGGCGGCCATGGCTGAAGAGGCCAGCGCGCAGAGGAGCGCGGCAGCGATCAGGGCGCGAGCCATGGTGGGTCTCCAGATTGTCGAGGGTCGAGGGCTCGGGCCGGGTGGCGCAGCGAGCGGAAGGTCAGGCGGCCTTCGCCTCGAGCGCGGCGAGGCGCGCATCGAACCCGCGCGCCAGGAACAGCATCAGCTCGTCGGCGCGGAAGCCGTAGCGGTCGCCGGCCGGGATCTCGGGCGTGGCTGGCGCGACCATGAAGGTCTCCCCCGTCGGCTCGTCGTCCTCGCCCAGCACGTCCTGGAAGACAGCCTCGCGGGCGGGCACCGCCTCCCAGGTGTCGTGGCAGATGAAGGCGTAGGCGAGCGGGTCGAGCCCGTGCGCCTCAATCACCGCGATGGCCCGCTGGACCGTCATGCCGATGTGGCGGCGTGCGCCGTCGCCCTTGAGCGCGCAGGCATCCAGGAACTGGAACAGCCCGATCTCTCCGGCCAGCGCCTTGGCAGCCGCGATCTCCCGCTCCTCCAGCGGCACGACGGGGGTCTTCTCCCGGGCGTCCGAGGTGTTGATCGTGCCGCTGCCGGCATAGACCGTACTCCAGCGGAGCGAGGCCGAGCCGAGCGTGAGGAGGTTGTCACCGCCCGGCAGGAAGTGGGTGCCGCTCTTGTTCCCGCTCACCAGGTCGAGGGTCATCGCCGCGCCGATGTTCCACGCTGCCATGGACATGAAGGTCCACGCACTGGAGGAGGTGGCGGCGCTCGAATAGTCGCCCGTGTTGGTCAGGGCGATGCGGCCCGAGAAGATCCCGGGGGCCGTGCGCCCGAGGTAGAAATCCCAGCCGATCCCTTGCCCGGCGGCGGTCAGCCCAAGGTTCTGGATGCGCTGGACGGTTGCCAGCGAGTTGTCGCTGTAGCTCTGCGTGAGGAGGCCGCTGGCATAGCTGTAGGTCCGCCCACCCGAGCCGAGCGAGAGGCCGGCGAAGGCAGGGCTGTTGCCGGTGCCGAGCCCGAGCGCCGTCGCGCCGGCCGCGTCCACGGTCGTGATGGCCGCCGGTCGATGCCCAGGCGTCACCACCATCTCCACCGGCGCATCCGGACGCACGATCACGGCCGAGGCCGAGGCGGTGTCCGGCGGCGAGCCGAAGTGCACCTTGGCCGGCGCATCGCTGAGAAGCCGGGCGATCACCACGCCCGAGGCGGGAGCTGCCGGAACCGGGTTGGTGCTCGCCACGGCTGCCGCGCCCGTTGCGATCCGGTCGCCTCCAAACGGGCGGCGCTGCCCCCGCGCGTCGACGCCGAAGTACTGGATTTTGACCGTCATCCGGTCCTCCTCACAAGATGAACGGCAGGGCCGCGAACGCGCCCTCGCGCTTGGATTGCGCCGGGCCCGGATGGTTGATCCGGTTCTGGCAGGCCGTGGTCCGGCGCGGCTGGATCAGGCCTCCGTAATTGTCGTCGGCGTTGCCGAGCAGGTGCAGCGGGCAGTAAGCCGCCCCGGCATCCTTGGCCGCCTGTTGGAGGGCGTGCGCGGTGTAGGCGTCGCGATCCGCCGTGGTCGAGGCCAGCCGCTTGGGCACCGTCGACATGCCGATGACGTAGACCAGGGAGACGTTTTTCTTGTGCCTCGTGATCAGGTCGCAGAGGTTGCCGTAGGTCGAGCGCTTCCCGCTCTCGTTTCGTCCCGTCCTGATGATCGCGAGGTCGGCCTTGAAGGACAGCGCGGCCGCGATGCGCGCCGGAAAGCGCATGTTGGGCCGGTCGGTGAAGGTGTCGCTGGAGTCCGTGCCGCCGATCGCGAGGTTGCCGGCCGTGACGAAGCAGCCGGCTTCCTCGATCGCCTCCACCACCGACCAGGTGGTGCCGATGTGGGTGTGGTAGAGCCCCGCTCCGTCGCCGTGATCGTAGAGCGGCAGGATGGACCGGTCCGCGAGGGTATCAGCAGCGAGGCCGCCCGCGTCCCAATAGCCGAGGATGCCACGGAGCGGGCTGAACGGATTGTACCACTCGGTGTCGCCGTTGCCGTTGCCCTGTGCTTCGGTGCTGTCGCCGTCGCCAAGCACCCGTAGAGAAGCCCGGCGCCGCATCGCGCCGAGGATCGGGGCCAGCTCCTGCTTGGCCTGGAACACCCAATCGAGCGCTTCCGTCGAGCGGCCGACGCGGATGTTCTTGTGATACCAGCCCGCCCGGGTGACTTCGACCGAGGTGGTGGTGACGTGGGCGGCGTAGAGCAGCATCGCGTTCAGCGGCACGGCCGGCGGATACTCGACGGTGTCGGCGCCGCGCTCGGTGCCCCTGACGATGGACAGCGTGCCGGTCTCGGAGTCGACCACGACGTAGTCCAGCCGCTCCAGTGCGGCGGTGTAGGTGATGCTCGGGTTCCCGGTCAGGCCCGACTTCAGCGACCGGATCGTGCCGAGCACGTAGTCGATGGTGTAGTCCGTATCGCGGACCCGCGCCGAGCCGTTGAGCGTCACGGTCTCCGAGCCCGCCACGATGCCGCGGTGGTTGAGCGTGTAGTTCCCCGCGCCGAGGTAGGTGGTGTAGGCGGCAACCCCGTTCGTGCCGGGGGTGACGAAGTTCAGCGTCTGCGCCGGGATGACGATGGGCTGGCCCGCGATCTCGATGGTCAGCTTCTGGAGCGGGTAGGCCAGGTTCGGCCAGTATGGGACGGACGGCTTGTCCTCGGTCAGCGCCAGCAGCTTCGGGGTCAGCGTCTCCTTCTGCGGGACGGATACGCTCTCGAAGAAGTCGTAGGCGATGGCAATGGAGGGGCCGACCGGGGCCCAGCCGCCATTCACCTGGAAGAAGCCCCGCTGCAGCGGCGTCGAGCCGGCGGGCGGCACGGCGGCGTTGGCCCATGCGATGTTCGAGCCGTCCCCGGTCACCACGAAGAAGTAGGCCACGCCCGGCAGCAAGGTCGGAGCATCGGCGCCGAGCACGAAGGTCGCGCTCTGAGCACCATCGAAGGTCGCGTCATCCGCGACATCGGCGATGGGATAGCGGTTCAGGTAGTCATTCTGCAGAGCGCCGACGCCGGTGAAGCCGTTGTCCTGCGCGTTGGCGACAGTTCCGCGATTGATGAGCAGGGCGAGGCGGGCGAGGCCCGACATTCCGGGGATGTAGACGCGGAAGGCGTAGGGCGGGATCATCGGTCGATCCACAACGATCGGGATCGAGAGAGCCTGGTAGGCGCCGGTCGCCTCCACGTTCCCGTCGATCAGCGAGCGCCGCCGGCCGAGGTAGGGCCGCAGCCGCCGGCCCTGGCCAGGGCTCAGGACATCGACGCCATCTGCCCCGCGCTTCGCTGTTCCGGTAACGGCATCGAAGCGCGCGGAAAGGCTGTCGAATCCCAGCGTATCGGTGGCGTCGTTGACCTCGAAGCGGAGAGCGTCGGCTTTCGAGTTGACCGCCTGGGCGTAGAGCCGCAGCGCCTCCTCCACCCCTGTGGCGCGGCGCACTTCCTCGGACAGCGCGGCAGCCAGCGCCGGGACGCTGTCCGGGGGAATGAGGCCGAGCAGGAGCTGGAACGCGTCGGTGATCTCGACCGCGCCGAGATCGGTCACCGTCGTGCGCTGCTCGAGGCCGTAGGCGCGAATGCCGATGCGGAAGTACGCCGCCCCGGGCGGGGGCTCCAGCGCGCCTTCGATGGCCAGATTGGAGCCGATGATCTGCGAGAAGGCGCGCGAGCCGCTGGCGATACTCGGGGCTTCCGACCCGACCTCGGTCGCGCTCAGAGGGCTCCGGTCGGGACCGTACCAGAACACGAAGCGCTGAACGCTGTCGTTCGAAGGGTCGGTCGGGTTGACCCGGCGCCGGTAGTTCCAGCGGGCGCGCCAGAGTTCGCCGCCCCCCACCGGATGAAGGGCGCGCTCCCAGATCTCTCGCGTGGCGAACAGGTCGCGGCCGAGCCCATCGTCCACTACCTGCAGCGGGTAAGCCACATCGGAGAGTGGGGCCAGATCGTCCGGGTTGCCCTTGTCGAACGACCCGCTGAAGGCGCTCGGGTTGTCGCCCGGCCGCAGCGCCGGGTAGAGGCCCGCGTTGATGCGCAGGATGCGCTGGAGGAGATCGGTCAGTTCTGATCGAGAGGCTTTGCCGTCAACGGCGGCGATTGCCGCCGCGATGGATGCCTGGAGCGCCGAAAGATCAAAGGCGCCCTGCTTGCCGCCGACCACGTTCGCCAGCGCGTTGAGCTCTCTGCGAAGGCTGGCGATTCCGGACGGATCGCCCGACACGACATCGCGCACGGCATCAGCCAGCGCGCTGACGCTGGCACGAGCAAGGACCCGCGTCCCGCCGCCCGCATCAGCGTGCCCGAGAACTTCGATCAGGGCCCCGAGCGGGACGTTAGGCGTGCGGATGCCGTTCTCGGCCATGCGGTTGATTCCCAGCACTGGAGAGGGCGCTTGCGCGGCCCTGTCAGATCGGACGGTTCAGAAAGGCCGAGAGGCCTGGGTGTCAGACGACGGTGACGTTGGCCGGGCCGCGCGGGATGGAGGCGACGGGCGGCGCATCGTTATCGAGCGCTACGACGAAGATGCTGTACGGTCCCGGGTCGAGGGCGAGATCTAGCGAGAGGCCAACGTTCGGGCCGCTGGCGATCGGATCACCGTAGGGGCTGGCGGCCGAGAACGAGGTGCCGGTGCCGGTCGCCACGTAGACCTGCGAGGCGGCGTTGTTCGAACTGGCGCTGCTTCTCCACGTCACTCGCGCCCCGCCTGCCTGAGGCACGGCTGCGAGGCCTTCTGGCGCCACGGGGCCGATCGGGTCCGTGGACGCCACCACGTGGGTCATCAGGGGGGTAAACTCGCCGAGCGTGCCAAGGGCCGAGATCCCGCGCGCCTTGAACTCGATGTCGTTGCCCTTCGCGTAGCCCGGCAGGAGCACTGCGCCGCTTCCCGCCTCGGCGGTCGTCGATGCGAAGGCGGTCGTTCCGCCGATCCGGCTCTGCACCTCGTAGGTGGCGATGGCGACGGTTCCGGCCGGGTTCGGCTGGAGCAATACGACCACTGGATATGGCACGGCATCCGTGGCGACGCTGGCCGCCTCGCGCCCGGAAGCGACGCCGGTGATGATGGGGGCCACCGGCGCATCAGTGTTCTGCTGAGCCTCAGACCCCGAGCGCCCGCTCCAGGGCGGCGGGACCTCGGCGTCGACCAGTTGTTCGATCTGCGGAGCGTGGTCGACGAGCGTCAGCCGGGCGGTGAAGTTCTCCATCGCCTCGACCCCCTTCACGGTGCAGGCGAAGGATTCTTCCGAGCCGGGGCCAAAGAACGCGAGATTGCCGACTTCCGGCGCGTCGCCTGCCCCCTTCAAGGTGACCACCTGGGTCTCGCCGAAGCCGCCGACCGCACGGACCAGACTGGCCCCGTCAGACCGCCGGAAGCGGCAGGCGTAAGCCAGGCCGGGTTCGAAGATCACGGACTCGTCGAGGTAGACGCTGTTGCCGATGACGGTCTTCACCCGAGCCGCGACCATCGTCCGGTCGAGCACGTCGTGGCTGAGCTGGGCCCGGTCGCCGCGGGCGACCACCAGCGCCTCGAAGTCCTGGTTCACCGTGTAGGTGTCGGGCCGGTGGATCAGCTCGTACTGGCGCCGCCGCGTCTCTTTCCAGACCATGGCGGGGCTGGTGACGCCCGGCAGATCCAGCTTCTCGACCACCTTCGGGTCGCCCGCGAAGCCCGGGAACGGCACGATGCGGTCGGCCTTGGCGTAGCCGTTGGTCTCGTCGAGGAACGACACCCGGAAGGCATCCGGGAACTTGGCGAAGGGCCGCTCGCCCTGGAAGCCCCAGGAATTGCGCGGGCTGATGTGCGCGGTGACGGTATCGAGGATGCGGTCGATGACGACACCCCAACGCTCGCCGCTGTCGTGCGGGCTGGCCCGGCCGGCGGCCGCCACATCGGAGAGCACGTCGAGGACGGAGGCCTCATAGTCGTGGACGCGGTTGTAGGTCAGGCCCTTCGCGACACAGAACCCGTGCCAATCCTCGAGGGCGCCGACTTCGTCGAGGCTGAACGGGTAGCGCATGGCCGGGCCGGTCAGCACGTGCCGGAATAGCGAGGCCGGGTTCTGTGTCTCGCGCGTCACCCAAGCCCGCGAGGGCGCATCCCAGTCCGGGCAGATGCAGAAGAGGTCGGCGTTGAACTCGTCCAGGGTGCCGTTCAGCTGGCCCGACGCGCGGATACGGACGGCCGCCAGAGCCAGCGGCTGGTCGAAGTTGACGATGTACTCGGGCCGGAACGAGCGCAGCGCCGACCAGGCCGAACGCGAGGTGCGCTGGATGCTTTTACCCGACTGGTCCTGGTCCTCGTGGTCGTCGGCGAGCCGGGTGAGTTCGACCTCGTAGCGGCCGCGAACCGGAAGGCCGAGGGTGAAGGTGCGCGTGAGGGGCTTGCCGGGTTTCTTGCTGGTGACGGAGATCGTCCCGGAGAAATTCCACTCTTCGCTGCCGACGAGCCGGTAGCGCAGGGTGAAATCGATCAGCACGCTGACGCTCCCGCCGTCCTTCTTGAAGCCGCCAAGGCCACCCGGAAAGGTGATGTCGATGGAGCAGTCCGAGGCGTCCGGCGCGGTGAAGCGCGACTGGGGGCCGCCCGCTGGGCCGTCCTTCTTCAGCTCGATGGAGAGCGGCACCTCCAATGTCTGCCTGGGGTAGAGAGCCAGTCGCTCGTCCGTGGCGCGTCCCTCGCGCAGCTCCATCTGCACGTCCTTGAACTTCTCGATGGGCGTCTCGCCGATCCTGGGGTTCCGGATGGCGACGGGCCCATAGCCGAAGCAGAACGCGGCCGTGACGTAGCGGTCATCGCCCACGGCCTCGGTGAAACGCAGTGCGGCGTAGGGCGGCGCATAGCGATGGAAGCCGAGCACGGACGGCACGACACCGTCGGGGGTCGCCTGATTCCGCAGCCCCTGGATGGCGTAGGTCGGCGTGTCCTTGCCGTTCGTCCGCGCCGGGATGAGCGCGTTCACCAGCAGCGTGCCGGCGATCAAGGCCGAACCGGTGATGGCAGCCGAAAGCGTCGAGGTCAGCGCTCCGGAGGCCGCGCCGCCGAAGCCGAGGAGAGACCCGGCCAGCGCCGGGGCATAGAACTGCCCGAGAGCGAGTGCGCCCACCGTCACCGCGATCGTGAGCACGTTCCGGAGCACGTCGTCGCCGGGGACGACCCGGATGACGACCTGCGTGCCCGCCTTCGGCCGCACGGCATGCCACAAGCCCGGCAGGATGACGTGCTCGCCGATGGTGACGCGCAGCCGCTCGCGGATCGTGCCGACGGCCTGCGGCAGCGCACAGGCGATCATATCCGCAATGGACGACCCCGGCAGCGCCCGCGCCTCGATGCGCCCGAACGACGGGTCGAGATGCGGCAGCGCGAGAATGGCGACGTCAGAGGCCAAAGCGGCGCTCCATGAGGTCGGCATGACGGTAGACGCCCGCCAGCCGGTGAGCCCAGCGCCCCGAGCGATAGTCGACGATCGCGCTCTCCTGATCGTGGGTGATGTGGAGCATGCGCCCGCGCTCGCAGATGATGCCGACGTGGGTGTCCATGCCGGCGCGCCGGAAGATCGCCACGTCAAGGTCGCGCTCCTGGCCCGGCACGACGAGATTCCAGGGCCACGTGCTCGTCGCGCCGTCGATGATGGCGGCGATCTCCGCGCGCTCGGCCGAGGTCGCGAAGGCCTCCGCGTAGGTCAGCAGCGTGACGCCGGCGACCTCACGGTAGATCAGGACGCCGAGGCCCCAGCAGGAGACGCCCTCGTGGGTGTCGCCCTTCTCCTGCCAGGGCAGGCCGACGTAGGGGGCGGACCAGTGCATCAGAGGATGCCCTTGCGGAAGATGAGGACGAGGAGGAGGCAGGCAGCGGTGCCGGGGATGGCGGTCGGGCCGAGGATGCAGGCGAACGCCAGAGCTGCCAGAGTCACCAGCCGCCCTTGGGTGCGGGTCACGCCGCGAACAGCCCCGGGAACCGGCTCACCGTCTGCCGCCCGGCCGGCCAAGGCTCGGCGGTCAGCGGCTCGGCCGAGATGTCGAGCGAGACCTGCGCTGCATCGTAGGAGCCACGGACGCTGCGCAGGTTGGTGTAGCGAGCCTCGATGATATCGGGGGTGCCGGCGAGGACCACGATGTAGTCGACCGTCGCGTAGGTGCCCGGTGTGATGGAGCGGATGGCCTTGGCCATGTCCGCATCCACGTTCTCGAAGGCCAGCGTCGCCTTGGGCGGACTGTCCTTCTCGTCGTCCGGCAGGACGGTGCCCATCAGGACGAAATCGTAGACCTGCCCCTTGTGGCGGGTGCCGTAGCGAAGCGGGTCTGCCGAGATGCGCTCGGTCGGATCGCTGGAGAGGTAGGCCGGCGCCGACAGGCTCGGGTGCCGGATCGTCACCAGGACCACCGGGATCTGGTCCGTGTGCTCGGCGTTCGCCGCAGCCCGTACCGTGAGAGAGACGAGGCGTCCCATCAGGGTAGGACCGACAAGCTGAAGGTGGATCGATACCAGCCGCCGCCCCGGTCCTGCGGGGTCGGCAGATTGCCGCCGAACATGACCAGCCACCATGCCGTGTTCAGCAGTGGGCGGCCCTGCTCATCCAGAAGAGGGATACCGGGCGCCACCATCAGAGGCAGGGCATCGCGTGTCTGATCGGGGATGAGGAACGGCAGAGAGCCGCCCGCCACCTCTTCTTCGTAAAAGCGCTCAAGCCGAGCGAACGCATCCTCGCGCTCGTCCAACGTCACCGTCACCGGTTTAATGGCAGAGGAGAACCGGCGCCGTGTCTTCGGCGGACCGGCCTCCATTGGGGTGCTCAGGCGGCCATCAGCGAATCCGCGGCTATAGCCGTCACGCTGGAAGCGCTGGGGGAGATCGGCGGGCCAGTAGGGGATCACGTAGACACCAACTTGCGGCGGTTGAGGGCGGCTTGGCCACGGGGGCTGTTGATGCCCTGGACGGTGGCCTCGGTGATGACGACCTCTTGCCGGCGGCCTCCGCGGCCGTCGTCGACCTCTCTCGCCTCAACCTGAGCCGACGAGTTGTTGTAGACGGCGATGTTCGCCGGGGCCTGAGGAGGGTTGGTGTTGGCCGCGCTGCGGGCCGCCCGCATATCCTGCGGGGTCACCCCGACGTAGCCTCCGGTGTCGTATCCCTTCGCGGACGACCGCATGGCCTCCAGGGTGTTCACGCCGAGGCGCCGCACAGAGTCCTGGTCGAAGACGTACTCGCCGCGGTGGACAACTCCGGCCGGCTCCAGGCGCGGGCCCATGCCGGTGTAGCCGCCCGCATCGAAGCCCTTGACCGTGCCCGACCCGAACAGGGAGGCGAAGAACCCCGTGATGCCGCCGCCGCTCTTGTCGGCCCCGGCGAACAGGCCGGAGATGACCTTGTCCGAGGCCAGGCTGACCAGCTTGTCGGCGAACCGGTTGGTGACGTTCGCCATGGTGGAAACGAGCGATGTGCCGGTGCGCAGGTCGCCGAGCATGCCCGAGAACGTGCTATTAGCGAGGTCGCGGGTAGCCTTCAGACCGTCGTTGATCTGCGATTGCTCGATGTAGGCCTGGGAGCGGGTGGAGGTCGTGTCACCATAGATCGACCGCGCCCGACTGAAGCTGCCCTGTTCACCGGCACTACGGCCGATCTGATCTCGGTCAAATTCCAAGTCGCGACCTGCCCGCGTATTTGCTAGGTCGGCATTTGCCTGGGCCTTGGCTGCCTCTGACGCTCGGATGCTTGCGGCGTAAGCATCGGTGATCGTGACGCCCTTCTGCTGCTCCTCCGTAAAGCGTTGGTTGACGCCAAGTTGGACCTCCAGAAGCTGGCCGTTCTTGCCGTATAGCTGATTGGTGGTCTCAAGGTTCTTTATCTGAAGGTCCAGCTGCGCATTGCGGTCCACCTCAGCTTTGACGAGCGCCTCCGCGTTCGGCGGCGGGGTCATAATCGCTTTGATGTACTTCTGGGTTTCGTCGGGAAGGACCGCAGTGTCACGGCCCGAAGCCTGGAAGCGCTCGCGGGTTCTGGTGCCGGCGTTGTAGCCAACGAGCGCCGATACCTCGTCCTGATTGTACTGCTTCAACAGCTGAGCCATCAGCTTGGCCTGCGCCATGATGGCCGTCTCGGGGTCGAACGGATCGGCGAGACCCATACCGCGCGCCGTCGGGTCCATGAACTGAGCGATACCCTTCGCGCCGACCGGAGACACGGCTCGGGGATTGTACCGGCTCTCCTGATACCCCTGCGAGGCGAGAAGATCCGCGTTCACGCCTGTGGCGTTTGATGCGTTGATGTAGAATTGGCGGTACTGCTCGGGTACTTGGCCAACACCGCGAGCATAGCGGCCACTGCCACTCGACGTTTCGTTCACCTGACGGATCTGCTGCGTCTCTAGGAGGAGCTTCCGCTCGGCCTCGATAGAAGCGAGGCGCTTCTCGTACATCGCTTGGTCGTTATCGTTCATCGACTCCCGTAGGGCCGTCAGCTTCTTGGCGTCTTGAGCTTCGTTGATCTGCGCGACGCTGAGAGCTGTAGGTGCATAGGAGTCGGTCCGCCTTCCGAACTCCGCTGCGCGCACGGCATCGGCGAAAGCCGCGCCGCCAGCCGCCATGTCTTCGCGCATCTGTTTGGCGGCCCGGGTCAGGCCATCCATTGCGCGCTGGATCGCGTTGAGCGGGTCGGACACGCCATCCTGCTCAAGGGCTTTCCGGAAATCCTTGGCCTTGTTCTCCAACTGCTGCAGCGCGCTGCTCATCGGGTTGAGCGCCTTCACCTGGGAGCCTACCTCAAGGCTCCGCTGAGCCGTCGCGCTCTTCGCGCTTGCTGCTGCAGCCTTCGCGACCTCAGCCTCGACTTGCGCGATCTGGGCCTTAATTCCAGGGATGTCGAACGAGAGCGCCTTGCCCAGCAGGTTGCCGCTCTCGCGGAATGCCAACTGGCCCTTCAGGGTCTTGAGGCGCGACTCCGCATCGTCGAACCCGAGACCCTTCGACAAGAACCCGCCAATCGCATCTACGTCGTTGGAGGTGTTGGTTTTGAACTCCTGCCACTCCCTCGCAAAGAAGCTGAGCTTTGAGCTCGCCCCCGCCGTTGCGGACGCGACACCCTCCATAAAGAGCTTCTGAGCACCCAGGCGGTCGCCAGACTCCTGCATGCGCCGGATGTTCTCCAGCATGGTGAAGTCGAGAAAGCCGAGCGTCTTGTTCAGCGCCAGAGCGCCAGCCGTTGGATCGGCGAATGCATCGGCGAATTCCTTCGTCGCGTCGGTCGCGTCCGTTCCGGTGATGCGCGCGTAATCGGTGGTGACCTTGATCAGCCCAGCATACATCTCCGTGCCGATCCGACCGGTGGATGCGAATGCGCCCGCCATTTCCCGGGCGGACGCAACTGACACACCAGCTGCTTGGGCGGCCCCAGGCGCAAGCGCGTTGATGCCCCCAGCGGTCGCGCCCGAGGCGCGTCCAGCACCTGACAGAGCCCGGTCAAGCTCTCGCTGGGACGACGCGTAGGAGAGGATCGCTGCGGCGCCCGTGACGGCCAGGGCGGTCACTCCGCCGATGGCCAAGCCAACCGGCCCGATCTTGGTGAGAAACCCGCTGACCGCTTCGCCCGCCTGCCCAAGCGCGCCCTTTACGCTGGCCCCGCCGGGGCCGGCAAAGATAGGCGCTATCTGCCCGCCCTGCTGCATCAGCACCGTCAGCGGGTTCATACCGCCCTGCAGAGACACGCCGACGTCTATGGCCTGCGCAGTCAGGTTCTGGACCTGATCGCCACGCAGCCGCCCGGCCTGGACTGCGGCGTTGCCCTCGCGGATCGCCTTCACCTGCGTTGCAAAGGCGTCCTTCGTCTTCATCATCGCCGCGGCACGCTCTGCCTCCGAAAGCACGCCAGCCTTCGCGGCATCGGAGATTTCCGTCAGCGTGCTGCGGTACTGGGTCTGGGCTGCGAACAGCGGGCTGTACTTCGCACGCAGACGATCGGCGCTTGCGGCGGCGGCCTCGAAGTCGGCGGCCCGGGACACGATGCCGGATGAAGGCTGCACGCCAAGGCGCTGGTTAATGGCCTGCTGATTGGCACCAGCGGTCGCCTGAGCCGCTGAAGCCTGCGCCGCACGCGCTTGGATCTCCGCGCGAGCAGCCTGCTCCAGCGCCCGCGTGTAGCCCGTCAGCTTATCGACGGCCTGATCGTACAAACGGGTGCTCGCCTCCTGCGAGATGCGCCCAGTCGCCTGAGCGATCTCAAGCTGCTTCGACAGGCCGACCAGCTTCTGCTGAACGGCGTACATCGGCTCGTATGCACGCGAGGCCCGATCAATTGCCGCCTGGTTAGACAGCATCGCCCGCCCCTGGCGATCGGTAGCAACCGTGACCCCATCCGAGGACGCAGCGAGCTTGTTGAGCGCTGAGGCCGCAGCCTCAACACCCTCGGTGCGAGCCTGCGTCGTGATGCGCCGGATGGTTTCGATTGTGGGCATGCGTTACCCGTGATGTGCGGTGGCGGGGTCGTCGGGCCGCGAGGAGGAGAACTGGATGCTGAAACGGGTGCTCGTTCTCTTGGCGTCGGCTTACGGTTTGTGCGCACCAGCAGCGGCACAGCTTGAGGCCCTGGGGTTCAAGCTTGCGCGCGAGAGCGGAGAGACGATTGGCGCAGCAACGGCATGCGGCCTCGACAAGGACCGGGCGCTCGCGACAGGGCAGCGCATTATGGCCCTCGCTTCCGATGGGCCGAACGCACCGCTGGAAGGTCCCATCCGGGCCGCGCACGCCGATTCCGCGCAGATGGGCGCTGCGAGGCAGATCCGGGATAACAAGGCAGGATGCAGACGCGCGCTTCAGCGCTTCCGGCAGCTGGAGGACAAGGCGACGATCAATCGCTGACGCCTCAGTCCTTCTGCTTCATCTGCTCGGCCATGTAAGTCCGCCACTCGCCGTCCATCACGCGGATGAACCTGACGAGGCGGCCGAACTGGTCGCCGTCCAGGACGCCAGCCCGGTCAGCGAACCGGTCGATAGAGGCCCATAGGATCGGGCCCGGGAGACCGAAGCCGAGCGGTCGGTCTCCGTTCAGTGCCCAGAACGCGTCCCAGAAGAACGACAGGTGCTCTGGGATATCGGGCTGAGCCTCTAGGGCGGCCGGAAGGATGCCTTCCTCTTCGGCCATGTCGGACAGCCACTCCGCCTTCTCACCCCAGGTGAGATGCCAACGGAGGGCTGCCCTTAGTTTTTTGCGCCGGCCTCGATGCTCTCGCCGGCTTCCTCGGAGACGAGATTGGCGGCCCAGACCACGGCGGCGCGAAACTTCGCGTACTCGGGCTTGGTCACGAGATCCTGCGCGAGTTCGCTCGTGAAGGGGATGGCCGAGCCGGCCTCGTCCGTCAGGCCGCGCCAGTCGAGCAGGATTGCCTCGTGCAGACACTCGCCCACGATCCGCTCCCGATCGTCCGGCTGCAGCCCGCGAAGCTTGCGCGCGCGCGGCACCGCGTCGGCCTTCTTCTCGAAGAGACGCTTGTAGTCGGTGTTGCCGAGGCCTCGGACATGGAGCTCTAGGCTTTCCATGTCGGGGATCTCACCGACCCACTGGCCGGCCTCGAGCTTGGCGACATCGGTCTTGAGGGCAGAGAGCTTCACGTGTTCGCTTCCTTGCTGGTGGCCTTGGTCTCGGCCTTGCTGGCGGGGGCAGGCTTGGCGACCTCTTTCGCCAAGCCTTTGCCGACGATCAGGTCGGCGAAAGCAACGGAGACGGTGGGCTCCTCCCCTTTGGTGAAGCGCACCTCGTCCTTCCCATTGGGGAAGCCGTCGAAAGTCTCGGTGATGCGAACCGTCTTCATCAGGCGACACCACGAGTGATCTGGAGGGTGGCCGAGATCCCCGGGTCGTAGACGGCCCGGAACGGGATGGAGACCATCACGTCGTCGTTGTTGCCGCCCGGCCGGCGCTCGCCGTTGCCGAAGATGATCTTGGGCAGGTTGAAGGTGTACTTCGACCCCGATGCGTTGCCGGCGGTGAAGCTGAGCGCCGACGAGCCGTGGTCGAGCACCTTCTGATAGAGCTCGTTCGTCTCGAAATAGCACTCCATCGTGCCTGACACCTCGAACCGGCCGGAGCCAAACGAGTCCGTGAAGAGGCTGCCGACAAGCGGGCGCGTGCGCAGATTGTTGTTGATCTCTAGGCTTAGGCTCCGCACCTTCGGCGGTGCCGTGATGCCTGGGATCGTCAGTGCCGCGACGTTGGCCGACGACGTCATCACGGGGGTTATGCCGGATGCCGCATAGGTCGATCCGGCAACGATGGCCGTGTCCAGCATCTCCTGGCGTGCCATGATCGTGGCAGAGCCAGTGATCGCCGCACGTGAGGCGATTGAGAGGCTGAGCATGCTGACAGCGCAGCCCAGGAAGCGCGAGAGGGACTTGTTGCCGCCGCCGAGGTTGATGGTTTCCTCGAAGGTGAAGCTCTTATCCGTGGTGCCGTTGACCAGCACGTTGGTCGCCCAGGTGCTGAACATGACGCCCTCCAAGAGGTCGTCGAGGTTCCCGTAGGTAAGCTCGAAGTCGTAGGCGCCGGTGACGTCCTGGCCGAGCTGATACTCATCGCGGACATTACGATCGGCCTGGATCTCGTCCGAGGTGCCGGTCGTCTTGTTCGTGCGCGGCCCGCCGCCGGTGGCGCGGAAGGTCTTGAACGAGGGGGTGGCCGGCGTGGTACCGAAAACGGTCTCCGGCACATAGGCGATCCGACGGCTGGAGCCGCTTGCGATGGTCATGGCATTCTCCTGGAAGAGGGCGTGACGCCCGCGCGCTCAGCCGAGGATGTCGGCCTGGTACTCGACGGCGACGGAGAGGACGAAATAGTTGCCCTCGTCGTTTCGGTCGTCGATCGATGGTGAGGAGGGGGCGAAGGTCTGCACCCCGCCGAATTCCTTGCCTCGGAACATGGCGGCCAACTCATCCGCCCAATCGAGGCCTTCAGCGACGCCTGCGCCCCGCTCGGCCATGATGACGAGGCGGAAGGTCCCACTCTCGCGATAGATGTTCTCGCCCGGCGCGCCGATGGTCAGCTGCTCGCCGTTCGCAACCGGATAGGACACCTGGATGAAGCTCGATGCGTCTTCGGGCGTCTCGCCCTGCAGGTTGACCCCGAACACCGGGCACCTCGACCATTCGGCCGCAAGCTTGCCCTCGACGGCATCCACGACGAGCTTCAACGGCATGGATCAGCGACCTGGATCTATGAGGATGGCGGGCTGGCGGGTAAGCCAGTCCTCATGGCCCTTCTGGCTGCCGCCACGGACCTCGCGCGCCAGCTTCGCGGCCGAGGCCGACCCGGCCCATTTGCCGATCGCCCCACCTGGGAACGACCGATAGGAGAAGCCGACGTAGGCGACGTTGCCGAACCGGCGCTTGGCGAGGGTGGCTACGGCTTGGTAGACGCCTTCCGGCGCCTGCGCAGACAAGCCCCGCTCGATCTTCCTCGCGTAGGGCTGCGCGTTCAGAACGACGTATGCCTCGGCCGGCGGCGGGTTGTTGGGATCGGGGAACTCGACATCGTCAGCGAACCAGGCGTGGCTGCGCGCGTAGCGTTCGCTCTTCACGGGGGAGTGGAGGATCAGCTGCTCATCGATCCACTGGATGACGTCGAGTAGGAGGTGGAACTCAAAGGTGATGGCGTCCGAGATCCGCAGGCGCTCAAGGCTGGAGACCTGAGCGCCGCCGACGAACGTGTCGTGATCGGGCACGTAGCCGAGCGCCCGGCGATTGACCTCCTGCCCTTCCTTCAGCACGCCGCGCGCGAAATCCGCGTACCGCTGCACCTGAACGTCGGGCGAAAGCTCTTCGCTGATGATGAGGTCGATGTCGCGAGCGAGCGGCGAAAGGCGCTGCGCCATCAGCCACGAAGCCAGAGGTTCACGCGTACAAGCACGCCTTTCATCTCGACGGGCTCGACCGCCTGAATGGTGCGGACGCGCCCGGAGACATCCAGCCTGTCGAGCCGCTTCGGCAGCGCCCCGAGCCCGGTCGGAGATAGTACCGCCGTACTGTCGCCCTGCTGGATGCCGCCAGCGAGTTCGTCAGGCTTGTAGCCCCGGAAGAAGGCCCGCAGCCCTGAGGCTGAAGCGGGGTTTAGCCGCTGGAGCGTTACGGCTTGCCCATGGGCGGAGATCTGGCGATCCAGAGCCGCGATGGCGGCGGCCGGCGTCATGCGAACAGCATCCGGCGGTACTGGCCGAGGGTGGCTTCGGCCTCCGGGTGAGGAAGGGCAGCACTGGCCCCCTGGACGTACCAGGAGGTGGAGCCGACGCCCTCGACATCCTCCGATTTCACCATCATGTCCCGGCCCGACGCCGAGATCGCGACGGCGACGAGTTGAATGACGGCACGCTCTATGTCGGCCGGCAGATCCTCGGCGGTGGAAGCAATGCCATTGACCGCCCGCGCCTCGCCCGGGAGAAGCCATCCAGCCTCATACTGGACGACGACGTCCCGGCCATACCAACACCGCCGGTCATCGCCCTCCATCCGGTAGAGCATCCGGCCGTCGGTGGCGTAGGCCTCGGGGGCCAGGAGCATGCCACCAACCTTGACGCTGGCGATGGACACGACGGGCCAGCGGTCGAGTAAGATCCCGCCGCATTCGCCAACAACCCCCGTGCAAGCCAGATCGAATCGCTCGCGAACCGTCTCCCGGCCGAAGGCCCGTCGGCAGTAGGTCGCCGCTTGCTGCGATGCCTGGATGATGAAGCGGTCTACCTGCGGGTCGGTCGGATCACCCATAGCACCACCAATGTCCATGCGGACATTCTCCAGCGTCGTGAGACGCTTCGTGGTGGCTGGCGTGATGACGGTGACGCTCACAGTTCAGCCTTCCGAGGCGGCGGGGCGCATGGCCATCTCTTCTTCGGACGGCGGCCAGGCCTCGTCGCGGTCGATCGAGACCTCGGTGAGCATATTCAGCGCGTCCCAATGGGACTGGTACTCGGGCGCGGTCTTGAATTTGGCGGCGAGCACGAACTTGCCCTTGTGAGGACCGGCCGGCACTTCCTGGGGGTCGAGCCGGTATTCGTCGTTCGCCGAGGCCTCGCGGATGTGCGCGGCCTGAATCGCTGACATGACGAGGTACGGATAGTTGTTGGCCATCAGGCAGCTCCCTTGGCGGTCAGGTAGGTGTTGAGGCGAGTGTTCAGGTTGGCGACATCGGTAGCCGTCAGCGCGGCGCCGTAGCCGATCACAGCCAAGCGATCGTCACCGTAGGTCG
Organism: Methylobacterium sp. FF17; assembly: GCF_025813715.1. Classification (NCBI taxonomy): domain Bacteria; kingdom Pseudomonadati; phylum Pseudomonadota; class Alphaproteobacteria; order Hyphomicrobiales; family Methylobacteriaceae; genus Methylobacterium; species Methylobacterium flocculans. The sequence continues at coordinate 3,336,739 of NZ_CP107532.1, forward strand.
CGGCGGAGCGGTGCGAGCAGCCGTTCGTCGTCGAGGGCGTCGAGGAGGCCGACGAGATGTCGGAGACCAGCTGCCCGTTCGTGTAAACCTGCTGATTCGCCGACGTGGGGCGAACTGCGCACCGGAAGCCGCTGCGGTTGCCGGAGCCCGTGTAGGCGGTGGCCGTGCTGACGTTCACCTGCCAAGTGTTGTTGCCGGCCGCGCCCAAGACGTTGATCGAGACGCGGGCCGAACCCGTATTGCCCACCTGCGGCACGCGGCCGGTGCCGGTGCCGACCACAGGTGAGACAGCGTTGTTGCACCAGACGAAGACGCTAGCGCTGTCCTGCTGGAACATGCTCGCGCCGTTCAGATAGGGCTCGCCGAAATCGAGAAAGCCCGTCGCGGCGATGTCGCCCGTGTAGCCCCGACTTGCCGCGAAGGACGATGCCGTCAGGTTCGTCGCCGCCATCGACTTGGCGGGGTTCCGCAGGCAGAGGCGCGCGGCCTGCGCGGTCTCGGCCGCAAGGAGCGATAGGCGGTCGATCTTTGCCCAGACGCCGTCCGTCTTCAGCCCCCGGACCAGTGCATCGACCAGCGACCGCTCGGTGCTGCTCGGCGGTGTGGTCTGCGCATTCAGGTAGGCCGCCGCGTCCGCGTCCTCGCCGCCCCCTGCGGTGAGCGTCCCGCCGGCCACGGCAGGAGCCGAGGTCGTCGCGCTGAGGCCCTTCGTGACTGTGAGTGCCGCCGCCGTAACGGACAGCGCCGACGTGCTGGCTCCGACAGGTCGGGCCACAGTCAGACCGCCCGCCGTCGTGGAGGTTGCCGCGCTGGCGCCGTCGAAGCCCTTGGACACCGTCAGCACCGCCGACGTCACACTCAGTGCGGCAGCTGATCCCGCCAGCGACCGCTCGACCGTCACGGACCCCGCCGAGGTGGACTGCGCAGTCGTTGAGGCCGAAGGGCTGACGGTCGCCGAGATCGCTCCAGTCGAGGCGCTCTGCGCGTTGGCGGCCGCAGTGAGATTGCGCTGTACGGAGAGAGCACCCGCCGCCTGCGACGTGGCAGAGGACGCCCCGCTGATGCCGTTGGCGACCTGGAGCGTCCCGGCCGTTTGCGCCACCGCAAGTGTCGAAGCGTTGAGCCCTCGGGCCACGGCAAGGTCGCCGGTGGATGATGCCAGCGCCGCGCTGGTTGCGGAGAGCGGCCGTCCGACGCTGAGCGCCGCGCCACCCTGAGAAGTCGTAACGCCCGCGCCGGAGATCGACGACACGACCGACAGGGCGCCGGCCGATATGCTGAGGCAGAGCGCGGCCGCTGCAAGCTCGCCGATCGCCAGACGCGGGATCGCGGCAACCTTCACCCGCCGGACGACAGGACCGAGCCGGACTGGAATGCGATGTGTGGTCAGGGCGGCCATGGCCTGAGATCTCGTCCGATACGGGGATTCGGGGTTGAGTGGCCGGGATGGCAGTGTTTCAAGAGGGGGTTGGAACTGACCTGGACCTGCCGTGTGAACCCCGACCACCTGCCGGCGGCATAGGCGTGCAGGTCTGCGGTATGAAAGCGATCTGACGGATGCCGAGTGGGCGGTGATCGCCCTCTTGATGCCGCTGCCGGCGCCGTATGGCCGCCTGCTCGTCCGGAGGACGCGAGAAATCCTGAACGCGATCTTCTAGGTCTCGCGCGGCGCCATCGCGTGGCGGCTAATCCCGAAGGACTTGCTGCCCCGCTCGACTACGTTCGGCTACTCTAGCCGCTTGGCGTGATGATGGATTGTTTGCTCTCATCAACCACAACCTCGTCACGGCGGACCGTGAGCGTGTCGGAAGGGAAGCCTCACCCACAGCCGCGTTGCTCGACAGCCAGTGCATCAAGACCACCGAGAGCGACGGACCGCGCTGCGACTACGCTGGCAAGAAGGTCAACGGGCGCAAAAGTCAGGCGTCCGTCGATACGGATGGACGCGCACTTGTTCTTGATCCGAAGTCGGCCAACGTCTAGGACAGGAATGGAGCTGTACCGGCCTTGCTTCTGTCGGTCGAAATTTTACCTCCAATGCAAGGGCTTTTGCAGATGCTTGGTTCGCGGGCGACAAACCCGCGACCGCCTCAATCATCAACGTCCACATCGTGCGTAAGCCTCCAAATCAGGTCAGCTTTGCCGTGAATCCGCGCCGATGGGTGGTTGAGCGTTTCTTCGGCTGGATCAGCCGCAACCGCCGCCTCTAAAAGGACTTTGAGGCGACCCTGAACTCGTCTCAAGCCTTTCTCTAGGCCGCGGCCGTCGTGATCCTCGTCATCAGGCTTAAACGCGGCTCATTACCTGCCAGACAGAATTCAATGCATCTGTTGGCCACGAGTTTGAGGCTTACAGTTCTGACGTAGAAGCAGCTTCTGCACCTATGGTTGTTCCCAACAGCACGGGGCTCCAGTCGGCCAAGCTCTCCAAAACGGTGGCATATCCACACTTTCTCCCAGACGACGACTCAGCAATATAGACGCCCATGACTCTCGATTGGTCGCCATACTTGAATAACGGAGATCCTGATACGCACGAACCACCAATATCACTAACTTCAAAAAACCATTCTCCCTGATACATACTTAAATTTGGATTTGGGGAAAAGTCTATCTTACGTCGAACGTATCCCTTGAAGCATACTATATCTGGTCTAAATTTTAGAAAATGATCTTCTAACTGCATGTTTTGAACCTCTTCAGAAATTATTTCTGGATATCCCCACATAATATAATCACAAGGCGGGTGCTCCTCAGTATTTTCAATCTTTATGTAGGATACACGCTCATCCGGCAAATCATCAAGTTTAAAAATTGCAATGTCTTCTGTTGGGTGCGCTTCAACATCTCCAATAGGAACGGCATATTCTTTCCCGTCATGATTAACTATTACAAACCTCTCATTCTCGTTTGTTTGAGTTATTACATGTGCAGCGGTGATACCGAATCCTCTCTTTCCGATAAGAAAACTTGTTCCTGCAAGATAGGAACTGCTTTCTAAAGCAACTTCATTTTCGAATTTGAGATTACAAACTGGGAGCACAAAGTCGTATATAGGCCTAATACCAGATGGATGCTTCACGCTATCTCCAGAATCAATTGGCCGGCAGGGAAATTTGCAACACTTCCCACTGCGTAGCCGTGCGCACAGCCGGTCATATCAGCCATTCTTGAAATACCATAGTCTCACCATCTGCTGTTTCGCGTTTTCTCTAATGGCAAAATAATAGACGCCCGTGACCTAGCCGAGGCCGTACCCTCGGAAGGTTTTGTCTTAGCACATGCCGGTAAGGACTAGGTGTGCAGTCCCGCAGTGTGGTGGCATCAGTTTAGCTGAGATCACTGCATGCCGGGAGGCGCTATGGGACCGGTTCTGAGATCAGTCCGAGGTCAGCGTCAGGGCGCCGATGGCGAAGCTAACGGGATCGCCTGCCGACACCGATTTCGAGGCCGTCAAGGCGCCGGAGAACAGCTTGTTGCCCCCGCTCGCTGCGTCGAACACCGCGTAGTGGCTGACGGTGGCCGGTGCCGCAGCGCTGCCGAAATCGACCAGCGCCGTGTTGGCGATCGTTCCGGCGGCGTTCGGCGCGCCGAAGGTGGCGCTGGGGCGTCCCGCCGCGCGGATGGTGGTGGTGACCTCCGTCCCGCCCGTGGCCGCGTCCGTCGGGTCCGACGAGAACAGCCCGACGAACATCCCAGCGGGGGCGGTCGGCATGGCGGTGCCGCGCAGCCAATTCAGGGTCGCGTTCTCGACGTAGTCCGAAAATCCGGGCACGGCCTGTCTCCAGAAATCTGAGGGTGGGAGTCGTCTGCGGTCGAGCCGTCAGTCGTCGTTGAGGCTGTCGACGCCCGTCACCGAGCCGGCGACGATCGTGATCTGAAGATCACCGTCGCGAAGCTCGATCTCGTATCGGCTCAGCCGGCCCAGCGGGATCGCGCGGCTCTCAGCCAGCGATGGCGTCCACGTCACTGTCGAGGTCGTTGAATCCACCGTGAAGCCGTCTGCAGTAGTGCTTTCCTTGCGCATGCGCCCGCCGCCCCACTTGAGGGTAAGGACCAAGCTGCGTCCGGCCAGAAGCAGAGGGGCGTCGTTCTCGTCCACGAGTTCCCAGGCTACGGCCGGGGCGTTGTTCCCGCGACGGATCGTGATGTCGACGTCGTCCATCAGCGACCACTCTTCCCGAGTTCGTCTTCGACGATCAAGGTCATCTGCGCTTCCTAGGTAGGCGATGAGCCGCAGAGATTTTGCGCCAAACGCGGCATACTGCCTGCGGTGATCATTGGGTGTTCCCGTTTGGGGCCCGATGAGATGCGCGGCGCGTTGCTCTTCGTATTCCAAGCCGGAGAGCGCCAATGTCTTCGCTGAAAATCCTAGCCGGCACTCGGACGATAGAGGTGCCAGGTGGGTACGAACTAACGTTGGAAGCTGATGACGGACAGATCTTCAGCGTGTTCGCGACCGAAAACCAGATCAACGATCTAGCTGAAGACCTTCTGGACTTTCTCGATGAGGACGAAGTTGAATTTACTCCCGAGCAGGAAGTCGCCAGCCAGGAGACCTCCTCCTAGGCACCCGTCTTAACGCTCATCTGTTCACCGCGTAGACGGCCACGGGGATACTCAGCGTCGTCAGCAGCGCCACCTGGGGCACGCTGTAGACAAGCCGCAGGATGTTCGTGGCGGTCGGGAAGGCGTGGTGGATGGCGACGCCCTCGGGCACGCTGCTCGGCGTCGTGGGATAAATCTCGAGGATGTCAGTGGTCAGCGCGCCGGCGCAGGCGATGCCGGTCTTCGACTTAATGCCCGAGGACAGGCCGATCGCGATGGTGTCCGCCAGGGTGGTCGTGCAGACGAGGGTTGAGGCCTTCGGGCCGGCTGCGCCTTGCGGGCCCGGGGCGCCCGTCGGCCCTACAGCACCCGAAGGCCCTGACGGGCCAGCGGCTCCGGTATCCCCCTTCGGACCAGCCGCGCCGTTCGCGCCTGCCGGTCCTGCCGGTCCAGTCGATCCTTGAGGGCCACGCTCCCCAGCGGGGCCGGTCGGACCAGCATGTCCAGCCAAACCAACTGGGCCTCGATCACCAGCAGCGCCGTCTGCGCCGCGAGGACCAGGGATACCGCTTGGACCTGCCGAACCTGCTGGCCCAGTTGCTCCAGTCTCTCCCTTTGGTCCTGCATCGCCTGGCCTCCCATCGGGTCCCTGTGGCCCAACGGCCCCGGGCGCTCCAGGTTCACCTTGCGGACCAGCCGGGGCGACGCGCGGCACTCCATCGCCCGCCATGGGGCTGGCGGCACGAAGCGCGCTCTCAGCCGGCGAGATCAGGCCAAGGCTGAGGCAGGCGAGAAGCCAGAGGACACGCATCAGCCGCCCCGCCCATATTGAAGTTCGACGTTGCAATCGACGCTGGGAGTGGCCGTCGTGATGAGGGAGACGAACTTGGGCTCGCTGGTGCCCAGCGTCTCCGAGGATCGGGCCAAGATGCGTGTGCCGGTCGTCTGCGTCACGGCTTCAGCGGCGCTCGACACCTTCCTGATCCGGATATCGACGTTGCACGGGTTCACGATCCGATAGGACGTGGCGTCGGCCGGCTTCGTGATGGCGAACTGCTTCGGCGTGGTGGTGATGCCATCGAAGATGATCGGGTCGCCCGTGCCCGAGCGCACGAAGGGCGTCGAGAGCACCGTCATCGGTGTGAGCGCGCCACCGCAGGGCGCGGCCTCCCGCTTCACGCCCGTCGCACAGAGGATGACGTAGGCTGGCGTCTCTGCCCCACCGGCCTGCGTGAAGGGCTGGTAGGCGCCCTGCTGTGCAGAGGCACCGGAGACGAGCGCCAGCAGGATGCCGGCGATCAAGGAGATCGAGAGCTTCAGCATGACGAACGCCTCCGGGTTGAAGAGCCCTACTTCTTGCCCTTCGTGTCGGCGGCCGGCTCGGCCACCGCGATGCCCTGCTCGCGCAGGTTCTGGGCGACGGCCTCGGCGCCGGACAGGGTCGGATCGTTGAAGTCGATGCGGTTCTGATCGACCGTGGTGTTGGCGCGCGGATTGTCGTCCACGGCCGGATGGCTCATGTCGACGTCCGGCACGACCTGCTGCGGCGCGCCGGAGGTGTCGACGCTGGTAGCTGCAGGGATGTTCGCAGCCTTCGCGCCAGCGGTCTCTGCCGGCTTGCCGTCCGGCGCCCTATCGGTGGTCACGGCCATGATGGCCTCCTGATCTGAGAGGGGATGGATCGTGACGGCGGGCGATCAGCCCGCCGCCGTGACTGGGCTTCAGGCCGCGATCTGGAGGGCGCGCATGGGCTCGGGGTTGTAGACGCCGCCACCGACCCGCTTGACCGTGTAGAAGGCCACGTAGGGCTTGTTGGTGTAGGGGTCGCGCAGCACCGAGATGCCGAGGCGGTCGACGATGAGGTAGGTCGCCTCCATGTCCCCGTAGAGCGCGGCGATGTTGCCGGCGGCCACGAGCGGCATGTCGGGGATCTCCACCACCGGCGCGCCGCCGAGGGTCTGGGGCTCGCCCTGCTGGTAGGACGGCTGCCAGAGGTAGTTGCCCTGGCCATCCTTCAGCTTCCGGGCGGCGCCGATGGACAGGCGGTTGATGTAGAGCTTCGCGTTCGCGCTGAACTCGGACGGAAGATCGTACATCAGGCTGATGAGGCCATCGCCGGTCAGGGCGGCGGCGGCACCGCTGTTGATCACCGGGATGGCGCCCCACGGGTGGCGAGCGGCGTTGGCGCCGCCGACCACGTAGGTGAGGACGCCATAGGGCTTGTTGGTGCCGTTGCCGGACAGGTAGGCGATACCCTCCTGGCGCGCGAACTCGGTGTCGACCTCCTCGGCGAGCCACTGCTCGAGGTCCACGGCAGCGTCGTCGAGAAGCTGCTGCGAGATCATCGGGTTAGCGTAGAGTTCGCCCGGGGTGAAATCGAGGATGCCGAGCGCCGGGGTCGAGGTGGCGGGACGGGAGGCCGTCTCACCGACCCAGCCGGAGCCGACGGCACGGTCCGAGAACACCTTCTTGAAGCCGGACACCGAGATGGTCTGCACCCGCGCATTGGCACGGATCTGCGAGATCCGCTTCAGCTTGCTCGTGATGGTGCGATCCCACTCCACCGGAGCGAGGTAGCCGCCGTTGCCGTCGGTGCCCTTGTCCATGGCAGCCGAGACGGTGCCCTTGCGCATCCAGGCCTTGTACTCGGCCACGAACTCGGGGTTCGTCGGGGGCAGGTCGCCGATCTGCTCGCCGGGGCGCAGCATGGCGGCGGCCAGCTTCTTCTGCATGTCGTCGAAGGCCGTCTGCATGTCGCCCAGCGAGGCGCTCATGCGGTCGATCTTCTCCTCGGCCACGACATCGGCCTTGGCCTTCAGCTTGTCGTCGTTCTCCTTCTTGAAGTCCTCGAAGCCCTTCTGCAGGGCGGCGATGATGGCCTTCGGATCGGAGGCGTCGGCGCGGATGCTGGGGCTCAGCAGCGCGCGCGGACGGACGATGGCGGACGCGCCCGCGAGGGCCGCCGCAGCGGAAACGTATTTCATGGTGGTGGGTGCCTTCAGGGACGAATTACAGCGGCCAGTCCAGCAAGGCTGGACCAATCGAAATCGCCTGCTTTTGGCTCGGCGGGCCCGGTAGAACCGGGCTCGAGGGCAGCGCCTGGCGTACCCTCTTCATGGGCAGCGCCTGGCGTGCCCTTGATCTTGTTGATCCGCTCGCGCGCATCGGTGCGCGACATGCCGGAGGCGACGAGCTGAAGCTCCATCGCACGAAGCTCGTTGACGGAGTGGTCGGAGGCCTTGGCCTTCTCGTCCACCTTCGTCTTGTCGGCCGTCATGATGGCGTCGGCGAAGCGCTTCTCGACGGCGGTGGCGCCGGAGAGGTAGGTCTCGTCGTCCATCATCTTGGCGACAGCCTTGACGTCGAGGCCGGTGCGCTCGGCGTAGACGCCGGCCATGGCCACATCGAACGGCTCCAGGAAGGCAGCCATCTCGGCGAAGTCGTGCCGGTTGCCGCCGCCCATGACCGAGCAGTTGTGGATCATGATGAAGCTGCCGGTGCCGATCTCGACCCGGTTGCCGGCCATCGTGATGATCGAAGCGGCGGATGCGGCGATACCCATCACCTTCACCGTGATGTCGAAGGGATGCTCGCGCAGCACGTTGTAGACCGCGAGGCCTTCGAACATGTCGCCGCCGAACGAGTTGATGTGCACCTCGACCGGGCGGCTCCCGATCGCGCGCAGTTGCGCGGTCACGCGCTTGGCGGTGATGCCCTCGCCCGTCCAGAAATCCTCCCCTACGGGTCCGAACATCGTGATGACGTTGTCGCCGTACTCCACGGCGCGGACACCCGCTGCATCAGCGTTCCAGCGTTCGATGACCGGCGGCGGGGTGTAGGCCGAGACGTTGCGCCGGTGGGGGACCGGCAGCGCCTTCGGACGCGCGGCGCGGGGGTCGTTACTCTCGGCGCGGATGCGACCGATCACGCCCTTCGGACGCTGAGCCTGAGCGAGCGTCTCGAGTTCGACGCTGGCGACCAGCTTGGGCTTACCCTTCGTCTCGGGCTCGCCGTTCGCATCTTGGGGGCTCGCCGGGGTCGGCTTGCGGGGTTCATCAGCCATTTGCCGTCCCTTCTAAGGTGGCGAGCCAGCATCCTGGCCCATCATGGGGTTGCCGAGCCGGTCGCCATCGGCGTGCGCCGGCATGTCCAGCATCTCGCGGACTTGGTTAGGGGTCATCCAGGCTTGCTGCCCCCCGGCGCCGAGCGCCTTGGCGAAGTACTCGCCCTGCGTCTGGAGCGAGCCCCGCAGCAGCGCACCGGCGTTGAATTTGGCTTCAAGCGTTTCCGCCTCCTCGTCGCTGAGGAGGCAGCGTTCGACGGCCTGTTGCCACGCCTCGAACCAAGGACTCAGCCCATACTCGACGAAGAACTGGCCGAGGGCTTCGATGCCCGACCCCCAGCTTGTCTCGTCGATCATCAAGAGCGGTCGCGGCACGCCGAAGATGCGCGCGATCTCCTCAAGCTGCCGGCCGCGCGTCTCGTGCGACTGTGCGTCCTTGGCCGTGGACCCGAGCGCCTTGTACTCCAGCCCTTCCTCGAACACCGGCGTGCGACCAGCGTTCTCCGCCCCCGCGAACCGGCTGTCCCAGTTCTGCCGGAGCCGGATGATGGAATCCTCGCTGAGGGTCTTCGGATGCGCGAGGTAACCGTTGACGAAGCTGCCGTGCTTGTAGAGCCGGCCCAGGGCGAGCTCGGCGGCGATCGCGAGGCCGATGGCGTCGGCGGCTTGCCGGACCAGGGACATCCCCCGGATGCCGTCTGACGACATGCTCCGCAGGTGGAAGACGTCGGTGGGGTCGAATGTGGCCTGGCCGCCACGAGGCGGGCGGTAGCGATAGGAGACGGTGAAATCGGGGTTCTGGATTGGCGTGACCCAATCCGGGTCCAGGGGGACGAGGCCCACGATCTTGTCCCGCCGCGTGCGAAAGTCCCTCGAGCGGATGATGCGGGCATAGCCATCGCCTTTCACGAGGGCACGCATCTGCATTAGCGTCCGGAAGTCGTATGCGCTCTGCCACGCGTTCGGCTTGCGGTGGAGGATCTTGAACAGCGGGTGGTCCCGCGCCTTCTCCTTCGTGTCCTTGTCGACGAGATGCAGCGGGAGCATCCCGATGGTCTGCGAAAGCAGGCTGACTGACCGGAAGACGGCCGGGTTCTTCATCGCCCGGTCGACCGTCACCTCGATGCCGGATGCCGACGAGTTCCCACCGCGGAGGTACTCGAGCAGCGCCGGGTCATCCAAGCCGATGAACGGGACCGATGCGGCATCGGCCATCACAGAGCCTGGGGCTCCGCTGGTCCGCGGCCCCGCCTGCGCGGCGGGCGCGCCGCCAAGCGGGATGCGCGGTACAACCTGCATACGTTACACCATCAGCATGTCGCGGGACTCGTACACGGACCGTGTTCGCGCAGGTTCGGGGTTCAGCGACATCGGCACCACCGCGTCGAACAGAGACATCACCGGGTCGATCTTCGCGTCGCCCGCGTTCTGCTTCGTCGCCCGGATGGCGGTGGCGGTGGGCTCGATCTTCAGGTTACCCACGGCCCAATTCATGAGGCTCGAGCCCGAGTGACGAAGCGTCCCGTTCGCCAGCTTCCGCTCGGCTGTCTTGATGGCGTTCATCATGCCGTAGCCCTGGGGCACGCCCACGAGGAGCTTCGCCTCTTGGGTCACCCCGATCTCGGCCATGGCCTCGATGAACTCGCCGAGCCCGGCAGGGTCGACGCCGACACAGGCCAGGAGACCGCGGTCTTTGATGCTGGCCACCACCTCGACGATCTCCGCGATATCGCCGAGCTCGTCGTTGACGATGGTGAGTTCGCCGGCCCGTTCGAAATCCCGCAGGCGAGCCGCGATCGACTTGCGCCGCGTCAGTACGCCGTCGTGGCACCAGGCATGGGTCCAGGCCAGCCAGTCTCGCGTCGCCCTCTCACGGCCGAGCACCGTGAGGCCGAAGAGATCGTCCAGGCCCCCGCCGTCGATGCCGACGCAGACGACCTCGCAGAGTTCCAGGATGGCCCGCAGGCCCGCTTGCCGATCCTCCGATGGGCTGACCAACGCGTGGTCGACCCGGCTCTTCCAGAACTCCGAGCCGGGCCACCGATTGGCCCGCAGGCCCATCCCGATCTCGACGTTGAAGTGCTGCGAAGCCAGCAGGGCCAGCGCCTCGGCGCCGTTCTCTTCCGCCTTGAGCAGCTGATTGACGAGGAACGACTCGTCGACCGACTTGCCCATGTTCGGATTGACCAGAGGCCAGAGCTTCCGGTCCTTCCAGCCGCCGTCCGCAGAGATCCGCTGGGGTAGTTCGTACAGGATCGGGAGGAGCGGCAGCCGCATCTCGCCGTCCCGCACCTTACGAGCGTTCTCCAGTTCCTCCTTGAAGACGCCGGACGGCGGGTCCTTCGATTGAGTGGTGACCTGGATCAGGAAGCCGTCCGGCCGGGCGGCCAGAGCGCCCCGGATCTCCACGAAGATGTCTGAGGCCCGGGGCTTCTTCGCGAAGACGTGCGTCTCGTCGATGAGCGTGTAGGTGGCCTTCGATCCGGTGATGGCGTCGGTGTCGGCCGCCTTGATCTGCATCGTCGCGCCGCTGTTCCGGTGCGTGATGAGGCGGATATGGTGCTGGCCGTGGAAGAGCTTGGCGAGTTGAGCGTCCGCCTGAATGATGCCCCAGGCCTGCTTGTAAGCGATGTCGGCGATCTGCTTTGTCGGGGCGATCAGCAGCCCTTCTGCGAGCGGTCGGCGGTTCAGGATCATGATCGTAATCATGATGGCGGCCGCGCCGCTCGATTTGCTGTTCTTCTTCGGCACCAGCCAGAAGAACTCGTTGATCATCCGCCGCTGAGCGGCCGCGTCGTACGAGCCGAAGATGGCCTCCACGATCGGGAGCAGCCATTCCGTCCCCGCCTCTGCCATGGTCGGCTGGCCGATGACGTCCGGGATCTTCAGCCGGTTGAACACCCGCACCGCGCGGGCCGCCTCATCCCGAAAGAGCGGGAGATCTGGCACCAGGGTGCGCCCGGCGAGGATACGGTCCTCCCAGTCTGGGCAGGCGGTGTTCCATGCCTTCATCAGTTCGGTCGCGCGTCCGGCGCGGCGAGGTCATCGCCCCAATCCGAGCCGAGGCCCGCTGCCTTTGCCTCCTCGGCTGCGGCGGCCTTCTTCCCGGCCGGCGCCAGCGTCTCGGCCAGCGTCTTCACGGCTAAGGCGAGATTCTTCAGCGTCCCGGCGCGCACCGGCAGACTGACCGCCTTCATCATCGCCTCGCGACGGCGGGCGCCGCTCTTGCCGGGCGTTGCCTCCTCGATCGCCTCTTCGATCTCGCCGATGTGCGAGGTGGTCGCATCCAGTTCATCGAGCATTCGGAGGGCGAGAATTCGGCCGCGGCCGATGATGGCCTCCGGCTTCGCGGTCTCGCTGTTCAGCGGGGTGCGGATGCGCTCCACGATCGGCTCGACATGCTCAATGAGGGGCCGCGGAGTCCGCGGAGCGTCCTGCGGAGCCTCGGCACCCGGCCGGGCCCACCCGCCTGCTTTCGCCCGAAGCCGAATCGCCTTGTCGGAGCACCCGTACCAACGGGCTATCTCTCTGATCGACAAGTCGGTTTTGACGTAATCCCGCTCAATGCCAGCCCAGTCGATCGGTTTTTTCGCCTTGCTCATCGCCGACTGTCCGCACCGCTCCGCACCCTCGAAAACACCCACCAGGAAAAGTTCTGCGCATGCGACCTGATGCGGTAGCCGCCCCTTGGCCTGGTATACTTTAGACCCCCCCCTACCTTCTGGTAGGCAGGCGGCTAGACTCCAGGCTCAGCAGCCACCTCGACCATGATGGGCGGGTGGCTGGTGCCGAGGATTCGCACGTGGATGGGAGCGCCAGCCTGAAGGGCGGCAAGCTCGTCAGGGGTGGGCAACCATGCCGTCGTCATGGCGGGCGTCTCAGGCCCGCCCACGCTGCAGGTGATGACCTCATCGCGGATGGGCACACCAAGGTATCCCTGGCTCTTGCCGAGCACCCGAGTGCAGCCCTCGATGCGACCGATCTGCATGCTCAAGATCCTGCCGTGCCCATGCGGCGCGCCCGAGCGGCCGCCGTCTTCTTCTGATGGTGAGGTGGGCACAGGGCTTGCCCGTTCCTCGGGTCTAGCGGGTCTCCACCGTCCCGACGCTCCACGATGTGGTCAGCGTAGAGCCGGACCCCGCCGCGCCTGCCATGAGCCGTGCAGCCCGGAGCCTGGCACTTCCACCCCGCTCGCTTCAGCACCTCGAGCCTCCAGGCTTTGTGCTCGGGGGTGAGGAGGTCTGCCTCTGCCGTCTTCGGAGGCGGGCGCGAGGTACGCGTGTCGAGAGTGGCGAGGCGCGAACCTATGGTGGTTAGGCGGGCCATGCATGCCACCCTCAACGAAGTGAAAGAATTGCGCCTGGGCTTCGCCAGGCCTGCCTCGATCATGCTTCCCCGACATGAGGCGCGGTCATGCGACGGTTTGGTCTCAAGTACGTGAGGAACGGCCGAGAGCGCCGGGCATTCACTGCTCACATCCGAACAGCCGTGGCATACCAGCAGGACCTACCGCATGCGCAATCACATCACGCCTGCCAATGCCGCTTGGCCGAATGCATCGCATCAGGCGAACCTGACGGCGACATCGGTCGGCAGCAACCAGCGTATGGACCTGGTGAACGACGCTTCCGAGTCTCACTCCCTGCAGAACGCGTTGGAACTGGAAGGTGCCGTCGTAAAACCCGCATCCGACTTCGGAGGCTTCGGATCGTTCTCCGGCTAGCTACCAGCCTCTGTCAGGAGAGCCCGAGTTGCCCCTGGCAAACCACCCTTCCAACCAGCAGGACAACCGATGACCGCGATCAATCACCTCGATGCCGTTCCCAGTCAGACCACGAACGACGTGCTCAATGCGGATGCCAACAAGGCGGGACCGGAGAGCACCTCGATGAACCGGGAGCATCGGATCGGCAACACGGTCGACAAGGTCGATCAGGTCAGCAGCGTCACCCTCATGGGCATGGCCATTGCCGGGTCGGCGGTCATGCTCGGCGCCCACTGGCTGGTAGGCTGAACGCGGCAATTGTTTCACCACGGGCTGCGTTCAGATCGACGCTGCTACAGGGCACAGGCGGGCTACCGGAGAGGTAGGTCCGCGGGGAGTTACCCAATGTTCAAGACACTCACGCTCGGTGCTGGCCTGATGGCTGCTGGTCTGTTCATGGCTCCCGCACCGTCATCGGCAGCACCGCTCAGCGTCACGGCGATGCCCGATGCTGCGACTGCCGTCGAGAACGTCCAGTACGGCTATGGTGGCTACGGCGGCGGTGGATACGGGCGTCGCGGCTACGGTGATGGATATGGACGCCGTGGCTACGGTGGTGGTCGCCACTTCGGGCCTCGCTTCGGTGGCCGTGAATTCGGATACGGTCGGGGACGCGGTTACGGCTATGGTCGCGGTTACGGTCGCCGCAGCTACTATTAGGACTTTCCGGCGCCCCTTAGGATTGAGGGGCGCCAGTATCCGATCCGCTGATCTCCGTAGTCCAGATTTCGCGGTCTTCTGTGTCTACGATCCGCGCCGACGTAGCTTTGTGCAAGATCAGGCCTTCTCGAGCATGCGCTTTGGCTGCTTCGAAATCCCCGGGTTCCAACCTTGAGCCGATCTCAGTTTGGCCGTCGCGGAATTCAATTCGGTATGTCATGGAGCGTCAACGCACCGGAGCGGGGTGAGTCGCTCCACCTAGTCATATGATGACACCCGTGGCGATCTCTCGCCCAGGACAGAGCTTCTCTTAGGGGAGAAGCGGCAGGGCCAGTGTCAGCCTCACATCCGTTCTCGCGCTCGATCCGTCCATATTGTTCTGCTATCGGCGCGAGAAGGACAATAGGCCCGGCCTAAGACACGTCAAGGGATAAGCGGCCCGTACTTTTAGATATGCACGGGCCGTTCCCCGGTTCAGGCCGAGAAGGTGGCGTCGGTCCAGGCGCCCTGCGCCGTCAGCGTGTCGGCGAACACGGCGCTCAGGCGCGCCCGCTCGGCGGTGACGACGGGACCGTCCACGGCTACCGGCCGGCAGCGGGCCGACCAGCCCGGCGCCACGAAATCCGGGTTGTGCAGGGCATGGTCGGAGGCTTGCGCGAAGAACGGACGGTCGCCCCCGTCGATGTAGCTCTCGGCGGCGAGACCCTCGGCCAGCAGGATGTCGTGGGAGTCGAGCTCCACGTGCCAGTAGGTGACGGTGGCAAGCGGCAGGCGCACGATGGTGGTGCCGTTGATGAGGCACATGATCGGCACGAGGTGGCCGCCCTGCGCGTCGTCGTCCGCGCCCACCAGCACGGGATGGCCCGGCGAGAGGGTGAGGTCGCGGGTCGGCAGGCCGTCTCCGAAGGCACCGGCGCTGACGCGGACCGGCTGCTGGGCGTGGGCCAGCGCGCCGCCCTGTCCCGCGAGGTCGCGGTGCCCGATCCAGACGATCGGCCGGGCCGTGCCGGACGCGGTCACGGCCCGGTCGCCGACGCGCAGGTCCTCCACCGCGACATCCGCCTCGCGGCCGTCGCGGATCACGCGGATGCCCGTGCCCGTGACGAAGCAGACCGGCGTCACGTAATCGCCCTGGGGGGTGGTGAAATTGTACGTGGCATTATCGCGCGAAATCGCGCTGTTCGAGAATATGAGATTACCGCTCTGATCCTGCTTCTCCAGGAGAAACATCGAGCCGTTATCAAGTTTTGTTTGCGATATTACATTAATTCCGGACCTAATAGTCGGGTCGTTGTAAATGCTGATGAAAGTCTCGCTCCCATCTTGCTTGAGGCCATAAAGATAGCGCGTTTCCGAGCCTTCATTGTTAAGCGCAAAAGCGTTGTATTGCGAGAGATCGGCGCTCAATGAAGCAGATGAAGCTGAGCCCAGCCCACTATTATTATAGGAAAATGAGCTAACCGAAGCTACATTTTCGGCCGGATAAATGGTTCTGTTGAAGAAAGGATCGTTGATAAAGCCAGTCTTTTTCGTGACGTCGCCCATAGCACCCATCCCATTTGCGGATAGAGACTACTGTTCGGCGATCACGACTACGTCAAACGATTCCCGGGACGTTGGTATTCATCCAGTTTCAGCGTTGCAATTTGGATACACATACATCGCATGCTCAAGCGGCCCTATGCACATCCTCAATCGGCAGGCTGACATTGCAAGAAGAGCCCATGACGGTCAGAGAGATGACGCCAACGGTGCCCCCCTCCGTTGTCCCGACGAAGCGCCCGGCAAACCCGGTAAAGACGCCGGAGCCGGCGCGCACGTCATCTCCCGCCTGAAGCCCGGCCAGTGGATTGAGATTCGTCCTACCCGCTAGCTCGTCCTCGCCCTGTTGGCGCATCCAGCGCATGCCCTCGCCATTCATGCGTAGCGGCCCTGCAGTGGGTGAGCCGAGAATACCGGACAGACCGTGGACGTTGCGCTGATCGACATCCCGCTCCCGTAGCGCCGCCATGGTCACGTCGCAGAGACCGCCCAGCACCCCGAGGAACAGGTACGAGCGCATGATGGGGCGCTGCTGCTCGCGCCGTGGTACCCGCAGGTTCGAGCGGATCGCACGCCTCCAGGTGAACTCGCACGGCACGTAGGCCAGGAACGGCGTCTCTCCGGCCCTCGCGCCGCCGAGACCGATCCGCCTGACGCTGGCAGCGGCCGACAACTCCCGACTCGGCGCAGTCGTGCAGACGTACCAGCGCACGCCCTTGGCCCAGAGGTTCGGCGTCTTGTTCCGGCGCTCCTGCGGGATCGGCTCATCCTGAGCCACGACGACGTTGTGCTGCGGCGTAGCCTTGGCGTCGAATCCGCGTCCGTTTCTGCTGGCAGGCATGGTGTTGATCCTCGATACGCTACGAGAGGATGGGGAGAGGGACCGGTGGCAGCCGGCCCGGACGATCGATCAGCGAACAGCCGTCTCGATGCGACGGAGGCTGCGCTCGACCGCTTCGGCTCTCTTGAGCAGCGCCGCGCCCTGCTGCATCAGCGCCTCGACGGCTTTGGCGTGCTCTGTGTTCGCCGCCATCACGGCCCGCGCTTCGGCAACCGTGCGCTGAAGCTCCTCGCTCTGATCTGGCCCGAAGTTCTCGTCCCGTATGGTCGAGACCCACGCCCGCGGAACGCCGAGGTCTTCGGCCAGACGAGCGTCCGTCCAGCCAGCCGAATAGCCGGCCTTCTCGTCCACATAGACCTCGTCCAGCTTCGCCCAAATGAGGCGGCGCTCGTCGCGCGTCATCTCGCGCGGCTTCTCCGCAGCCGTAGCTTGCGGCTTCCCTGCTTCAACAACAGCAAGGCTTGGGGTTGTCTGGACCACCGTTACGCACTCCTCACTCTGAACGACATGAAGGCGCCGACGACGCGCCTCCTGCTCTCGGTTCACACAGGATGGGCAGAGGTCATCTCGACCATCGCGCCGCTTGCCGACGCTCCATCCACGCTCCTCGAACTTCTTGGGCACCTGCGAGTCGGCGATCTCCGACCCGAAGTTCTGACGGCCAAGGGTCTCGCCACAGCCGCACGAGCCGCAGACGAGCCGATAGCGCGGGACGGGCTGGCCATCCTCGCGCACCGGGGTCTCAACGAAGTGGCGACGGCTCACGGGCGCGGAGTCCGAACAAACGGCAGGACCTTCTGTCCGCGCCGCTCGGCCGCCTTGTGCTCAATCTCGGCCCGGCCGCCCTCGTCCAACCACGCCCTGGCGACCAGCGGATCGAACACGTAGGCTTGGCTGCTGCCGAGCGATGCCATCCGGACCACCGCGCCCTTCTGAGCGTGAAAGCGCCTGAGCCGATGCGAGACCCACGGCGCCATGCCGCGAAGGCCCCTCCGAGCGCCGAGGCCGGCCATGGCGAGCACCTGGCCCGCGCTGACGCCTCGCACAACGGAGTGCTGCTGCTCCGCGACCTGCTCCCGCACCATCATCGGCAGAAGCTCGCCCAGCTGCTTTGCCAGGATGCCCTTCATCATCCCGCCGACGGCCTTCATGTCTATGGTGGCCGGCAGGTCGAGGTGGCCGCGGCGCCAAGCCACGAACGTCCGAATGAGCATGGCTCGGACTGCGGAGGCGTTCGGCGCCCGGCTGAGGGTCGCGATGAGCAGCGCCTGCTCCTCGTTCAGCCAGAACTCCTGCACCTCCATCGTGCGGCCCTTGCCGCTCGTGATTGGCGCGGCGCCGTACCGCGCCAATGCCCCGAAGGTCTCCAGCTCCTGCCGGTTGCGCTCGATTAGCTGCCGGATGTCGCGAAGCTGGCTCAAGCCAAGGCGTTCCGCGATTTCGATGTCCCGAGCGCGAGGCTCGCCATCCTTCTCGATCAGCGCAACCTCTTGAAGGCTCGCCCCAGATCCGGACCCGGTGCTATGCGTCGACTCGGTCATCGTGATGTTCCTGCATCTCGGTGGTCGCTGGTCCCTCGTTGACGCGAGGGATCGGGGAAGGCGGCGGGGCTGTGCTTTGGACGGCTGCGGCCCCGCTGCCGGTGGTGTTTCATTTCTGGACAGAGTCACCCGGCGATCGCAACTGCGAGGCGCTGTCTGTCCCCGCGACTCCCAAGTCATTAGACGTC
Organism: Methylobacterium sp. FF17; assembly: GCF_025813715.1. Lineage (NCBI taxonomy): Bacteria > Pseudomonadati > Pseudomonadota > Alphaproteobacteria > Hyphomicrobiales > Methylobacteriaceae > Methylobacterium > Methylobacterium flocculans. Next base: position 3,354,886 of record NZ_CP107532.1, read on the forward strand.
GCTTAGCCATCGGACTGCTGCTTATGAATCAGGCGGTTATCCGTGTTGCACCACCCTCCGCTGGCGCCGTTGCCGTTGCCGGCGTCGAGGTTGCACCGTCGCCCTTCAGAGCCGCGATCCTCGCCTTGCGCTCGGCCTCGGCCGCTTGGAACCGCCGGACGTAGGCCGCCTGTTCAATCCGAGCGGCGTTCGCGCTGGCATCGCTGAGTTCGGCGTCGAGCTTTGCGCCGGCATCGGCGATGGATTTGACCAGTTCCGCGGCGCGCGCGGCGCAGGCGTTGCGCTCATCGTCCGTCGGAGCCGCCGCACGCTCCGGCGCCGGCAGCGCCCGCAGCACCACCTCCACGTCACGACGCTCGACCCGCAGGGCGGCCATGATGTCGTCGGCTGCGCCTCGGAACTCGGGCGGACCGGGAGGGAAGCGGTAGTCGACGCCCTTGATCTTCTTCTGATTCCAGGCCCGGCAGGTGCGCGCAACGACCTCGAGGGGCAGGCCCTCGACTGCCTCGACAAAGTTCTCCAGCATCATCGCGGCGCCTTCAGCATCAAGGCTGCGCAGCTGCGAGAACCCGCCGAGGAAGACATGCAACCGGTCGTGGATGGCCGACGCGTCGCCGGGGCGGAGCATCTGGTGCAGGCTGGCCCGGTACGGCTCCAGCCAGACCCGGTCCTCATCCGTAGGCGCGGCGCGCGACGAGATCGAGAATTTGCCCGGGGCCGTCGCCGTAGCCGCCTCGCGCATCGTCTTCAACCGGTCGCGCTGCTCCCGGGTGAGCGGGGCGAACGGAGCGATCTGCGTGATGCTCGGTAGCGTGGTCATCTCCGTCCTCCATCTGTCGTGCTGCGCGTTTCTGGGCTGCTAGGTGGCCGAAGCCGTTGCCGCGGCCTGGTGGTGGCGGTTGCCGGCCCTGCTGTGGGCTTCGGCGTCGGACCGTTTCGCGAAGCCGGTTCCGCAGGGTCCGGTACCAGTCGAGCTTCGTCGCCTTCTCGCCGGGCAGCGCAGCCCAGAAGTCGACGAACTCGGCCAGCGCCTCGGAGGCTTGCCCGGCAGCTAGGCCGAACTCGGAGCAGACGGCGAAAGCCTCGGGCCGCTGAGCGAAATCGTCCGGGATGCGGTGACCGCGTTTCGTCGTCGACTTGGGCAAGCCCGCAGGCAGGTCCGCAGCGACGGCCGCGTCGAGGTTATCCGGGGTGGTGGGGGGATTAAGGGGGGAGTGAGGGGGTGCAGGGGGAGCGAGGGGGGCATGAAGGGGGGCGGCGGGAATGTCCCCGTCTGTCCCCCGATGTCCCCCAATGTCCCCATGTGTCCCCGGGACATCGGGGGACGTCTGAAACGCAGGGGCGTTACCAACGGGCCCGGTAACACCCGCGCGCTGACGCCGCTTCTTCGCCGCGGCCTTTGCTCTGCGGTCGTCAATCGCCTGCTGCTCCACAGCCTGATCCGCCTCGACGGCAGCAATCAGCATCTCGGATGAAGCACCGGCTGCCAGCATCGCGCGAAGGACCTCGGCTCGAATCATATCCGCGCTACTCCGCAGCCATGGGGAGCGCGGCATCAGCAGCGGACCACGACAGGCGGTGAAGCGCCGTCGGTCCACGATGGGACCGGTCCCAGACGAACCATGCGAACGCCGTGGTGCTGCTCGTCTTCGGGCCGGTCCAGCCGTCCCGGTGCATCATGGGGAGGCGGTTGCGGAAGACGTGGACGCGGGCCAGCGTGCCGTCCTCGAGGATCGAACGACGGCGCTCCGACTCCAGGAAGGCGAGGCGAAGCAGCATGATGACGCGCGGGCAGAGCTCCAGCGCATGCGCGACGAACGCAGCCGCATCCTTGAAGGGCGGGTTCGTGACGATGCAGTCGGCCTCAGGCGCGCGGGTCGTCAGGAAGTCCTCGACGGTCTGGCCAGGGCAGCCGTAATCAACGATGTCGGACGCGAAGACAGCGCGACCGGTGGCGCGAAGCTCCCGAACGATTACGCCGGGCCCGCAAGCCGGCTCCCAGATCCGGTTCGGAAGCCATTCGGCGCCCAGTAGAGCCTGCACGGCCACCGGCGGCGTCTCGTAGAGGTCGTGGCCACGATCGGCCAAGGGATGGCGGATCATGCGCTCTGCGCCTCCTGCTGACGGGCGGCGTAGAGGGCGTCTTGGTGACGACCGATGACGTTGGCCGCGTAGGCTTGGGCGATGGTCAGCGAGGGGATCGGCTCGCGCAGCGTCTCGAAGTGGACGCGGACCGCCAGGGCGGCCTGATAGCTGGTCTGCCCAGCCTTCCAGACGCGGAGGACGAGATCTCGGGCCTCGCCTTCCATCGCCGGGGACGACGAGATGCGGAGGATGGCGCGGGTCATGGCCGGGCTCCACGCTGCGAGGGATTGGTCTGGTAGGCGGCTGGGCCATTCACCTGAGGGCGCACCACGCCCCAGGCCTCCAAGATGGCGATGGGCTCGTCCCGGCCGTAAGTATCGGCGAAGGGGATGGAGACGAAGGCGCACAGGGCCCGGAAGGTCTTCTGCTCGAGCGAGAGCCTGCCGGTCGGCGTCTTGAGCTCCATGAAGCCGATGCGGACGCGGCCACCGATGATGAGGAGGTCGGGCAGGCCCTTGGTGAGGCCGGCCTGACCCTTTGCGGCCTCGTTCGGGATCGCCGCCACGAGGGTGTGCGGCAGGCCGAACATGCGCCAGTGCTGGCACACGGCCGCTTGGATCGCGGACTCGCGCATCGGCACGCCCTTGATGGGCAGGCGGCGGGAAATCGGGTGATGCGCGAAGGTCCGCATGATATCAGGCCATATTCAGGGCTTGCATGTAGAGCTCAAGGATCGCCTCTTCCTCTTGGCGCTCCGCATGGTCTTTCTTTCGTAAGCTAATGATCTTACGAAGTGCTTTCGTATCGAAGCCTGTACCCTTCGCTTCCGCATAAACATCTTTGATATCCGCGGACAGGCCGGCCTTTTCTTCTTCCAGACGCTCCAGCCTCTCGATGAAGACCTTCAGTTGGTCGGCGGCGACGGACGATGCGTCAACGGCGGGCGCTTGTGCGGCGGTGTGCTGTGTGGTCATGTGCGGGTGCTTTCCGTGGACAAGGACGGGGAGCATTTCGCCCGGTCTTTCGCCGTCCCCCGTTACGGCTTGAGAGGCCGGGCGACTTTCGTTCAGGCGGGATCGACGAGAGACAGGTGCGAGCGCGGCCGATCGGTCTGCGCTGGCAGGCTGTGGAGCGGGGTCGAGAGACCGATCCGCACGCATATGATGACGTCGCTCAGCTGCTCGGCTGTCACAGCGCCCTTAGCGATCGGCTGACGGCCTAGCCAAGCCTCGACGATCTGACCGGTGATCAGCGCCACTCCGGCTTCTTTGCTGTCGACTTGGATTTCCATGACACTCTCGCAGTGTGAGGATGGCGGGAGCCGCCCGCCGGCGGTGAAGGTCAGGCGTCGGGACGCGGAACGCAGGGGCGGTGCGGCTTGCGCACGGGCACCCGGATGCGGTCGCCATCGGCGGTGAGGACGAGGATGGTGGCGCAGCCGGCGCTCATGGGCGCACGCTCAGTCGCGGTGCGCCCTGACCCACCAGCGGAGCCACCAGGGCAGAGGTTTGCCGGCCGCCTTCAGAAGCCGCGCGCGGCTCCACATCGCGGCTCGTATCCGAGCTCGAATCCATCGCATCATCCCCCCTCCCGAGGGCGAAGAACGCCGCTCGATCTTCGTCGGCTTGCGCTTCCCAGTGGTCACAGTTGGCTTGGTAGGTCGCGTGAATCCGGAGGAAGGTGTCAGCGTCCAGCCGCACGGGCTGATTGCCGAGGAACTTCCGGACCCAAGAGCCCGTCGCGCCGATCGTGCGGGCGACGGTGTCGTAGGCGAGCATCCGAGAACCAGTACGCCGCTCGGCATGGCGCACGAGAGCGTCCAGCATCGGACTGGTGAGATCAGCAGCGCTCTGCATTGTCCGTTTCCGGGCAAAAATTGTCCGCACCTGAACAATCCTCCGTGGTCGATTGGACATCGACAGAGGGGGTGCAGGCCGAGACTGAGGACTGAGACGGAACCCGATACGCAACACAGGTCAGAGACGCGCGGCGGCCATGGGCTGGCAGGCTGGAGCCGATGCGCGAAACACGAGAGAAGGACGACCGAGACATGGCCGACGACGAGACAGCAGGGACCGCGACCATCTTGGCGATGCACGCCATGGTGTCGTGGCTGGTGAAGAGGGAAGTGGAACGGGAAGGACCGACTGCAGGAGCAGCGCTTACCCGGCACGTGGCCGAAGCCATGATGGGGGTGACGCAGCTGGACCCGAGCCTCGCCCAGGCGGCGCACGCGGCCCGCGGCGTCGTCGCCCGCGCCATCGGTGACCGCCCGATGTTCGTACGGCTGCACGGGTAGGCGCCCGGCCGGTAACGCGAGACCAGATGACCGGCCGGGCGCCGCGCGAGAGGTACGCCGAGCCACGACGGTGTGTTGCCACCGTCGGGCCCGACGATCGGCCGGAAAAGCCCGGCGCGATGGGGAATGACTGGCACCGGTGGCAGGAGTCGAACCTGCAGGCTTCCGTTTTGGAGACGGAGCCGCGCCCGCGCGCTCACCGATGAAAGAGAGTGAGGACCGAGGGCTCTCATGCGTGAGCACTCGCACCGCCTACGGACACGCGGACGGCCCCGGCGGCTCGGGACCAGTCATTGAGGCCCACCTGACCAGCGGTCGCTTCGCCGATGCGGATGGCGACCTCAATCGAGGGGCCCCGCTCGCCGTATTTAAGCTTCCTGATGCCGTGCTCGGTGATGCCGCCAACGCGCGCGGCCATCGCCGCATCGTCGAGGTTTTCGGAGCGCATGTAGTCGATGAGCCTCATAGGCCCAGAAGTTGCCCCCAAAGGGGAAGATAGTCAACCCCTACAAGGGGAAGGACCGACGCGACTGTTTTCGTTCAAACATCCCCTTATGGGGAACGCGCTTCGACAGTTGCGGAAAGAGCGGCGATGGACGCACGACGAGGCGGCCGATGCCATGGGCATTTCTCGCGGCCAGTTCATCAAGCTGGAACGCGGGGAGCGCGGGCTGACCGAGCGAACGATCGGACTGGCAGCGAAGGCTTTTGAAGTTTCGCGCTCCGTGATCATCGGCGATGACATTTCAACTCCGGCGGTTCTGATTGACGAGCAGAGACCAGAGCCCAGCGCCGCAATTCCTTCAGATCAATCCGCCGTGAACACCCACCAGTTCCTCGGCCCACGCAACGTTCCAGTCTATGGCACCGGCTCGGGGGGTAATGGCGGCGACTTTCGTTTAAATGGCCAGACGATCGATCATGCGCCACGACCGCCGGGCATAGAAAATCGCCGAGATGTCTATGTCGTCTACGTGATCGGAGACAGTGTCTCTCCGAAATACGAAGATGGCGACCCGATTTACGTAGACCCGCATCGTCGGCCTCAGCCACGCGACTACGTCCTTGTGGAGCTTCATCCGGCCAACGACGGCACGCCGGGCGACGCGTTCGTAAAGCGCCTTGTGAAGCGCACGGCTACTAAAATCGTCGTAGAGCAACACACGCCGGCGAAAGAAATCATCTTCGATGCCGCGTCCGTAGTCCGCCTACATCGGGTGATCCCCTATCCTGAACTGATAGGGATTTGAACATCCTACTTAATTTATGTGCCAACCTTCACAGTTGCGTTTCCCGCTGCACCTAGAAAGGATCATATTTTGGCGTCGCGTCGAGCGATTAGCCTGAAATATAACGCGGATCGGAATTACAGTGCAGACATGCGATCCAGTTACGCAACCTCATCCTTAGTACGGGCAAATAAATTCGATGCTCTCCAATGTTCGTTTTGTTGGGTTTAGTGCTGAGTCCGAAGCGCGGAATCGCTCATCAGTTCACTTCGAGCCGCAGGAGCGATCACCTGGCTTGCTGATCCTTCAGGATCTCATCTACGTTCCCGAATACGCGGCTCTGTACACAAGGGATGGCGTGTGCGTCGATGAGACTGCTGCTATTCATTTAAGACCGGCACCAAGTATCGGCGCCTCAAAGCTAAGGCGGGTAAAGCAGAGTGTTTGTAAACATTTTCCGCCGAAGATAGACCCGCCCAGCGCTGAAGCGGTATTCGAGCGGCCGATAGTTCAGATTGGTCATGTAGCTCCTCACTACGGGCACTTTGTTGTTGATGGCCTTGCCAGAATGTGGGCTTTGTCAAACTTCGAGAGGCAAGAACACTTCTATTTTACTGATAACAGAAAGCTATCTTCGTTTTTATCTCTGCCTTATGTCGCGGAGGCTTTTGCTGCTCTTGACTTTGATCCTAAAAAGATCGCGCGATTCGAGGTCAACACTCTTCTCAAAACCGTCATCATCGCACTCCCGGGAATCAATTACTCCTACAATGCATATGATGCGCTGAAGCATGCTCCCCTCAGAATTGCAGAGAGGCTGCGCAAACACGGCGCGCCTTGTGACGGCCAACCAATCTATATCTCTAGGACCACCCCTGGATCAGGCAGACGAAAATTAAATGGAGAAGAGCAGGTTGAGGAGGCGTTTCGCTCTGCTGGATATAAGATTTTTCACCCTGAGCGTCACACCCTGTCGGAACAAATCGAAATCTTTTCGGTCACCAGGAGGATAGTCGGATCAATAGGATCGGCTTTCCATTCGATGCTGTTCGAACCGGATAGCTTCGTCGGTGAGCGCTTTATTTTTTCGCCAACACTTGTAAACGGCCGATTTCTTATAGTTGACGGCTTGAAACAGGACTCGCATCGTACAGTCTACATCCGCGCGATACAGGACGGGCTTGATGCTTCCGGCCGCTCTACGTCGGATATCGACGCTGATTTAGCGTTGTCACATGCTAGATCCCTCGGCTTGCTCTAAGAACCCAGATGAGAAATCTTTCTTTTGCCTGATTGTTGAGAGCAGTTTCTGTCATGCGGCCGGTGCCTCAGGCAAGGTGGACTGGTAGGCATCGGAGCAGCCAGTCCTTTCACGAACGAGGCCACCGCGAACGAGCCTGCTGGAAGCCCGTTCTACGATCCACCACTGCGGCTTTTCGGCTTCCCGCAGAGGCCTGAAGGCCGCAGCCGCCCCCAGCCTTCATGTGCACGCCTCCGGTGGGCCAATGGGTCCTGTGCCCCGCAGCACGGGGATCAGACTGATGTTCTTGCCGCTTCCTCCCCTGGCAGCGCAGGGATCGCAGCGAAGCTTACCGCCGAGGCCTGGAATGGTCTTGAAGCCCTTGCGAACGGCTTCCCGCACTCGGGAGGGCGGCCAATACCTACGATGGCCGCAGTCGTCGCAGCGGATGCGAATCCCGACAACCTCACAAAGCTCAGGCTCCAGTGGCCTGTGACCATCTCGCACCTCTCTGTCGTTCCCTTGTTCCCTATATGTTCTAGGGTGAGACCGTGCATGGCCTTTGTCGAGTCTATTTCTGGGGCTGTGGAAAAGCTAAGTTGCCCCCGCCCACCGCAAGCTTCCCCTTTTAGGGGTTGACATAACTACCCCTCAAAGGGGAATATGCTTTCATCGCCTTCCGGCAGATGGAGCCACCCGGTGCTGAAGCAGACCGCCTCGAAAATTCGAAGCCTTCTCCGGTCCGCCGGGTGCGGTGTCCCGGTGCAGCTTCGCTGGCTCGCCAGCTACCTCAAGATCGACATCGCAGAAGTCTCCGCCGCGCTCGATATCATCGAGACCAGGACCTTCCGGGTGATGCGCTTCCCCGGTGTCGGCGCCTCCGTGGCGATGGCGTGAGGCGGTGGCGATGGACACCCCGATCTCCTCCCGCGAGCGCAGCATGCGCTCCTTCGGCAACGACGGGACTGGCGAGGGCCGGCGCCGTCGGGCTGCCGAGCGTGCCGCCGACACCCGAGAGAAGCTGCAGGCCAAGCGCCGCCGCGAGGCGAAGCTGAAGCCGAGCGACTACGCCCACTTCCTCCCCGAGACCTACGAGCACCTGTTGACGCTGGTCGCGCGGCAGATGCGGGCCGGCCGGCTCGACGCGCCCCGCGCCAATGCCATCCTCTTCTCCTCCGTCCGGTCGAAGCGCTCCGGTTTCGTCGCCATCACGCCGAAGCCCGAGAGCGCCGCCTTCCTGGCGACGTGGCTGCGCAGCGCCGGGGTGGACACCTTCTGCCATGCGCTCGCTGAACTCGACATCATCGCGGGCACAGCGGCCCCGGCTGGCCGGCCGGTCGATCTCCCGGTGCCCGATCTGATCCAGATCGCCGCCGACCTCGAGCGCACCGGTGCCGCCGACGCGGTAGCGGCCGCCAAGCACCTGCGCACCGCTGGCGTCTCCGGCTGCCACGCCCGGGTGTTCGTCACCCCTGACGACGCCGCGCCCATCGCCGAAGCGGTCCACGCCATCGGCGCTTCTCGCTCCCTGGTCCGGAGCCTCGACATCATCGCCGGCCGAACCGAGCCGCGTCCGCACTGATCTGCTCGCCCATGCGCTGGGGCTGACGGCGCACCGAATCCATCCCCCTCCGACAGACGCCCGAGGCCACCATGTGCGCTCCGTTCCGCAATACCGACCCGACTCTGACGGCCGACGACCTCGCGTCCCAGGTGCATGTGGTGAACGTGGCCGCGCACCGGCTGCTCGGCGCCGTCGTCAAGCTCGCCTTCGAGGACGCGACCAGCAAGGACTTCGACAATCTCAACGGCGCCCGCGCGATCGAGACGATGCGCGCAACCCTCGAGGGCTCGTTCACCGACCTGCGGTCGATGTTCTCCGAGGCCTTGGGCACCCCGGGCGCCATCGATGGCTCAACGGCTTCTCTGGTCGTCGCTCTGCGGGCCCGGCTTGAGGAGAACGAGATCGCCGCCGGCTGCCGGCCCCGCGATCCGCTCGCTACCGCGATGCGCCGGGTCGATGAGGCCGAGCGCGGGCTGATCCTGGCGGCCCATGGCGCGGGCGTGAAGATCCCGACGCCGGACAGCTTCCAGTCCGGATTCCACAGCCCGATGGCCGGGTGACGCCATGAGCACCCTGGCCGCCGTCACCATCGGAATCGGCTTCCTGACCGGCGTCTCCTGGCTGGTCCTCGCCTCGCTCGCGCACGCCTACCGCGCCGACGAGGTCTCTCTCCCACAACCGCAGACCGACGAGCCTGGCCAATGATCTCGCGTCCGTTCCCTGGCCGTCCGGCCAACGACAACCCGGCCCCGTTCGATGTGACCCGGCTCACGCTGCAGATCTTCGGCGGCACGCTCATGCTCACCCTCATCGTCGGCCCCGTCTGGCTCGTGAGCGTGTGGCAATGAGCGCTGCCCTCATCATCGACAGCTTCGCCGGCGGCGGCGGCGCATCCGAGGGCATCCGCGCCGCGCTTGGACGCGATCCCGACTACGCAATGAACCACTCGCGCGAGGCCCTCGCGATGCACCGGATCAACCATCCGGACACGCATCACATTGAGGAGGATGTCTGGAACGTGGACGCGCGCTCGCTGTGCGCAGGGCGTCCCGTCGGGCTCCTCTGGATGAGCCCGGACTGCAAGCACTTCAGCAAGGCCAAGGGCGGCAAGCCGCGCGAGAAGGCCATCCGTGGCCTTGCCTGGGTTGGCGTGCGCTGGATCAAGAGCCTGCCTGCACGCCAGCGCCCGCGCATCGTGTTCCTGGAGAACGTCGAGGAGTTCCAGGATTGGGGCCCGCTGCTGGACGATGGCCGGCCGTGCCCTGTCCATCGCGGCGCGACGTTCCGGTCCTTCGTCGAGGCCTTCGAGGCGATGGGCTACGCGGTCGAGTGGAAGGAGCTGCGCGCCTGCGACTACGGTGCGCCGACGATCCGCAAGCGCCTGTTCCTGATTGCCCGGCGCGACGGCAAGCCGATCGTCTGGCCTGCGCCGACGCACGGCGGCCCGACGAACCCGGGCGTCATCGCCGGCCTGCTCAAGCCCTGGCGGACAGCGGCCGAGATCATCGACTGGTCGCTCCCGTGCCCGTCGATCTTCGAGACTTCGGCCGAGATCAAAGCCAAGCATGGCATCCGCGCAAACCGGCCCCTCGCCGACGCCACCATGGCGCGGATCGCCAAGGGCACGAAGCGGTACGTGCTCGACGCGGCCAAGCCGTTCCTCGTGCAGATCAACCACGGCGGCGGGGCTGGCGGTCGGGATCACGCAGTCAATGAGCCGGCCCCGACCCTCACCGGCAAGCGAGGTGAGGCCCTGGTCGCCCCATTCGTGTCCTACGCCCAACAGGGCGGCGCGAGCCGGGACATCTCGGCGCCGCTGCACACCATCACGGCGAGCCCGAAGGACCACAACACGGTGGTCGCGCCGTTCGTGACGAAGTTCAATCACGGAGCTACCGGTCACCTGATCGACGAACCGCTGCACACGATCACGTCGCACGCCTCGGAGACGCATGGAGGTGGCGCAGCGCCGCTGGGGATCGTCTCAGGCTTCCTCGTGCCCCGGTACGGCGAACGCCCAGGCCAGGAGCCGCGCACGCGCTCGCTGGAGGAGCCGTTCCCCGTCGTCGTCCCGACCGCCAACGAGGGGAGCCTCGCAGCCATCCACATGACTCGCCAGTTCGGCGCGTCGGTCGGATCGGACGTGCAGCAGCCCGTCGGCACCATCACGGCCGGCGGGGCGGGCAAGGCCGGCGTGGTCGCGGCGTTCCTGGCGCAGCACAACACCGAGCGAGACGGAGCGGTAAAGGCCGGCGCCGACGTGCGCGAGCCGGTGTCGACCATCACGGCGGGCGGCGGCCATCAGACCGTCGTTGCCGCCCACATGCTGAACCTGCGCGGCTCGGACCGCCGGGACGGGCCGGTCGACGCACCGGCTCCGACTTTCTCGGCCGGCGGGAACCATGCAGCGGCGGTCTACGCCTTCATCCAGAAATACTACGGCGCGGGCGAGCCCTCGCAGGCGGCCGACGAGCCGATGCACACCCTCACGACCAAGCCGCGGCACGGCGTGGTCACGGTGACGATCCAGGGCCAGCCCTACGCCATCGTGGACATCGGCATGCGGATGCTGACGCCGCGCGAGCGCTTCAACGCCCAGGGCTTTCGTCCGACCTACACCATCGATCGCGGCGAGCTGGAAGACGGCACGATCATCCCGCTCACGCTCGAACAGCAGGGCGCGTGCTGCGGGAACTCCGTCTCCCCGCCCATGGCCGAAGCCCTCATCGCCGCCAACGCGGACGCGGTCGACTTCGAGACGATCGATCGCCGCCGCGCTGCGGCCCCCATGACCCTGTTCGCAGCGGAGTGACCGATGCTCGCTGAACCTGTCTTTCACGACAAGCACCTGATCGGGAACGGAGAGACCTGCGGCCACTGCGGCGGCACCGGTCGCACGAAGGGCACGCGCGGGCCTTCCACGTCTCGCCGCTGCCGACCCTGCAAGGGGTCTGGTCGCGCTCCTCTCCCCGCTGAGGTCATCGTCGCGAACACCCGGCCCGCTGGGCGCCAGGCCGCGCTGGTCATCGAGGCCCGGAACGCCCGTGAGGCTGCCGAGGTCAACGCGCTGCGCGACGAGGTCGAGGCGAAGGCCGCGGCCGACCGCAAGCCGATCGAGACCATCTGCGGCTTCCCGCTGCCCGTGGAGTTCGGCCGGCGCGAGGACGACACCGCCTGGATCGGCTTCGGTGTCCCTCTGCGCCATCACCTCATGATGGACTGGCCCGGCAACCTCCGGGACGCGTCCGCCTTCGCGCAGATGCTCAACGGCCTCCCGGCGATTCGCGATGCCCTCAAGGCCGTCCGCGCCGATGCGCTGGACCCCGATACCGACGCGGCTCTTTCGACCGCCACGGGTGACCTCGTCGAGACCGCGCTTCGGGCGCTGGGAGAGCGGCTATGAGCGGCCGCACAGAGTTCTCGAAGCCGGTCCGGCGTGAGGCGTGGAAGCGCTCGGGCGGCCTCTGCGAGTTCATCCTCGACACGGGAGCGCGGTGCGGCTGCGCCCTGACGCCCGGCAAGTTCGCCTACGACCACGTCATCACCGACTGGATGGGCGGCGAGGCCGTCCTGTCGAACTGCCAGGTGATCTGCACCCCCTGCCATACCGAGAAGACCCGCCAGGACGCTGCTGACATCGCGAAGGCGAAGCGCCTCGAGGACACGCGCCTCGGCATCACGAGCCCTGGGAAGATCCAAAGCCAGGGCTTCCGGAAGTTCGCGCCTCAGCGCCGGGCCACGACACCGATTCCCAAGCTCGCCATCACCTACCGGAGGGACGCCTGACATGACCTGTCGGATCACGACCGTCGACCCAGAGGTCGGTCGCCTCATCGCTCACCACCGGAAGCGCAAGGGCATCCTACAGTCCGAACTGGCCGAGTTGATCGGCGTCTGCGGCTGCCAGATCAGCCGGTACGAGCGCGGGCACGAGTTCGTGTCGCTCGGGCGCCGCCAGAAGATCGCCGAGGCCCTTGGCATCGATCCCGCCGTGTTCGCGGACCCGTCCCTGATCGAGGTCACCCCTGACGAGCGAGATCTGATCGAGGCCTACCGGCTCATCGGCACCCCATCCGGACGGCAGCGCGTCATGGCGCAGATCGAGATCGGCCGTGGGATGGCGTCATGCTGAACCCGCCAGATCTCTCAGGATTCGACCTCGCCGCCCTGGCCGGCGGCTTGGAGGCAGCTGCGCTTCGCCAGGACCGGTGCAGGCGCCTCGCCAACAGCATCGGGGTGGATGAGGCCATCAATCCCGAGACGGCCCGCGCCGTGGCCGCTGTGGACGCCGATGCGGCAGCTACGGCCGAGGCTCACCGGCTGGTCTGCCTGCTCCGTCGCTTCGCGTCCGACGAGGGCCACGCGCGGCCCCGCGCCCCTGTCACGCATCTCCGGGTCGTCCCGGCACCCGCGCCGCCCCGCCCCGGCATCTTCGCTCGAGCCATGGCGATTCTCGGCCGCGGTGACCCCAGCCCTTCGCCTGTCGCCAAGCGCGATGCTGCCTGACCCGGAGGCCAATCCCATGTCTCAGCACACCCAAGACCCTGGCCTGCGGGCGGCGCTGGAAGCCATTGCTAAGGCGATCAAGATCAACGACACGGACACCCTCTCCAGAATATCTCCCGACCGCCTCGTCATCTGGACAGCTTCGGGGAGCTGGACCGGAAGCGCGTCGGTGACGCTCGGGCATCTTCGGGCCATCGCCGCCCTCTCTGCCACCCCAGCACACGCCCCGGGCAAGGCGGGCGATCAGGAGGGGTTGGAAGCCGGCCGTACTGCCTACGCCGCTTATGCGCGCAGCGTCGAAGACTACGAAGGCAGCCCCGACAAACAGCCGGCCTTTGGCGAGTGGGAGAGCGTTAAGCCGAGCATCCGACGACATTGGGCCGCTGTAGAAGCCGCCCTCGCCCCATCTCCCACCGGCAACGAGGCGTCCCGGGGCGAGAACGACGGATTGCGCAGTAAGGCTGCCGATGAAGTGGAGGGGATCGCCGGGCTGTGGGAAGGCGACGGCCGTTCCTACGCGATGACGATTGCAGCCATCCTGCGCTCCGAGGAGCCCGCTGAACTTCCGCCGGCAGACGAAGAGACAAAGCGCATCGTAACTCGTGCATGGGAACGCTTTCAGCGAGGCGTCGCACCCCCGCCGCCAGTCTCGACCGAGCCCGACAGCCGGGCGGGTGCGGAGCGGGAGGCGCGATGGGGGATAGAAGACACTGGGGAGATGCTGTGGGTCGGGCCGATGCGCCCCGATGGACGCAAGGTTGACCGCATCGTCTACTATAAGCATCTGTCGGGGTATAAGCAGGATTATGTAGACCGAGCAAAATTTGAAGCACGGCTTGTCGTTACTGCTGTAAACGCCGCCCTCCACCCGTCCCCGCCCACCGCATCGGGAGCCGCACCCCCGGTGGGGGATGGCTACGAAGTTCTAGCGACGATTTATGATGGCACAAAGATCCTAGCGCCGAAGCACAAATCAGATCGCTTCACGACGCAGGAAATCCGGGATGCCGTCATGAAGCATTTCGAGACGATCACCCCCACGCCAGCACCGCACCCTGTCCCTGAGGGTCAGACGACGGGAGAGGTTTGATGTCGGCCGAATGTGGGCTCTGCGAAGTCAGCCTTCGCCAATCCAAGCTGATCGAGACGTGCGACGAGGCTCGCTGCCCCTACCGCAAGGCGGCTGACCCGGCGCGTGTTTGTGGACCGGACGCCCTCCCACTGAGCGAGATGAGCTACCGCGAGATGATCGGCTTCTATCACGACGACGAGGACGACGCATGACCGCTCCCCAGGACGTGCCCGCGCCGTCCCCGACCGTCTCGGAAGCGATGCGTGAGGCGATGTTTCGAGTAGGCGCCGACGCCTTGCGCCCCGTGAGCACGGGAGGCTGGTCCACGCATGCAAAAGCCGAGCTAGTAATCGACGCCATCTGTCCACTCATCGCCTCGGCGCTCGCAGCCCTGGAGCGGGAGAACGCCACCCTCCGGGCCGAGCGGGATGAGGCGACAGCCCGCGCCCGCGAACCGATCGGTGACACCTGGGACCAGATCAGGCACCTCGAAGGAGAGTGCCGGGTGTTCATCCGAGAGCGCAACGAATGGAAGGCCGTTGCTGACACCGCCGAGGCCGAACTCGCCACCCTCCGGGCCGACGCAGAGCGGATGGAGGCGGCGCGCCCCAAGGTCTGGGTCATCACGAACAACGAGAGAGGGGCCGACAGGCGCTATCGCATGTGGAGCGGTCGCGCGTGGGTCTGGACGCCCGATGTAGCCCAGGCTGCGCACTTCGCGCGGAGGGCAGACGCGAACCAGATCCTGCCGGACGGTAGCCCCTACGACTACGCAGACCGGATAGCCGCACTCAATCCCAAGGAGACGCCCGATGCCTGAGACCTACGAGATCGCACCGGACGGCACTCCTGAGCGACTGATCCAGCGGCTAGAGAATGCAAATTGCGGAGAGCTCTTTTACTGCGAAGCCGACCGCGAGGAAGCCGTCGAGATCGCGCAGGAGGAGTTCGCCACCGCCCTCGCAGAAGCCAAGGCGCAGGCAAGACGGGACGCGTTCGAGGAGGAGAGACGGAAGGGGCTGGAGGAGGCGGCGAGCCGCTTCGACAACCTCGCATCTGCTGCGCGCGAACGGCGCGACGACAGAGCCGCCAGCGCCGCAGCTGATGCCGCGGAGCATGCCAGAGCCCTCATTGCAGACGGAGCCGCCCAGTGAACGCGATCATGCAGAGCCCGACCGTTCGCCGCATCGTCGGCCCGACCATCCTCCTCGCCAGCGGCAACTACTTCGACTTCCTGGCGCCGGAAGAGAGCACCTTCACAATTGAGGATATCGCCACCGGGCTATCGAACGTGTGCCGGTTCGCCGGTCAGTGCTCGCGCTTCTACAGCGTGGCGCAGCACAGCGTCATCGTTTCCCACCATGTGCCGCCAGCCTTCGCCTTTGCCGGCCTGATGCACGACGCGGCAGAGGCATTTATCGGAGACGTGACCAAGCCTCTGAAGGACATCCTACCGGACTATCGCGCCCTTGAGGAGCGCGTCGAGAGAGCCGTCCTCGGGCGGTTTGGGCTGCCGCACAAGATGCCGCCCGAGGTCAAGGAGATCGATGTCGTCATGCTCGCGACCGAGCAGAAGCAGCTCATGCGCAACCGGGACGACTGGAACTACACGCGCGGCCGGCAGGCGCTGGACATCCCCATCCCGCCAATGGGGCCGCGCGAGGCCAAAGCGATGTTCCTCGCTCAGTTCGCGGACCTGACCACGACCCTCGCCACCGCCCCGGCCGAGACGGAGAAGCCCGAGACGGGGGAGGCCGGACGATGAGTGGCATCTATATGGCGTCGAAGACGTCACACGCGCCGTTTTGGCGGCAGCTTCGCGCTGATGGCCTGCCAATCATCTCAACGTGGATTGATGAGGCTGGCAAAGGCGAGACGGCTTGCTTCAGGGATCTATGGCGGCGATGCGTGTCCGAGGCGGCAACGGCCGACTACACCATCGTCTACAGAGAGCCCGGTGAAGTTCTGAAAGGTGCATTTGTTGAGGCAGGCGCCGCCTTGTCCGCCTTCCGTCACGTCGTTGCTGTCGGATGCGATGAGTTCAGCTTCGTGAACCATCCCGGCGTCACTCGCTGTTCGTCGCTTGCCGAGGCGCTGACCTTCGCTCTCGGTCGAGACTACACCCCGCCCCAGCCTACGGCCACCAATACCCTGGAGGACGGTCATGCGTGAGAAGCTGACGGAACTGCTCGGGAAGGTGGAGGCAGCCAAGGAGCCTGATCGGCGCCTGGATTACGAGGTCTTCGCAGCCTTCGCCGTGCCCGGCGAAGCTAATCCTTGGGACCCGAAGGATGGGCACCTCTACACATCGTCCGTAGATGCCGCGCTCGGTCTCGCTGAGAGGGTCGCGCCACGAAGCATTCAGTGGGCTGAAATCCTTCGAGAGGCAACGACCGTGCTCTCTCGCCGCTACGGGTGGCACTGCAATTTCAGCAGGCCCGGCCAGCTTCAAGAGCTACCCCTCGCCATCCTCGGCAGCCTTCTTACCGCCCTCCTCGTGCAGACGGAGGCCTCCGATGGCCGCTGAGACGAAGGGGGTGAAGCTGAGCCCCGAGCACAAGCAGGTGCTAACCGCATGGACCAACACCTGCGAGGACTTCGACTGCCTGACCTTCGACGCCATCGCCTCGATCAGCGGGGTAGCCCGGCCGCGCATCCGCCGAATTGTCCGGCACCTCGCCCGAAAGGGCATGACCGAGTTCCACCAGGGGCTCTGGACGGAGGATATGCGCCCGGCCGGATCGGGATACGCGATCACGCCCGCCGGCCGCTTGGCTCTCGCCGCTCACGATGGAGGGCAGGATGGCACGTGAACGACGCTCGGTGCGCAACGAGGCGTTCAACGACGTCCTCGAATACCTGACCTATCGGATCGCCGTCTGCCGAGCCGGGGTGAGGCGGTACGAGGCATCCCATGGCCCCACCAGCCGGGCAGCCGCAACGGAACGTTCAGCGCTGTTTGAGGCCGAGCTCATCAAGAACGAGATCGGCCAGCTTGGCGTGATCCAGCGCCGGTCCAAGCGCTTCAAGGCGCTCGTCGCCGAGCGTGCTGCCTACCGTCCCTCCCAACCCCCCAGCCCTCAGGAGGAAAGCCGTGGGTAGGCCGTCCCGGACCGTCGCATTCGAGGAGCAGGGAATCAGCGTCGTGCCACAGGCCGCAACGCCCATCGCCTACCGGATTCCGGAGGCTGCCCGCATCGTCGGTGTCAGCGCCTCAACGATGTGGGCTCTGATCGCCCGGCAGGAGATCGTAGCGCGCAAGCTCGGCGGGTCGACGGTGATCCGGCATGCCGATCTCGTCGCCTATGTCGATGGCGCCCCGATCGCCGAGAGGGCGAACGCCGCCCAGGCGTCCATGAGGTGACGCCGCTTCTCCAGAGCGTCGCCCCGGCGGTAGGCCAGTTCGGTCTCATCGCCGAGCATGTGCGCCAGCGCCGCCTCGATCACCTCGCGGGGGTAATCCGTCTCGTCGCCGGCCCAATCCCGGAACGTCGATCGGAACCCGTGCGTGGTGATCTCCGTCGTGCCGGCGCGGCGGTACAGCGCCTCGAATGCCATGTCCGATAGCTGATTCCCTCGCTGGCTCGGGAAGACCAGGGCCTCGGGGGAGGGCGCTTCGGGGTGCTGAGATCGAAGCCGGACGAGCGCCGCGGCCGACAAGGGCACGCGGTGCAGCCGCCCGCCCTTCATGCGCGCCGCCGGCACCGTCCAGACGGCCGAGCCCCAATCGATCTCGCCCCAGGTCATGCCTCGGATCTCTCCGGACCGGCCCGCTGTGAGGATAATGATCTCCAGGGCCCGCGCCGAGGTGGCGGGGCGCGCGGCGAGCATCGCCATGAAGGCGGGCAGATCGCGGTAGGGCAGGGCAGCGTGGTGCCCGCGGGAGAGCTTCACGGCGCGCGGTAGGATGTAGTCGAGATGCCCCGTCCATCGCGCGGGGTTGTCGCCGGTCCGGTGCCCGGCCACGCGCGCGGCATCCATCACCCGCTCGATGCGCCCACGGAGCCGACTCGCCGTCTCAGGCTTGGCCTGCCAGATGGGCTGGAGGACACTGAGCACGGCCGTCGTGTCGACGTCGGCGACCGGCATTGCCCAGACCTTCGCTCCGTGGACCTCAAGCGTCTGCCGCCATTGGGCCCGGTGCTTCGCGTTCTTCCACGAGGCCGCGCGCGCCTCCATGTACGATTCGGCGACCATGGCGAAGGTCACGACTGCGGCAGGGGCCGCTTCAGATGGTGGGGTGCGCCGCGCCTCGATGGGGTCTACCCCACCAGCGATCAGCGTTCGTGCCTCGGCGGCAAGCTCGCGCGCGCGGGCGAGCGGGACGGACAGCACCGGACCCAGCCCCATCTCCCGGCGCCGGCCTGCCATACGGTAGAGCATCACCCACCGGCGGCCGCCGCCCGGGTCCACCACGAGATACAGGCCGCCGCCGTCAGCGTGTCGCCCTACCTCTGTGAGCGCCTGCACCCGGCGCGCTGATAGACGGTTGATCTCGCGAGCCACGGCACCCCACCATCGACCCCACCACCGACGCGCGATTGCATCGCTCTGGGTTGGACCGGATAGGATTGTTCGACCATCCCAGGCGGCCCGCGCAAGAGCGCAGACGGCACGCATAGGACGATATTGGATTGATCTGGATGCTTGAATGGCGGAGACGGAGGGATTCGAACCCTCGATACCCCTTTCGGGGTATGCTCATTTAGCAAACGAGTGCCTTCAGCCGCTCGGCCACGTCTCCGTAGGGCGTCGATCTAGAATTTCGCGGTTGGCGGGTCAAGCGACGTTTCGCGGCATCCGCGGAATTGTAGCGGTTTGCGCCGGATCGGAGGCGCGCAGCGACCATGATCAGGCCTGCACGAGGCGCTTCCGCTGAACCTTGCCGTTCGGCGTTCGGGGTAGGGCGTCGACGAAGCGCACCGTACGTGGGCACTTGTAGGCAGCCAGGCGTTCCGCGCACCATTGCAGCAGCGCATCCTCATTCACCCGCGTCTCCGGCGCCCGGACGACGAAGGCCGCGATCAGCGTCAGGTCGGCGCGCACCGCCAGTTCGGTGACGCCGACCTCGGCCACGCCGGGGTGCCCGATCAGCACGCCCTCGACCTCGTTGGGCGAGACCCGGTACCCGAGCGCGTTCATGAGGTCGTCGTTGCGGCCATGGAACGTGAGGTATCCCTCGATGTCCAAGCTCGCGAGGTCGCCGCCGACGAACCAGTCGCCGCGCATCACCGCCGCTTCTTCCTCCGGCCGGTTCCAATAGCCGAGCATCAGCCCCGGTTCGCTCCGGTGAACCGCCAGGAGGCCAACCTCTCCGTGGGGCATAGGGTCTGGCGGCCCCTCCACCGGCAGGATCGCCACCCGCCGCCCCGGTTGGGGTTTGCCCGGCGAGCCGGGACGGACCGGACTGGTCGGACCGCTCGACACGTAGGTCGAGATCTCGCTCATCCCGAGTGCCTCGTAGAGGGGTTTACCGGTCGCCTGCCGCCAGGCTGCGAGGAGCTCGGGCGAAAGAGCCTCGCCGGCCGTCACGCCGTGCCGCAGCGATCCGAGGTCGTCGGCCGAGACGTCGGCGTGTTTCAGGATCTGCCGGTAAAGGCTCGGCACGGCGGCGAACAGCGTTGCCCGGTGGCGGGCGATCAGGCTCGGCCAGACCGCCGGATCGCGCGGTCCGTCATAGAGCACGGCCGTGGCGCCGCATGCCCAGGGATCGGTGATGCCGACCCCGAGGGTATAGGTCCAGTTCATCGTGCCGGCATGCAGCATCACGTCGGACTCGGTGAGACCGAGCCAATGCGTGTGCATTGGCTGCCTGCCCCGGATCGCCCGATGGGCGTGCAACACACCCTTGGGGCGGCTCGTGGTCCCTGAGGTATAGACCAGGGTCGCTGGATCGTCGGCGCAGGTCTCTGCGTAATCGGGCAGCGGAGGGCCCGCTTTCATCGCCGCGATCTCCGCCGGCCCGAGCACGATGCGCGATCCGAAGCCCGCGCGGTCGTGCCCCAACGTTTGCCCGACCACGACCACCGACGCCCCCGCATTCTCCATGAGGAAGGCGGCCTCCGACGGCGTCAATTGTGGCGAGGAGGGCAGGGCGACGAGTCCGGCAGCCAGCGCCCCGAAATAAACGAGGACGTAATCAGCCTCGTTGCCCATGCGGATCATGACCCGCGAACCGGGTTCGAGGCCAAGATTCGTCAGGCCGGCCGCGATACCTCGGACGGCCCGGTCGGCCTGCGCGAAGGTGAGGGTGCGGACATCGTCGCCCGCCCCGGCCATGATGAGTGCGACCTTGTCCGGCCGGAGGCGGGCGTTCTCGGCAAGGCAATGCCGCGCACCGTTGAAGCGATCGGACGACGTTTCGTTAGCCTGAGATGGGAACACGGTGGCATGGGCTCCGCGAATGCTTTCGCGCGACGATGCCTGAAGCGCGCCTCCGCACAAGAGGGCGGAGCCGGAACCTCTCGACTCAGCCGACGATCTCCTTGGCGCAGGAGAGCATCTCCTTCATCGCGTCCGCCGCGGCCTGATAGGCGGGCGTCCCAACATCCCAGTTGCTGACCTTGATCGCGTCGATCATCTTGGACGCTTCTGCGAGCGCTCGCGTTTCCGCCGCGACGAAGCGGCCGAAGGCCGGATGGGCGGCGGGGACCGTTCCGGCGAGGCGCGTGCTCATGCTGTCCCCGGCTCGGCCCGTCGGTGTGGCGACTGCAGTGTCCGGCGGCGCCAGACCGACGAGGATGCGTGCGAGCTTGCGTTTCCACGCGCCGAGATCGGCTGGAAGCCGGACGAAGGCATAGACCGGAACTGGGCGAGCGCCCGAATCCAGAGCGGCCTGGCCGGCGCTTTCGGCCCGAACCAGCCGGTTGGTGATCTTCTCGATCTCTTCGTGGGTCTTGGCCGCCTTCCCCGCGATGCTCTGCACGCTGGTCGAGATTTCCCCGGTGGCAGCTCGCTGCTGGCTCAGCATCTGCGAGATGGCCTGGTTCAGGTCGCTCGCATGAGCGATGCGCGCATTCGTATCCCCGATACGCTGTTCGAGGTGATCGACGATCGCCCGTCCCGTGGCGATAGCGCTGCGGCTCTCCCCGACAGCGTTCGAGATCGCGCCCATCTCGGCGGTGAGGGTACTGAGTA
The DNA here is from genome assembly GCF_025813715.1 of Methylobacterium sp. FF17. Lineage (NCBI taxonomy): Bacteria > Pseudomonadati > Pseudomonadota > Alphaproteobacteria > Hyphomicrobiales > Methylobacteriaceae > Methylobacterium > Methylobacterium flocculans. The sequence goes on from NZ_CP107532.1 coordinate 3,376,018, forward strand.
GACCCCGGATTTCCCCGGTGGACTTGGCGGTTTGCGCCGAGAGCGCCTTGACCTCGGCGGCGACGACCGCGAAACCCCGCCCCGCCTCGCCGGCACGGGCCGCCTCGATCGTGGCATTCAGGGCAAGCAGATTGGTTTGTGCGGAAATGGCCGCGATTGCCGTGGCCATGACTTCGATCTGCGCGATCGCGCCCTCGAGGACCGCGACCCGATCGACGATCTGCCCGGTTCGCGTATCGATCTCATGCATGGCCGAACGCGCCTGCTGAGCGTCGCCGATGCAGGTCTGCATGGCGCCCAGCGCGTCCTGCGCCACCGCGACGACCGTCTCGGACGTCTGCGCGACCTCGGCGACCGATGCGGCCATCTCCTCAGCGGCGCCGGCGATGGTCTGGGTCGCGCGCGCCACTTCGCCGACGTCGTAAGTCATCCAGCCCGTGTTGGTCGCGGCCTCGGATGCCTCCCGCGCCAGAGCCGCCGTGCTGCCGAGACTGCGCAACAGGTCGGTCTCGCGTCCGGTCTGCAGGTTCGACAAAGCCTTGCGGAGGGGCCCCTCGGGGAGATCGACGGCGGAGAGGTCCTGACCGACCAGGAGGGCCTCGACGGCCGTCGCCAATCGGGCTTCAACGAGGTGCGAGTTCGGGTCCGACACGGCCGCGAGCGTAGGCAGTTTCTTGTCGGATCGGGCGAAAGGAAGTCCAAGCATCGAATGCGGTCCCAAAAGCGTCCGGATCAGCGATACCTGCCTTGAATTAATGCACCCTTATGAAACGCCCTGTGCGGCCGATAGATCTTCCACGACGCCAAGCCCTGCGCCGAGAAACCTTAGTTTCGGGCGCTCCTTCCGCGTCGATTATGGATCAGATGACCTTCGGCATGATGATCCCTGCACAGATAGTATCGTCATGGATATTTGCTCGGTGACGGCGGACGCGGCAGCGTTGTTTTATCATTCAGTGAGACAAGAGATTTTCTCGCGATTGAAGTATCGTTTGAATAAAATTGCCTGACGGGCCCTTATCGAAACATTCTGCTTCCCGATTTTTCAATCGATGCGGTTTCCCAGATTTTGCAAAACGTTAAGTCGATCCCAATCCGTAGCACGAGCCTCGCCGAGCGGGACGCGCGACGTCGTGTTCGCCTCTGGGCATCAGCTAGACCTTGCTAGAGCCGCACGGCTCTACACCCTGGCAGGCCGGGAAGACGAATTCCCGTCCGAACCGTTGTTGCGGACGAACGGTTGAGTTCACAAACCAGGCGGAGTTCGAAGTGACGATACCGATGACCCCGAGTCCGCTGATTCCCCTGGCCGATGGCAGCCACATCCCGCAGCTCGGTTTCGGCGTCTACCAACTCGCCGACGAGCGAGCGCCCGAAATCGTCGGCGGGGCCATCGCGGTAGGCTACCGCTCCATTGATGCGGCGGCGATCTACGGCAACGAAGGCGGCGTCGGACGAGCGCTGCGCGCCAGTGTCGTGCCTCGCAGCGACCTCTTCATCACCACGAAGGTGTGGAACGATCGGCAGGGATTCGATGAGACGCTGCGGGCGTTCGACGAAAGCCTGACGGCTCTGGGTCTCGAGGATGTCGACCTCTATCTCATTCATTGGCCCTGCCCGGAACGTGGCCGCTACCGCGAGACCTGGAGGGCGCTCATCCGCCTGAAGGAGGAGGGACGGGCGAGATCCATCGGTGTGTCGAATTTCATGCCCGAACACCTCGAGCGCATCATCGGAGAGACCGGCGTCGTGCCGGTCGTGAACCAGGTCGAACTTCACCCGCATTTCCAGCAGCGGGCCTTGCGCGCGTTTCATGCCCGGCACGGCATCGTCACCGAGTCTTGGAGCCCCCTCGGTCAGGGCCGGGAACTGAACGACCCGGTCCTGAGCGCGATTGCTCAGCGACACGGCCGCTCGCCGGCCCAGGTGGTCCTGCGTTGGCACATCGAGAACGGCCTGGTGGTGATCCCCAAGACGGCGACGTCGGCGCGGATCCGCGAAAACTACGACGTGTTCGGCTTCACGCTGACGACGGAAGATCACGAGGCCTTCGCCGCCCTGGACCGGCCAGATGGCCGGATCGGCCCGGATCCCGAGACCTTCGGATAGTCTCGTCCGGTCGCGACATCTCCCTCGCCCGAAGCCCCGCCGGGTATCGGCGGACGGAAGCTCAGGCCGTCCGCGACAGCGGCACCGCGTGAGCACCGATCATCTCGGCCCTGCGCTCCAGCAGGGTCGGCGGCGGAACCGGAGCCTCGATGGTGCAAATCACTCCGGCCGTGGCGAAGAGCAGCTGGACCTCCCCGTCAAGTTCCCGCGCGAGGCTTCGCTCGATGAGGCGAGAGCCGAAGCCGGTCCGGGTCGGCGGCGCGACGGGCGGGCCACCATGTTCGCACCAGCGCAGCATCAGGCGGGTGTTCGGCTCGCGATCCACCGTCCAGGTGATGCTGACGGTCCCACCTTCCTGCGACAGCGCCCCGTACTTCACCGCGTTGGTACCGAGCTCATGCAGCGCCATGGCGATTGAGAGGGCGAGCCGCGGCGACAGGCGCAGGGCCGGACCGGACACGAGGAAGCGCGAGCGCTGGCCGTCGGCGGCATCGAGGGGGGCGATGGCGTCAGCCACGACGTTGCCGAGTTCTGCGCCGTCCCAGCTCTCCCGGGTCAGCACATTATGCACCCGCGCCAGGGCCAGGAGGCGGGCCTCGAAGGCGGCACGGGCGGCCGAGGCTTCCGGGCCATCCAGCCTGCGCAGGGACTGGCCCGCGATGGATTGCACGGTCGCCAGGGTGTTCTTCACCCGATGATTAAGCTCGTGGATCAGCAGCTGCTGGTGCTCGGCGGCGCGCTTGGCGTCCGTGATGTCGACGTTGCACCCGGTATAGCCGAGGAAATTCCCGGTATCGTCGGTGCGCGCGACGCCCTCGCAGCGTAGCCAACGCACGATCCCGTCACGGTCGATCACGCGGACCTCGGCCTGGAAGGGCCTGCGCGCCGCGAAGGCCGTCCGGAACAGCGACGCGAAGCCCTCCAGATCCTCCGGGTAGATGATCCGGCTCCAATCCTCGCCCGCCAGCACCGAGACCGTATCGACGCCGAACATGTGATCGAAATGCAGGTTGGCGAAGCTGATCTGGCCCGTCTCGTCGGTCATCCAGATCAGGGCCGGCGCCGAATCGGCCATGTGGCGGAACCGTGCCTCGCTTTCCCGCAGGGCGCTCAAGCCCCGCTGCGTCTCCGCGAGCGCCCGGTCACGCTCCTCCGCGCGGGTCCGCAGCCGAAGGGATGCATCCGCGAGGACGTCGCCGAGCCGGCGGATCTCGTGGATCGGGGACGTGATACGGGGGATCGCCTCGCCGCGCGCCAGCACCGGGCCGGTGGCCGCCAGCCGGCGCAGCGGTTGCGAGACGCGCGACCACAGGTGCACGGCGAGGATCGACGACGTGGCGAGGACGAGGAGTCCGAAGCCGAGGAACGCCCAGATCCAGTTGCGCAGGCGGGCTTCGACCAGGGTCTGGGGGATCACCGCGACCGCCATCCAGCCCGTCAGGCGGGAGGGAGCCTCGACCACGGTGACGGATTTCATCTGGCGATCCTTGCCCTCCCAGACGCCCGGCGTCGGTGTCTGATGCTGCCGCAGCGTCGGGAGCCGGGGCTTGCCGATCACGGCCTCCAGCCTCGGGACGCGCGCCAGGACGGTGCCGTCGCGGTCCGAGATGCCGGTGGACCAGCCGTTGACGCTTTCCCGCGCCACCAGGGTTTCGAGGCGGCGGATCGGAACCGTGAAGCTCAGGATGTGGCTGACGCTTCCCTCGTTCAGCACCGGAACCGCGACCGCGTAAGTTGCATCATCCGGCAGCATCCCCTTGATGAAGCCGGAAATCATCGCCCGTTGCGCGCCCGCGGCCAATTCGCGGTCGAAGGGCAAGCTGCTGCGGGGGAGGGGGGCGCCGCGAGGAACGGCGGTGTTGACGACCTGCTGGCCGTCGGGCCGGCGCAGGAGAAGGTCGAGACCGACGGCATCGCGCACGAGCCGTGCCTGGGCATCGAAGCTCTCGAACTCGCTATCCTTGAGGCGCGGCGAGGTCGCGAGGGTCTGGAGCACCGAGACGAGGCCGGCGGTGTCTCGATCCACCGACAGCGCGATGCCCCGCACGGTCTCGCGGGCATCCTGCTCGAACCGGGCCCGCTCCGTCGCGGCATAGCGCGCGAGCAGGATCCCGGTGAAGATCAATCCTGGCCCGATCAGCGCCACCACCAGGGCGACGAGGTAGATCTGGGTCGAGAACCCGCGCTGGCGGATGCGGGCAAGCGCGCGGAACAGCGGCGTATGCCGCCACCACCAGCGCCAGCCGGACAGCTCATGCGTCGGATCCTGGCCCCTCGGAGCGCTCATGGTCGATCGATATGGCCGAGGTCGCGCTCCGGCGCGAGGCGGTCGCGCACGCGCTGCTTCAGCGTCTTCACATCGGGAAAGCCGCCGTCGCGGGTCCGATCCCAGATGGTGTCCGCCCCACATTGGATGACGAAGATACCGCCGGTCCCGGGGATCAGGGCGACTTCCCCGAGTTCATCGCGGAAGGTGGAGAGCAGCTCCTGCGCCATCCATCCCGCCCGCAGGAGCCACTGGCACTGCGTGCAGTAGGTGATGGAGACCCGCGGCTTGGCAGGCGATGGGCAATCGACCTCGATCATGCGCGGGTAGAGCGACCGATCCGCCTGAGGTTGTCAACCGCGTCACAGAGGGCTTGTGCGGCCGTGCGCGTTACGGCACGGAGGGTGCCTAAGGCCGAGCTTTCCGCGCAGGGCACCTTTCGCCACGCCTCGGGTTGCCTTGTCTGTGACGCCGGGCCGGTGGGCCGGGTCCGATCGCATCGGTGTTTCGCGGGAGTCTGTCATGCGTTCCAGTGCCACCATCGTCGGAGGTGCCTCCGGCAGGTCTCGGTTCGATGGGTCCTGGTTCGGCAGGGCGAAGGCCGTTCTGGCCGCGTTGGTCCTCACCACCGGCCTCAGCGGCTGCGGCGCGATCAACCAGGTGCCGACCCTGGAGGAGCGCGCGAAATCCGCCTGGAGCGAGGTGCAGAACCAGTACCAGCGCCGGGCCGACCTGATCCCGAACCTCGTGGAGACGGTGAAGGGATACGCGCAGCAGGAGAAGGACGTCCTGATCGGCGTCACCGAGGCACGGGCCAAGGCGACCAGCGTCAAGGTCGACGCCTCCACCGTCAGCGACCCACAGGCGTTCAAGGCTTTCCAGGACGCCCAGAACCAGTTGTCCGGCGCCCTCGGCCGACTGCTCGTGACCGTGGAACGCTACCCGGACATCAAGTCGAACCAGAATTTCCTCGCGCTGCAATCGCAGTTGGAAGGAACGGAGAACCGCATCGCCGTGGCACGGCGCGACTACATCGGCGCGGTTCAGGCCTACAACACCGAGGTCCGCACCATTCCCGGACGCTGGATCGCGGCCTTGTTCTACCCGGAGGCCAAGCCGATGGAGACCTTCACGGCGACCCCGAACGCGGAGCGGCCGCCCAACGTGAAGTTCTAGTCCGCCGTGCGGGTGCCCGGCCATCGCGGCAGAGCCATGGGATTCGGAGCGCTCGGGGCCCTGCCGCGCCTTGCCGCGTTCCTCCTGGGCTTGGCGCTCTGGAGCTTCGCGGCTTACGCCGCCGATCCGGTCTTCCCGCCGCTCAGCGGACGGGTCGTCGATGCCGCGAGCCTGCTGAAGCCCGAGGATCGGACGAGCCTCGAGGCGAAGCTGAAAGCCTACGAGGAGAAGACGTCCGACCAGGTCGTCGTGGCCACCGTGCCGAGCCTGCAGGACCTGACGGTCGAGGATTACGCCAATCGCCTCTTCCGAAGCTGGAAGATCGGTCAGTCCAAGACCAACAACGGGGCGCTGCTCCTCGTCGCGCCAAACGAGCGCAAGGTCAGGATCGAGGTCGGGTACGGCCTCGAAGGGGCCCTCACGGATGCCCTCTCGAAAGTCATCATCACCACGGCGGTCGCCCCGCGCTTCAAGACCGGTGACTACGCGGGCGGCATCAACGCGGGCATCGAGGCGATGCTCTCCATTCTCGCGGGGGATGCCGAGGAATGGCAGCGCAAGGGACGCGTGCGCAGCGACGAGGCCGATTCCGGTCAGGTCATCCTGTTCGTCATCCTGTTCCTCGTCATCCTGTTCGTCGCCTATCGGATGAACCGGGGCGGACGCGGGGGCGGGGGCTTCGTCATCCTGCCGGGGCCGTCGTCCGGGGGCTGGAGCGGCGGCGTGTCCGGCGGATTCGATAGTGGCGGATTTTCGGGTGGCGGCGGCTCGTCGGGCGGAGGAGGAGCATCGGGTGACTGGTGAACCGACCGATCTCCTGAGCCGCGACGCGCGGGACCGGATCGCCCAGGCGATCGGGGTGGCGGAAGCCGGCACCGCCGGCGAGATCGTCGTGCTGGTGGCGGCGCGCGCCGGTCGCTACCGCTCCGCGCCCCTGCTGCTCGCCCTGGCCTGCAGCCTCGCGGCACCCTGGCCGCTGATCCTTCTCACCGCCATGAGCGCCGCCTCGATCGCGTTGACCCAGGCCGCCCTCGGCCTCGCGGTGCTGATGGTCTGCGCCCACCCCCGCATCGCCATCGCGTTGGTGCCGCGCGCGATCCGGCGTGCCCGCGCGCACGAAGCGGCCATTCGCGAGTTTACCACCCGTGGACTGACCCGGACCCAGGGTCGCACCGGCGTCCTCATCTATCTCACGGTCGCCGAGGGCTACGCGGAGATCGTGGCCGATCACGGGGTCGCGAAGCGCGTTCCCGCCGAGGTCTGGGCGGACGCCATCGCCGCGCTTCTCACCTCACTGCGACAGGGGAAACCGGAGGACGGCCTGATCGCGGCGGTCCGTCAGGTCGGCGCGATCCTCGCTGAAACCCTGCCGCCGGAGGCGCAGCCGGCGAACGCGCTTCCCAACCGCGTGATCGTCGTCCCCTGAGGAAATTCCGTCCGGCAACAGAGGGTAACAGAGACGGGATTTGGTCTCTCCGCCTTCATCTTCGGTGATGACGCGCCTCTGGTCCTTTGGGAAAAATCCGGTCAAAAGGACCCTTGACGATCTGCCATCAAGGACAGGTCGCTGGAGCGAGACGTCATGAGTGCGATATCGAGGCATGGGCCCTGGGCCCTCGTAGGAGCGTTGGGAGCCGCTGCGCTCGCCGTCGTCGCGACGACCCGGGGCGAGAACGTCAATGCCCTCTGGCTCGTCGTGGCTGCCGTCTGCGTCTACCTGATCGCCTACCGCTACTACTCGCTCTTCATCTCCGACAAGGTCATGCGGCTCGACAATGGCCGCCAGACGCCGGCCCACACCCACAACGATGGGCTGGACTACGTCCCCACCAACCGCAACGTCCTGTTCGGGCACCACTTCGCCGCCATCGCCGGCGCGGGCCCCCTGGTCGGCCCGGTGCTGGCCGCGCAGATGGGCTACCTGCCCGGCCTGCTCTGGATCCTGGCCGGCGTGGTGCTCGCCGGCGCCGTGCAGGACTTCATGGTCCTCTTCATCTCGATGCGCCGTGACGGCCGCTCGCTCGGAGAGTTGATCCGCGCCGAACTCGGGACCATCCCGGGCGTCATCGCCCTGTTCGGGACCTTCATGATCATGGTGATCCTGCTGGCCGTGCTGGCGATGATCGTCGTGAAAGCGCTGGCCGAGAGCCCCTGGGGCACCTTCACCGTCGCCGCGACGATCCCGATCGCCATGCTGATGGGCCTCTACGCCCGCTACATCCGTCCGGGTAAGGTCGGCGAGGTCTCCATCATCGGCTTCGTGCTTCTGATGCTGGCGATCGTCTACGGTGGCAACGTCGCCGCCGATCCGTACTGGGGTCCCTTCTTCACCTATACCGGGACGCAGCTCTGCTGGCTGCTGATCGGTTACGGCTTCGTCGCCTCCATCCTGCCGGTCTGGCTGCTTCTGGCGCCGCGCGACTACCTCTCGACCTTCCTGAAGATCGGCACGATCGTCGGCCTCGCATTGGGCATCGCCTACGTGGCCCCGCACATGAAAATGCCGGCCGTGACCAAGTTCGTCGATGGCACCGGTCCCGTCTGGGCCGGCTCGCTGTTCCCGTTCCTGTTCATCACCATCGCCTGCGGCGCGGTCTCGGGCTTCCACGCCCTGATCTCCTCGGGCACCACGCCGAAGCTGATCGACCGGGAATCCGACGCACGCTTCATCGGCTACGGCGGCATGCTGATGGAGAGCTTCGTGGCCGTGATGGCCCTGATCTCCGCCAGCGTGATCGAGCCGGGCATCTACTTCACCATGAACTCGCCGGCCGGTCTCGTCGGGACCACGCCGGAGAGCGCCGCCGCCGCGGTGACGAAGCTCGACCCCGCCTTCGCGATCACGGCGGAGCAGATCGCGCAGACGGCCGTGGACGTGGGAGAGCACTCCATCATCTCCCGCGCAGGCGGTGCGCCGACCCTCGCGGTCGGCATGGCGCACATCATCTCCTCCGCCATCGGCGGCAAGACGATGATGGCCTTCTGGTATCACTTCGCCATCCTGTTCGAAGCACTGTTCATCCTCACCGCCGTGGATGCGGGCACCCGTGCCGGGCGCTTCATGCTCCAGGATCTGCTCGGCCTGATCTCTCCACGCTTCAAGGACACCACGGCCTGGGCGCCCAGCATCCTGGCCACCGCGCTCTGCGTCAGTGCCTGGGGCTACTTCCTCTACCAGGGCGTGACCGATCCGTTGGGCGGCATCTACACCCTGTGGCCCCTGTTCGGCATCTCGAACCAGATGCTGGCCGCCGTGGCGCTGACCCTCGCGACCGTGGTGATCTTCAAGATGAAGCGTGAGCGCTACGCCTTCGTCACGATCATCCCGACCGTGTGGCTGCTGATCTGCACGCTCACCGCCGGTTGGCAGAAGATCTTCTCGGCCGACCCCAAGATCGGCTTCCTGTCGCATGCCGATCGGTTCTCGACGGCCATCGCCGAGGGCAAGGTCCTCGCGCCGGCCAAGAACATGGCCGACATGCACAAGATCGTCTTCAACGATCGCATCGACGCGGCCCTCGCCGTCCTGTTCGTCGGCCTGGTCCTGTCCATCGCCACCTTCGGGATCATGGCCTGCATCAAGGCCTACCGGGCCGATCGCTGGACCGCTCTCGAGAGCGGTGGGCCGGCGGCGGTTCCGGCGGAGTAAGCACCATGGCGCTGTCGTCGGCGGAACTGCGAGACCGGCTCAAGACCTTCTCGAAATGCGTCTGCGATGGCGCCCGGCTCATGGTCGGGCAGGGCGACTACGAGGCTTACGCGGCCCATATCCGCAAGACCCACGCGGATCAGGAGCCGATGACCGAGCGGGAGTTCTTCCGCAACCGGGAGAACGCCCGCTTCGGCGTCGGCAATCGCAGCGGGTTTCGCTGCTGCTGAGCGGCTTGTCACGTTAGGCGGCCGCGGTCCGGCGCCGGCACCCCTGTCCGCCGGATCCCGACATGAAGATCGGCGCCGGCGAAAAGCCCTTCTACGACGGGAGAGGGGCAAGGATTTCGGCGGCACCATCACCAGGACGTGGCTGACTCAGCGCCACGGCTTCCTCCGCAACATCCTGACTGCCGACCTCTGCGAAATGGTGCCGGGGCCGGCACCGCGGCGCTCTGAGGGCGGGCGCCGTTCCGACAGGCTCGACCCGGTCCTGGCCTATTGTGTGAGCCAATCTGTCCCGGGACTCATGGCGGAGCGCTGGAGGCTCGATCCCGTGGTTGCCCCGCCCGCCGTCGCGTCGGTCGAGGAGGCCGGTCCGGCCGCGAGCCGCGTCTCCGAAGGCAGGAGGCCCGCACCGGCCCCGACGAGTCCGGCCAGGGCACGAATATCATCGGGTTCGTGCGGATCACGGGATACCCGCTCGGCGTCACGCTGCAGTCGCGTGTTGCACGCCCGCGAGGGGAGGCCTCCGGACGGCGTGCACGCGTCGTGGCGGGCGCAGGCCGCGTCGAGGGCGTCGATGGGCGGACGCGGTGCGTTGTTGCCCGGTCCGCAATAATTGCCGTGCAGGAGCAGGGCGGGCGGATGGTCGAGCGGGATCGGCTGGGCCAGCGCAGGCACCGTGGTGCCGAGGACAAGGGCGAGGCATACGCTCAAGCGGTTCATGGGAGGAAATCCTCTCCAACATTGTTCGGGATTGAAAGGAATCCGGGCGGACGGACGGCTCATAGGCGTCGAAGGTTGGTGGAGGCGCTCAGCACCGTCCGCCCTTGCGTCGGGCGGTGCGACCTGCGTAGCGCCTTCAGTCCTGTGCCCGAGGCTTTTCGTTCACCGCATCCAACCTGGTCTTCTCCCGGGGGGTTCCGAAGCCCGCGCTTGGCAGGAATGCATCTGAAGCAAAGGTATCTTTGATCAAGTTCGACTTCCTAACATCCAGCAATATTCAACCGTCCTCTCCTCCCATCTCCGGTATGTGGGAAATCAAACTGAACGCGAGCGGCCTCTTTCGAGCCAACGAGATTTATGTTTTTAGCCCCGGTTCTTGAGCTCTGCGGCACCCGATGCTGTGCCCGGCTCGACCTGCCGGAGCCATGCATGCAAAACTTGGATCAACCCAACGTGGTCCTGCTCGCCGAGGGTGATCCCATCGTTGGCGTGGACCTGAGTGATGCTCTCGTCCAAGCGTCCTATCGCGTTCTGGGGCCCGCAGACACGACGGCCGAGGCCCTGCGCCTCCTCGAACAGGTGACGCCCAATCTGGCTGTCCTCGTCGTCCAGTTGAAGGACGGTCGCTGCACGCAGCTGATCCGGGAATTGCGCGCCCGCAATGTGCCCATCCTGGTCCATTCCGGTTCCCGGCAGGACCAGCGCCTGAATGGGGACGTCCGCGGCGCGCCCTGGCTCACCAAACCCGCCGTCTCGTGGGATGTGATCGCGGCCCTGGACGAGTTGTCCCTCTCGAGCGCCGCCATCGCCCGTGCGGAGCCAGGCCCGGAGGACGCTCCGCTCCTGCGCCTGGTGCAATCGGCTGACGGGTCGCGCAATCCGCTGGTGCGCAAGCTGGAGCGCTTCACCACCCTGACGGCGACCGATCGGGCGATGCTGGAGCGCATCAGCGCCGGGACGCACGACGTCGCCCCTCACACCGATCTCGTGCGCGAGGGGGAGGCGCCCGAGGGCGTGTTCCTGGTCATGGAGGGCGTGGCCTGCCGCCATAAGCATCGCGCGAACGGTCATCGTCAGATCATGGCCTACCTGCTGCCGGGCGATCTCTGCGACCTCGACGCCGCACTTCTGAAAACGATGGACCACACCATCACCACCCTGTCCGCCTGCCGGGTGGTCCGCATCGCCCCTCCGACCCTGGCCGGCTTGCTGGAGCACCACCCGGCCATCGCCCGGGGCCTCCGCATGAACACGCTGGTGGATGAGGCGACCTTGCGCGAGTGGCTGATGAACCTGGGCGGCCGCTCGCCTCAGGAACGGATCGCGCACCTGTTCTGCGAGCTTCTCGTGCGCTGGCAGACCATCGGCCTGGCGAGCGGACAGAGCTACCTGCTTCCTTTGACCGCCGCGGATCTCGCTGACACCACGGGACTGTCCACCGTTCACGTGAACCGCGCCCTGCAGGCGTTGCGGCACCAGGGCGTGATCGACCTCACGGGCGGGCACCTGACGATCCTGAACCTGCCGCGCCTGAAGGCCCTCGGCGAATTCAGGGCCAACTACCTCCACCTGGGGGACTGCGCGGCGGCCTGAGCCTCCAGCATCAGCCCGCGCAGCCCCGAAGGCGGGCGGCGACCCTGTCAGCAGGCGCGAACAGCGTCCGGGTGTCGATTTTGGTGCGCCTGTCGGACACCGGGACGCGTCCGCCATTCCGGGGAACGCAGAACGGCTGGATCTGTCGCCTTACTGGATCGGCAGGGGAGGGGGGAACGCCTCACCCACGCACGAGACTGATCGCGTCAGCACACAGGCCTGACCTCGTTTCCTCGCGATGTCCCCTCGGGCAAAGCTTCCGCCGGGACATTCCGCAGCCGAGATGCGTGAGGTCGTCGACGCTCGGTCGAGGCTTCAGATGTCGAGCAAGGCCATACCTTGAGCCCGCCATCCTCCAACGGAAGACCGACCAATCTTAGATTTGAAATCTTCGGCGCACCGTAGACAGGGCACGGAAACAAAGTTTCCAGCCAAAATGTAAATTGCTCTTAATCCTCATCGCTCGACTTAGGCTTGCCCCAATATTCCCACTGCTCAGGCGGCGTCTCATACCGATGATTGCGTGGCAATGTCGTTCAAGTTCCTATGCTCCGGATGACAAGCAAGAAACTATAGGTTCGTGAAGGGAGCGTCCATGTCAGGTACCGCCGCCTCCTTGTCCCAGAGGCCTGACCTCAACTGGTTGCGCGCATGTGCTGTGGCTGAGGTCGTGATCACCCACTCGGATCTGGCAATCAAGCATTTTTCTCAGAACATGCTGCGTTCCGGCTCCTACATCCCCTTCTCGGGGGTTGGCGTCGAAATATTCTTCATTCTCTCGGGCTATCTGATCTGCCTGAATGCGCCGACATACCGGAATGCATTGGAATTTCTACGCTCCAGAGCACTTCGTATATTCCCAATGTACATCATCTTCACGTTCATCACGCTGGCAGCGCGGCTGATCAATCCGAGTTGGACATGGAATGGATACGACCTGTCGGTGGGTACGCTACTGCGTTCGTTCCTGATCCTCCCGCAGTCGTGGTTTCCCATCGTGGGGGTGGGCTGGTCGCTCGAACACGAGGTCATCTTCTACGAACTCACGGCGCTGATGATGGCCGGCATCGGCCTCACCAGTGGAAAAAGAATCTGGTTCGGCTTCGGCCTCGTCATCCTTGGCTGGATCGGTCTGGGCTTGGGTTTCCAGCCGATCGACGGGACCTGGTACCATCATCTGTTCAGTGTCCTGATGATCGCGTTCGGACTGGGGTGGCTGTATTGCTGCTACGAGCAGTCCCGCGACGGCGTCGTTCTCAAGATCATAGCGGTTTGCGCGATCGGCACGACTTTGTTGTTGGTAGTGACCGATCCCATGAACACCGAGAAGGTGCTGCGGATCGCAGGCAGTGCTGCTTTCTGCCTGATCGTCGTGCGGCAACGTGGAAGGATCAAACCGGGCGGGCGCGCAGATCGGCTCATCGCTCCGATTGGAGCCGCCGCCTACAGCATCTATCTCTCGCACTGGTTCATCCTCTCCGGTTTCGGCAAGCTCCTGGGCTACCTGCAGATGCCGGCTGAGACGGCTCTCGCCCTACGCGTCTGCGTGATCGTGGTTAGCCTGGGCGTCGGTCTGTTCGTCTATGCCGCACTGGAACGCCCGCTCGATCGCTGGCTGCGCGCCGGGCAAACCTTCCGACAGGCATTCACGGTCTTGAGGATGAAGCCCAATCTTCCTGGGAGAACGGTACCGAAGGCTGTGATCCCGTCCTGAACCCATCACGCCCGGGTGGTTCAGTTTCTGCACATTGAGCGAGTTATCGGCGAACCTCGAAGTTCCCAGGTCGCCATTCTGCCGGCACCCCGGTGTTTGCTTTCGGACCATTGCGAGTCAGAAGTCGCAAGGAGATAATGCCTCGAGCATCTGCGATAGGATCATTCTCGCCACAAGAAGCGGGCTCAGCAGCTGGAGACATCATCTGTTCTTGCCGGCGCGCATCGATGGCGTAATTTCCAACAAACCTTCGTCAGCAGTCCGCTACCTTAGGTGTCACGTGCTTCAGTGACAGTCGCTCAAGAGTCATTAGTGATGCCCGGCCAAATGACATTCTCTTAACAGAGCAGGTGGACAGACTCTCACGTCTTACAGCATCAGATTGGGATAAGCTCAAATCTCAGATTAAAGAACGGTCCATCAGGGTTGTTTCCCTGGACCTTCCAACCTCGTGGCAGATGGCGACCGGCAGACATGAGGATTTTACCGGACGGATGTTCGCGGCAATCAATGAAATGCTTTTAGACATGCTAGCCGCTGTAGCTCGCAAGGATTACGAGGATAGGCGTAGACGACAGGCACAAGGTCAGCAGAAGGGGAAGGCCGAAGGGCGCTACAAAGGTCGCCCCGAGAACGCCAAGCGAAGTGCGGGTATCGCTGACATGATAGCGAAGGGTATTACGTGGTCGCAGATAAAAGCTGGCACCGGATGCAGCCGCGCCACAATCGCTAAAATCGCCAAGCGGTCTGCTTCACAAAAGTTAGGGGTATAAATTCCGATTTGCATAGCCGGCCCTACCGCCAGACTTGCATGCTTATCACGCATTCCATATACAATGCTTTGATTTGTGTCAAAGGCTGCTATATCTGCCTTTAACATCAAATTCAGCGCGCTCAAGGTAGGCTTATTATGTATGAGTGAAAGTATTTTAGGTTTCCCGGCTCCCATAGTTGCGTCGATAATCACGTTAGTTGGAGCCGTCTTACTTGCACCTCTGTTTACAAGATTTCTTGCTCACGTCTTCGAAAAGAAGTCACGTTTGAAGGTGCTGATAACAGCTGCCGATATCGGTAAAAGTAGCTTCTTAAAAGAAAAATTAGCTTACAACGTCCTGTCCGACATGCCTCAAATCGAACAAGACCTGAGGGAAGTTTTCAGACGGCTTCGTGGGTATGTAAATTTGAATATTAGCAACGTTGGAACAACAACCGTAAAAGCTATCACCCTATCGTTTGAGAGCGCGTTACTGGACGTTGCAGTTCAAGTTGGCGAAGAAGATGAAACTAAGTCAATCAAAAACGGAATCCGTCTCACTCTAGGCGATATCCAGCCGGGTCGGTCGGTTAATGTGCACATTTACTTACCGCTCACTACTACAGATTACCATCCAACTTTCTTTACAAGGACGTTTAAAATCTCGGCGGACCAAATCGATAGAGTAGATTATAGCTTTACCATACCAGATTACTTGAGTCGTTCGTTCGACATAAAGAAAAAGCCATTTATTAAAAAATCAACGGTAGCTCTAGTAATATTCGGAGTTGGCCAGATATTTTATGCAGTCTACTCAGCTATACATAAGGTATAATGGCAGTAAACCGCTGATTTGAGCTTTCTCGTAAGCCGTGCGGCAAAACAACGCGCCTATCAGAAGATGCGTGACCGCAATGAGTAATTTTAAGTTGAACTAGGCTGTTCGATTGCTTCCCTTTGCGAGTGCGACCCGCCGACGCAACCGGAAATACAATCGAACAGCTGCCGCTAAACACCGTCGTATTTGTCGCTAAATCGCAACCTAACCCGTTGTGGGAGTTATGTGGTGGGCCCGGCAGGACTCGAACCTGCAACCAGACCGTTATGAGCGGTCGGCTCTAACCATTGAGCTACAGGCCCAAGCTGGGGTCCAGCTTGTACGCGAAGAATGCTTGTCGCAGGCGCGGCTCGAAGAGCGGCGAACGCAACACCGGACATGTCCCACTGCCTACCTCGAAGATCGTGGGGCGACAAGGGATGTCGGACGGGTGGCCTTCCCGGTCCCATTGTTTTCGGCTCCGCCATCTCTGAAAGAGCGCGAGGCGCGGCCATCGAGATTGCGGGGAGGTGTTGGCAGCCGGGAGAGAGCGATACCGCGCTGCTTGATGAAACGCCGCAGGCCGCGCGCCTATGATCTCGGTATCCAGAAACAATGTAGAGATCTGTATGCAGTATCCATGCGTCTCGCGGTCACGGCTGCGCCGCAGGTCGACCTGTGCGACCACGTGAGCGCAGAGTGGCGGAGACGGCATGGGTCTCGTTCAGTACGCGCTGAAGTTCCGGATCACGATCTACGTGCTCGCCGTGCTGATGATGCTCGGCGGGGTGGCGGCGGTCGTCGTGGCGCCCAAGGACGTGCTGCCCACCGTGGATATCCCGGTGGTCGTGGTGGTCTGGACCTATAACGGCCTCTCCACCTCCGAGATGGAGCGCCGCATCACCACCTACGCGGAGTTCTCGCTCTCCAACAACGTCAACAACATCGCCCGGATGGAATCCACCACCCTTCAGGGCACGGCGATCCAGAAGGTCTACTTCGACGGGGCGGTGAGCATCGATCTCGCCATCGCGCAGGTGGTCTCGGCGATGAACTCGATCCGCGCGACGATGCCGCCCGGCGTGCAGCCGCCCATCGTCCTGCGCTTCTCGGCCTCCTCGGTGCCGGTGATCCAGCTCGCGCTCTCCTCCGACCGCGAGAGCCTCACCAAGGTCTTCGACTACGCCCAGTACCGCATCCGCCAGCGCCTGACCCAGGTGCCCGGCTCGACGCTGCCCTCGCCCTTCGGCGGCACCCCGCGCCAGATCATGGTCGATCTCGACCTGCACGCCCTCCAGGCGCTCGGCCTCACCGCCCTCGACGTCACCAACGCGGTCACCGCTCAGAACCTGACGGTTCCCTCCGGCCTCGCCAAGATCGGCGAGCAGCAGTACCCGGTGCAGCTCAACGCCTCGCCCGGGGCCATCGACGCCCTCAATCAGATCCCCATCAAGGTGGTGGGCGGCCAACCGATCCTCGTCCGCGACGTCGCCCATGTCCGCGACGGCGGCCCGCCGCAGGTCAACATCGTGCGCGCCGACGGCCTGCACTCGGTGCTGATGCGCATCTTCAAGAACGGCACCGCCTCGACGCTCGACGTGGTCAACAACGTCAAGAAGGCGCTCCCCGACATCCAGGCCGCCGCCCCCGAGGGCATGAGCCTGAAACCTTTGTTCGACCAGTCGGTCTTCGTCTCGGCGGCGATCGAAGGGGTGATCCACGAGGCCATCATCGCGGCGGCGCTGACCGGCCTGACCATCCTGCTCTTCCTCGGCTCGTGGCGCTCCACCATCGTGGTGCTCGTCTCGATCCCGCTCTCGATCCTGACGTCGCTCGCGATCCTGGCCGCGCTCGGTGAGACCATCAACGTGATGACGCTCGGCGGGCTCGCGCTCGCGGTCGGCATCCTGGTCGACGACGCCACGGTGGCGATCGAGAACACCTACCGGCTGTTCGAGGAGGGAGAGCCGTTCCGCAAATCCGTGGTGGAGGGGGCGGCCGGGATCGCCAAGCCGGCGCTGATCTCGACCCTGTCGATCTGCGCCGCCTTCGTCTCGGTCTTCGCCCTCACCGACACGCCGAAATACCTGTTCACACCCCAGGCGCTCGCGGTCGTGTTCGCGATGCTGACCTCCTACGTCCTCTCGCGCACCTTGGTCCCCGTGCTGATCGACGTGCTGGTGGCGCGCGAATACGCGGAGAAGCACGGGGCGGGCGCCGAGCCCCGGCGCGGGCGCGTCGCCCGGGCATTCGGCTGGGTCGCCGGCCCGGTCTTCCGGCTGGCGGGCTGGTTCCGGCACGGCTTCGAGGCGCGCTTCGCCCGCTTCCATCGCGGCTATCTCAGCCTGCTCCACGTCGTCATCGCACGGCGCGCCCTGACGCTCGGCCTCGTAGCGGTCGTGTTCGTCACCACCGCCGGCCTCTTCACCTTCGTGGGCCAGGATTACTTTCCGCAGGTCGCATCCAGCCAGATGACCCTGCACCTGCGCACCCGGCCCGGCATGCGCATCGAGACGGCCGAGCAGGTCTTCGCCGAGGTCGAGCACGTGGTCCGCGAGGTGATCCCCGAGGGCGAGATCGACCAGATCCTCGACAATATCGGCCTGCCGGCGAACAACTACAACTTCGCCTTCTCGGATGGCTCGTTCGTTGCCTACAACGACGGGCAGATGCTCATCAACCTGAAGGAAGGCCACGGCTCGGTGGCGGACTACACCAAGCGCCTGCGCGAGGTTCTGCGCGAGCGCTTCCCCGACGTGGTGTTCTACTTCCAGCCCTCCGACATCATCACGCAGATCCTGAACTTCGGCACGCTGGCGCAGATCGACATCCAGGTTTCGGGCCGCAACACCGCCAAGGACCTGGAGGTCGCCCAGAACATCGTCCGCCGCCTGAAGGCGGTGCGCGGGGCCGTCGACGTGCACCTGCACCAGATCGTCGGCACGCCGCAATTCTTCGTCGATGTCGACCGGCGCCTCGCCTCCGAGCTCGGGCTGACCCAGCAGCAGATCGCGCAGGGTCTGAACGTCTCGCTGTCCGGCTCCTTCCAGGTCACGCCGAACTTCTGGACCGACCCGAAGACCGGCATTCCCTACCAGCTCTGGGTGCAGACGCCGGAATACCGCAACGCGTCGCTCACCGACCTGCAGAACACCCCGCTCCTCGTCACCGGCAACGCGGATGCACCGGGCGTGCTGACGCTGCTCTCCAGCGTCTCGACCATGCGGCGCGAGGGCTCGCAGACGGTGATCAACCACGTCAACACGCAGCCCACCTTCAACATCTACGCGGCGGTGCAGGACAGCGATCTCGGCTCGGTGGCCAAGGAGATCCGCCAGATCGTCGCCGAGGAGCAGAAGGCGCTGCCAGCGCCGGACAAGATCACCGTGCGCGGCCAGATCGAGAACATGGAATCGGCCTTCTTCCGGCTGCAGGTCGGCCTCGCGATCGCGCTGGTGGCGGTCTACCTGCTGATGGCCGTCAACTTTCAGAGCTGGGGCGACCCGTTCGTGGTCCTGGCGGCGCTGCCACTCGCCTTCTGCGGCATCGTCGCGAGCCTGTTCATCACCGGCACCACCTTCTCGATCCCTTCGCTCTTCGGCGCGATCATGTCGGTCGGTATCGCCTCGGCGAACTCGATCCTTCTGGTGACGTTCGCCAAGGAGCACCGCGAGGCGACGGGGTGCGGCGCGGTGGAAGCGGCCCTGCTCGCCGGCGAGACCCGCCTGCGCCCCGTGCTGATGACCGCGAGCGCCATGTTCCTCGGGCTTATCCCGATGGCGCTCGGCACCGGGGAGGGGGCCGAGCAGAACGCCGCGCTCGCCCGCGCGGTGATGGGCGGGATCGCAGTGGGCACGCCCGCCACGCTCCTCTTCGTGCCGTTCCTCTACACGCTGCTGCGCCGCAAGGCGGTCCGGCCGCTGGAGGATTACGCGTGAGGCGAGCCTGTGGTGCGCGACGGATCGACGGGATAGGGTTCGGGACGGGGATGGGATTGTCGTGACACAGCCGAGCCGCGATCCGAGCGAGTCCCCACCCCCGCCACCCGGGAAGACGCCGTTCGTCCTCACGGCCGTCGCCGCCGTCGGCCTCCTGGCCTGGGGGGGCTATGGCCAGATGGAGCGGCGCGCCGCCGCCGCGGAGACGCAGCGAAAGATGAACAGCTTCGTGCCGAAGCTGCGCACCGCCACCGTCGAACGGGCGGACAAGCCAATCGAGATCACCCTACCGGGCCAGACCGATGCCTTCGCCAAGGCCGCGCTCTACGCCCGCGCCACCGGGTACATCGCCGAACGCCGGGCCGACCTCGGCAGCCGGGTGCGGCGGGGTGACGTCCTGATGCGGATCGCCGCCCCCGACCTCGACCAGCAGCTGGCGCAGGCCGAAGCCCAGACCGGGCAGTTCGAGGCCGCCCTGCTGCAGGCGCGATCCATGGTGGATCAGGCCAAAGCCAACGTGAACCTGGCGAACGTCACCAATTCCCGCACCACCACGCTGGCCGGGCAGGGCTGGGCCTCCAAGCAGAACGCGGACAACTCGCAGGCGAGCGTGCTCAGCCAGGCGGCCAGCCTCGCTTCGGCGGAAGCCGGCGTGAAGGTGGCGCAGGCCAACATCAAGGCCCAGGCCGCCACGGTGGAGCGGCTGCGGGCGCTGACCGGCTTCAAGGAAATCGTCGCCCCCTTCGACGGTGTCGTCACCCAGCGCGGGGTCGACGTGGGCGACCTCGTCCATGCCGACGGGACCGGGACGGCGCTGCTCTCGATCGACCGCGACGATGTCCTGCGCGTCTCCGTCAACGTGCCGCAGAACGTCGCCACCGGTGTCAGACCGGGCGTCGTCGCATCGATCAAGGTGCCGCAAATGCCCGACCGGACCTTCTCCGGCAAGGTCGAGCGCAGTTCGGTGGCCCTGCTCAGTTCGTCGCGCACCCTCACCGCCCAGGTGGACGTGCCGAACCCCGACCGGGCCCTGCGCGCCGGCTTGTACGTCTACGTGACCCTCAAGGTGCCGCGCACCGAGGCGACGATGAAGGTTCCGGCCGAGAGCCTGGTCTTCAACCAGCGCGGGACCCAGGTGGCGGTCGTGCGCGACGATGGGACCGTGCGCTGGCACGGCGTGACGATCCGGCGCGACCTCGGCACCACCGTCGAACTCGCGCAAGGCGCCGCCGACCAGGGACTGGAGGGCGGGGAGCAGATCGTGCTGAGCCCGCCCGCCGACCTGCGCGAGGGTCAGAAGATCGAACGCCAACCGGCACAGACGGACACGAAGCCGCTGAAATCGGCGGCCCGCTAGGGGGTGAGAGCCGACCCGCGCGAGCGCGGGGCCGTGGGTGCGGACTGCGTCGTGGCCATCCGGCGGGCCACGGCCCTGTGTCCCGGCCCGCGAACGTCGCTGAAGGCGCTCCCGCCAAGCAACCCGCATGTCGGATTTCGACCCTCCGCCCGCACCTGCAGTTGCGCGAAGCGGGCGCGGCGTGGACAAGGCGGTCCCGGCGTCGCCCCGGCGACCCGCGATGGACCCCGACATGCCGGCTCAAGCCCAGGGTGAGACCGAGGACGGCTCACGCTTCGCCTCGATTGCCGCCGCTATCACCTGCGTGGCGGTGGTGGGCATCGGCCTCAGCCTGACGATCCCGCTGCTCTCCATCGAGATGGAGCGCATGGGTGCCTCGAGCACGCTCATCGGGATCAATACCGCGGTGGCGGGGCTCGCCGCGATCCTGACGGTGCCGTTCGTGCCGCGCCTGGCCGCGCGTCTCGGGGTGGTGCGCCTGCTCGTCCTCGCCATCGTCAGCGGGGCGGCCTGCCTCGTGGCCTTCAAGCTCCTCCCGGGCATCGCCTGGTGGTTCGTTCTGCGCTTCGTCTTCTCCATGAGCCTCGGGGCGCTCTTCGTGCTCTCCGAGTTCTGGATCAACGCGGCGGCTCCGCCCGCGCGGCGCGGGCTGGTGATGGGCATCTACGCCACGGTGCTGGCGCTCGGCTTCGCTGTGGGGCCGACGCTGCTGGCGATGCTCGGAACCCGGGGCTTCGCGCCCTATCTCGCCGGATCCGGACTGTTCCTCGTCGCACTCATTCCCCTGGTGCTGGCGCGGGGATTGTCCCCCGTGATCGGGCATGGGCGGGGACGCTCCTTCTCGGCCTACCTGCGCCTCGCCCCGGCGGCGACCATGGCGGCCCTCGTCTACGGTGCCGTGGAGACCGGAGGCTTCGCGATCCTGCCGCTCTACGGTCTGCGTCTCGGCTACGACGCGGAGACGGCGGCGGGGCTCGTCAGCGCGCTGGCGCTCGGCAACGTGATGTTCCAGATCCCCTTCGGCTGGCTCGCCGATCGGGTGGACCGGCGCCTCGTCCTGCTCGCGGCGGCCCTGGGTGGTGCCCTCGGATCGAGCCTGATCCCCCTGGCCTCGGGCTCCTTTCCGGCCCTCCTTATCCTGCTGTTCCTCTGGGGCGGCATCGCCGGGACGCTCTACACCGTGGGCCTCGCGCATCTCGGCGCCACGATCCGGGGGCCGGAACTCGCCGGCGCCAATGCGGCCTTCGTGGTGCTCTACAATGTCGGACTGATGCTCGGCCCCCCGATCATCGGCGGCGGCATGGACCTCGTGCCGCCCCAGGGCTTCGCCTATAGCCTCACCCTGCTGTTCCTGGCCTATGCCGGGGTCGTGGCCCTGCGCCTGGTGCAGCAGCCGGAGGCGTGAGGCGCCTTGACGAATCCCGGCGATTGAGGCAATCACGCGCCGGTATTCAGCCGGCCGCCGCCGGCCCTTTTGCGTTTCGCTGATGCGGAATGCCGCGATCACAGGAGCGCCGCGTCCATGGCCAAGGCCGTCACCGTTAAAGTCAAGCTGATCTCGACCGCCGACACGGGCTACTTCTACGTCACGAAGAAGAACTCCCGTACCCAGACCGAGAAGCTTTCCATGAAGAAGTACGACCCCGTCGTGCGCAAGCACGTCGACTTCAAGGAAACCAAGATCAAGTAAGCCCGCCCGGCGCCGTACGGCGCCGGAACGGACACGCAGCCGCCCCCGCAAGGGAGGCGGCTTTTTTGTTGTCCGATTCGCGCTCGGGGCGCGCGTTCCCAGCTCGAAGGTTGATGCGCCGCCGGGTTCGGGCGATGGAGGGCCGAACATCCCCCATTCTCAGGATCGCCCCATGGCTGATGATCTGGCCCGAACCTTCGACGTCGACCTGTTCGTCATCGGCGGCGGCTCCGGGGGCGTGCGAGCGGCCCGCATCGCGGCCGGGTACGGCGCGCGGGTACAACTCGCCGAGGAGTACCGCGTCGGCGGCACCTGCGTGATCCGGGGCTGCGTGCCGAAGAAGCTGATGGTCTATGCGGGGCGCTTCGCCGACGAGTTCGCGGACGCGGCCGGTTTCGGCTGGTCCGTGCCCACACCGACCTTCGACTGGCGCGTGATGAAGGCCCGGCGCGATGCCGAGGTGGCACGGCTCGAGGCGATCTACGACGCCAACCTCGGCAAGGCGGGCGTCACCATCCTGCCGGAGCGCGCGGTGATCGAGGATGCCCACACCGTGCGCCTCGTCGGATCCGGCCGGCGCGTCAGCGCCCGGTTCATCCTCGTCGCGGTGGGCGCCCACCCGGTCAAGGAGCCGCTGATCCCGGGCGCCGAACTCGCGATCACCTCCAACGAGGTGTTCGACCTCGAATCGCTGCCCGAGCGTATCCTCGTCGTCGGCGGCGGTTACATCGCGGTGGAATTCGCAGGCGTCTTAGCGCATCTCGGCGCGCGTACCACCCTGCTGCACCGGGGCGACAAGCTCCTGCGCGGGTTCGACGAGGAGATCCGCGACGCCCTCGACACGGCCTACGCGGAGCGCATGGACCTGCGCCTCAACCGGACGGTGGAGCGTCTCGACAGCAGCGGGAGCGGTATCCGGGTGACCCTCGACGACGACACGACCCTGGAGGTGGACCAGGTTCTGACCGCCACGGGGCGGCGCCCGAACACGGCCGGCCTCGGCCTGGAGGCGGTCGGCATCGAGGCGGACGCGCGCGGCGCGATCCCGGTGGACGCGTTTTCGCAGACGCGGGTGCCGTCGATCTACGCGGTGGGGGACGTCACCGACCGCGCCGCGCTGACGCCGATCGCGATCCGCGAGGGCCACGCCTTCGCCGACACGGTCTTCGGCGGCAAGCCCTGGTGCGTCGATCACGGCCTCATCGCGACGGCTGTGTTCTCAACGCCCGAGATCGGCGTCATCGGCCACAACGAGGATGTGGCCCGCCGGCTCTTCGGCGCCGTCGACGTCTACCGGTCGAGCTTCCGCCCCATGAAGGCCACGCTGTCGGGGCGCGAGGAGCGCGTCCTGATGAAGGTGGTGGTCGATCGCGCCAGCGACCGGGTCGTCGGGGTCCACGTCCTCGGTCACGATGCCGGCGAGATCATCCAGGCGGTGGGCATCGCCGTCACCATGGGCGCGACCAAGGCCGATTTCGACCGCACCATCGCGGTCCACCCCACGGCCGGCGAGGAACTCGTGACGATGCGCAGCCCCGTGGTGACGAAGCACCCCGTCGGGGTCGGCTAGCGACCCGAACCTAGCCCGGCGGCCACTTGAAGTCGTCGGCCCGGCCGGGCTGTGGGGGCGGCGCGCTGCCCCGCACCAGGGCGCGCTCGATCGTCCCCGAGGGATCGGTGTCGCGGGGGCGTCCGCTGATCAGCGTGCCCCCGGGCGTCACCTCGGCGCGGCCGAGCGGCACGACCGGTCCCGCGAGGGGTTTGACGGGCAGGGCGGGAATACCGGGCGGCTCGGGCAGGCTCGGCAGCATCGCGGTGATCTGACGGTCGAGGGCGGCCGCGTCGTCGAGCTTGGGCGCCTCCCCCTGAACGGGCGGGGAGGGTGCGGTGGCGATGGACGGCGCGGTCGGTTCGGCAACCGTGCCCGTCCCCATCAAGCGCTTGAGTTCGACATCCGCGAAATGCGCCATCTTGCGCGCGCCAGCCTTGGTGAAATGCACGCCATCGGCGGTGCGCAGTTTCGCCTCCTGGCCCTCGAGGTCGGGGCCGGTGGCGGCGTAGCGGTTACGGTCGTCCACGAAGCCGGGCCAGATGTCCACGTAGGTCTGCCCGGCCCGGGCGACGCGCTCCCGGAAGATCTCGTTCATCGCCGCGATGTCCTTACTCAGCGATTCGCTGCGCATCGGCGGCGCGCCGACCCAGATCAGCGGCACCTTCGCGTCGGTGAAGACCTTGATCAGGGCGTCCACGCGCTCGGCGTAGAGGGCG
The DNA here is from genome assembly GCF_025813715.1 of Methylobacterium sp. FF17. Lineage (NCBI taxonomy): Bacteria > Pseudomonadati > Pseudomonadota > Alphaproteobacteria > Hyphomicrobiales > Methylobacteriaceae > Methylobacterium > Methylobacterium flocculans. The sequence continues at coordinate 3,400,296 of NZ_CP107532.1, forward strand.
CGCCAGCGATCGCTCAGCGGCTCCACGGTCCCGTCGTTCTCACGGATCGGCTGGCGGTCGTTGGCGCCGAGCATCACGAGAGCGTAGCTCGTCTTCGGGTTCGCCTTGAGGAACTCCTCGGCGGAGCGGGGCCAGTCGACCACATCCTTGCGCACGAGGCCGCTATCCGCCTTCGAGCGATCCAGGATGCCGACCTCGGCATTGTCCTCGAAGACGTTGGAGAGGCCGGTCCCGAGATGGTTCGCGAGCGTGTCGCCGAACACCGCGATCCGGGTCGTGGGTTCGACCTTGGGCATGGCGGGTTTCGGCTGGGCCACCACCGGGGCCGGACGCGGCCGGCGCGGGGCCGGACGCGGCTCGCGGGGCGCGCGGGGGTCGTCCGCATAACTGCGGGTGCGGGGGGGCTGCGGACGTGCGCTCGGCACCGGTGCGGGCTGGGCCTGCTGCGGCCGGTCCTCCCAGGGCCAGTAGAATTGCCGGGGCGCCTCCTGCTGCGGTGGCGGTGCGTAGCGACGGACAGCCTGCCGCGCGCCGTAGCCGCCATCGTCGCGATAATATTCGCGGGCCCGCCGGCGCGGCGATTCGTACTCGCCCCGGGGCGCATCGTAGGAATCGCCCCATTGCGCCCGCGCGGGCGCGCCGCCTGCCAGGAGCAGGGCGATGCCTGCGAGCGTACACCAGGCCGTGCGCGATGCCGGCAAGGTCATGGATGGCCTCACGGTTCTGACCGGCGAGCCGATCGGTGCCGCCACCTTAGAGGAGGACGGCGCCGAGGTCTAAGGGGTGGCCCGGAGCCGCTCCAGCAGCGCCGGGGTGGCGTAGCCGTCGGCGGGGAGCCCCTGGTCGATCTGGTACTGCCGGACCGCCTCGCGCAGCTTCGGACCCGCGCGCCCATCGGCTTCGCCCGCGTAGAAGCCGAGCCCGCGGAGGGCGGTCTGCATCGCCTCGAGCCCGGCCTTGTCGAGGCGCGCCGCCTTCGTCGGCCAGGGCGCTGCCAGGGTGGGACCGCCAGCGAGGCGGTCAGCAAGGTGACCGACCGCGAGGGCGTAGGAATCGGCGGTGTTGTAGGCGCGGATCACCTCGAAATTTCCGGTGATGAGGAAGACGGGCCCGCCGAGGCCGCCGGGCAGGAACAGGCTGCCGGTCCCGGCGCCGGGGAGGGGCTTGCCGTCGCTGCGACGCAGGCCGCGCCGCGCGAACTCGGCGATGTCGCCGCGATAGCGCGCGAGGTCGAAGCCCGCAGGGAGGATGACCTCGTAGCCCCAGGACAGGGCCGGGTCCCACCCGAGGTTCTTCAGGTAGGCGGCGATGGAGGCCAGGGCATCGGCCTGCGAGCCCCAGATGTCCCGGTGGCCGTCGCCGTCGAAATCGACCGCGTGGTTCAGGACGCTCGACGGCAGGAACTGCACCTGCCCCATGGCCCCGGCCCAGGATCCTTTCATCCGCTCCGGCGTGACGTCGCCCCGCTGGAGGATCGCGAGGGCGGCGAGAAGTTCGTCACGGAACAGCGTTCCGCGAAAGCCGGCCTCCGCCAGGGTCGCCAGGGCCCGGATCGTTGGCACCGTGCCGCCGCTCGCCCCGAAATCGGATTCGACCCCCCAGAACGCCAGCACGATCCAGCGCGGCACGCCGAAGCGCGCCTCGATCGCCGAGAGTGTCTTGGCGAGACGCGCAGCTTCCGCCTGTCCCCGCGCGATCCGGCCCGGCGAGACGGCCCCGACGAGGTAGTCCCAGACCGGACGGCCGAACTCGCCCTGCCTGCGCGTGCGGGACAGGATTTCAGGATCGGGCCCGGTGATCCCGGCGAACGCCGCATCGAAGGTTGTCCGGGAGATGCCGCGCGCCTCGGCGTCCGGCCAGAGCCGCGCGATGAAGGCCGCGAACCGGGCCCGGACCTCGGGCGAGGCGGCAGCCGCGGCCGGCGCGGATGATGAGGCCGCCAGGGCTGGCGCGGCCAACCCGATCCATCCGGCGAGGCAGAGGCCCGTCGCAACCCGCATCCTCAGGACCTCACGTGCGGTTGCGCCGGGTCAGGGCCTCCTCCCAGGCGAAGGCCTGGGCGACGATGCCGTCGAGATCGTCGTGCTTCGGTGTCCAGCCGAGATCCCGGATGCGCTGGGCTTCGGCGATGATCTGTGCCGGGTCGCCCGGCCGGCGCGGCGACAGGCGCACCTCGAAATCGCGCCCCGACACCCGCTTGACCACCTCGATCACCTCGAGGACCGAGTAGCCCTGTCCGTAGCCGCAATTGAGGGTCAGGCTCTCGCCGCCCGCGCGCAGGTGATCGAGGGCGACGCGATGCGCCTCGGCGAGGTCCGAGACCTGGATGTAGTCGCGCAGGCACGAACCGTCGCGGGTCGGATAATCCGTCCCGAACACCTCGAGATGCGTCCGCTGACCCAACGCGGCCTGCGTGGCCACCTTGATCAGGTGCGTGGCGTTCGGCGTCGATTGCCCGGTGCGCCCACGCGGATCGGCGCCCGCGACGTTGAAGTAGCGCAGGATCACGTAGGAGAAGCCGTGGGCCTTGGCGGCGTCGGCGATCATCCACTCGCTCATCAGCTTCGAGCGCCCGTAGGGATTGATCGGCGCCGGAACCAGATTCTCGGGCACCGGCACGGTCTCGGGCTCGCCATAGACCGCCGCCGTCGAGGAAAAAATGATGTGCTTGACGCCGCAACGCACCGCCGTTTCGATGAGGGCACGGGTCTTTACGGTATTGGCAAGATAGTAATGCAGTGGATCAGCGACCGAATCCGGCACGACGATGCGGGCAGCGAAGTGCGCGATCGCATCAATCCGATGCTGAAGGATGACCTCCGTCAGCAGCGACTGATCGGCCACGTCCCCGACGACGAGTTTGACTTCCGGGGGAAGTGCCCAATCGAACCCCGTCGAGAGATCGTCGAGGACGACAACTTCCTCATGCCCGGCGTCCAGTAGGGCGAGGACCATGTGGCTGCCGATGTAGCCAGCCCCACCCGTCACTAGAACCGCCATCCGACCCACTCCTCTAACGTGTTATCCGCGATGTATCGGAAACCCGGCTTCTCGGTTATGTCCGTCACGTCGATCGGTGCCTTCCGCCTTTAACGGAGTGCGCCTTGAGGTATCGTCAATCCGCTCCGGGTTATTATCAATTTTTCTCGCAACCGGGTCCCGCTCGATGAAACCGATTCGTAAGGCCGTCCTGCCCGTCGCTGGCTTGGGCACACGCTTCCTCCCGGCCACCAAGGCCGTCCCCAAGGAAATGCTCACGGTCGTGGACCGTCCGGTGGTGCAGCACGTCGTGGACGAGGCCCGCGAGGCGGGCATCGAGCACTTCATCTTCGTCACCGGCCGCGGCAAGGCGGTGATCGAGGATCACTTCGACGTCGCCTTCGAGCTCGACCGGATGCTGCAGGAGCGCGGCAAGACGGCGGCCTACGAGGCCCTGAAGCGCGACCTGCCGGCGGCCGGCCAGACGAGCTTCACCCGCCAGCAGGCGCCCCTCGGCCTCGGACATGCCGTCTGGTGCGCGCGCGAGATCGTGGGCGACGAGCCCTTCGCGGTCCTGCTTCCCGACATGCTGAGCCGAGGCTGCATGCAGCAGATGCTCTCGGCCTACGAGCGCCACGGCGGCAACGTCATCGCGGTCGAGGAGGTCAAGCCCGAGGAGACGCACCAGTACGGGATCGTCGGCGTCGGCCAGACCTTCGGCCAGACCTTCGAGATCAACGGCATGGTGGAGAAGCCGAAGGCCGGGACCGCGCCCTCGAACTTCATCATCTCCGGTCGCTACATCCTGCAGCCCGAGATCTTCGACATCCTCTCCCGTGGCGAGGCCGGCGCCGGGGGCGAGATCCAGCTCACCGACGCGATGATCAAGCTCGCGCAGGACCAGACGTTCTACGGCATGCACTACCAGGGGCGGACCTACGACACGGGCTCCAAGCTCGGGTTCCTGACGGCCAACATCGCCTACGCCCTGGAGCGCGAGGACCTCAGCGAGGCCTTGAAGGCCGAGATCGCGCAACTCCTCGCCGATCACTGAGGACGCCGCAGGCGCGGGGGTGAAACGTTTGCGCGTGGCGCGCAGGTGCCATGCTCGGGTCGGTGGCGATACCCGCTGAACGGCCCTTGCTTTTTGTGCGCCGCACTTTACTTTGTGCATTGCGGGACCGCGATGGCGTCGCGGTTCAGTAGCCTTTCTTGGGCGTTTCCTCCCTAGACTTCGGGCCGCTCCTTCATCGGGGCGGCCTTTTTTTCGTGGCGAAACGCGAAGGCTCGCTGAGGCATCTGCGTCCGGCCGATGCAAGGCGCGCGAGCGGACAGGCGGGCCGCTGGCCCAGGCCGGCATCGGATCTTCGAGGAGGAGATCGGGCCCATCGCTCGACCCGGAACTTTCTCGGGGAGCATCGGACGAAACTTGCGGTTCCGTATCCAGAACCGGCCAGCCACAGCGCGGATGTCGGACAATGGCACGCAAGCCGGCCGTGCGTTCGGCGCCGGTCGGCTCGCGGGACGGGCAGCGCGATCGAGCGCGCCGCCGAACTCAGTTCAGGTAGGTGCGGATCCAGTTCGGCGAGAGCACCTCACCGTCCTCGGTGATGATCCAGGGCTGCTTGGCCGGGTCGGCCAGCGCACCGGCGGCGGCCTCGATGGCCTCGCGCAGGGTGCGGTAGCGGGCGGGCTGGGCCAGCGGCGCCGGAACCGGAGCGGTACGCCAGATCGTCAGGTCGGCGGGACGTTCCAGGGCTTGGGTTTCCATCGGTCTCATTCCTTCAATCGGGAGAAGCGTTCCCCGCGATACCGGATGTGCGGCAAGAGGCTCTTACGACCTCCAACCTGAACATTGGCTACGCAGCGAGTACTGAGGGTGTCGGGAAGCATCTCAAATGCAACGCAGCGGTCGTCTCGGACACGAACGAAATGATCATCCGTGGCTGAACGGTCGCCCCCTCATACAAAGCGCACCCTTGCTGAGGAGCGCGCAGAATATGGCTGCTTTTGGACGCTTTCTGGTTCTTCATTGTCAGGGGCACACAATCGATGCGTGCTGTTTATCTTTGGCTGGTGCGGAACTCGGTGTGCTGTCGCACCCGCTTCCGCGCCCGGTACAATCCAGTTGAAGGGCATTGCGTCACCGGCCAGTTAATACGGACGCAGTGCGATACGGATTTCGCCGCATGGTGAAGGGGACGCCACATGCTCCACCGCGGGCCACAGGAACAGCAGGCGGATCGTTTCCTGAGATGGGCTGCGGGCGCGGCCGTGCTGCTGCTGGCGTTCTACGTGGCGCAACCCACGTTGAACGGCTTCCTCTTCGCCGCGCAGGACCCGCGCGCGGTGACGGCGCGGGGTGAACTCGCGCCCGCCGAGACCGCGACCATCGACCTGTTCGCCCGCGCGAGCCCCTCCGTGGTCCACGTCTTCGCCCAGGCCGCCGCGCAGGGGCGTGCGCTGATGGGCGTCGAGGGGGAGGGCGAGGATCAGGGCGGCGGTTCGCAGACGGGCACCGGCTTCGTGTGGGACGCCGCCGGTCACGTCGTCACCAACAACCACGTGGTCGCGGCAGCCGTGCAGGGGGGCGGCTCCATCGCGGTACGCCTGTCCTCCGGCGCCGTCAGCACCGCGACCCTCGTCGGGGCCGCTCCGAGCTACGACCTCGCGGTCCTTCGCCTGGGGCGGAGCGCGGTCGCACCGCCGCCCCTGGCCATCGGGACCTCCGCCGACCTCAAGGTCGGCCAGTCGACCTTCGCGATCGGCAATCCCTTCGGCCTCGATCATACCCTGACCACCGGCGTGATCAGCGCCCTGCAGCGTCGCCTGCCCACCGGTGCGGGGCGCGAACTGTCCGGCGTGATCCAGACCGATGCGGCGATCAATCCGGGCAATTCCGGCGGACCGCTCCTCGATTCGGCCGGGCGCCTCATCGGGGTCAACACCGCGATCTACTCACCCTCCGGCACGAGCGCGGGCATCGGCTTCGCGATCCCGGTCGATGTCGTGAACCGGGTCGTACCCGACCTGATCCGCAACGGCCGCACCCGCAATCCCGGCATCGGCATCATCGCCGGACAGGAAGCCACGGCGGCCCGCCTCGGCATCGACGGCGTCGTGGTCCTGCGGGTCCTGCGCGGGTCCCCCGCCGCCGCGGCGGGCCTGCGCGGCGTCGATCCGCAGACCGGTGAGATCGGCGATATCATCATCGGGGCCGGCGGACGGCCGGTCCAGCGGCTGGCCGACCTCACGGCGGCGATGGAGGCGGCGGGCCTGGGGGCGGGGATCGACCTCACCATCGAGCGCGATGGCCGGACGCGGCGGGTCCGGGTCACGACGACGGACGTCGCCGAGTCGCGCCAGTGAGCGGCGGCCCTCGTCATGCGGCGGGGCGGACGCTAAGGCTGCGGATCGATCCACGAAGGCGCCCCATGGTCCCGTACCCCCATCTCCTGGCCGCGCTCCTCTGGGCCGGCGGCGCCCTCGCCGCCGGGGCCGCCGAGCGGAGCGCAGCACCGCGCCTCTGCCCGGAGGACGCGCCGGAGGGCGTCCGGCTGCCGCCACGCCCCGGATGCACCGGGTCGGCCCAGCGGGCAGGTCCCAAGGAATCGGCAGGGTTCCGCGACGTCGGCGGGGTGAAGCTGCGGATCGGGGGGCGGATCGGCGCTGAGTACGGCGTCGCGCGATGACCCTGCTCGCCGCCGCCGTCGCGCTCCTCATCCTGTGGTGGTTCGGCCGGAATGCGCTGCGCCGGTATCCGGCGGTCACGCAGCGTCTCGTCCGCCAGGTCGCCGGTTACATCGCGCTCGCTGCGGCGGCGCTGCTCCTCGTACGCGGCCGGATCGAATTCGCCGTGCTGGTCGGCGTCGGCGCCCTCTGGCTGCTCGAAGGGACTTCGGGCCTGATGCGGCGGATGCGGAACGTTCGCGCGCGCTACGATCCCCGTCGGCTCACCGGAGCAACGATCCGCTTCGACGCGGCGGGGGAGGGGGTTGCCCTCGTCGGGCCCTTCGCGGGCCAGCCGCTGGGGCTGATCCCGCTGCCCGGCCTCCTGGCCCTGTTCGGCCGGGACGCCCGGACGGCGCGGCGCCTAGAGGCGTATCTGGACCGCCGGCACCCCGGCTGGCGTGTAGACGCTGAGGCTGATCCCCACGCGCGGTCGCGCCGTGCGCCGAACCCAGGGGCGATGTCGGAGCAGGAGGCCTATGAGATCCTGGGGCTTGAGCGCGGGGCGTCCCTGGAACAGGTCCGCACGGCCCACCGGACCTTGATGAAGCGCCTGCATCCCGACCAGGGAGGCACGGCCGAGCAGGCGGCCCGCGTCAACGCGGCCCGTGACAGGCTTAAGAACCGACATCGCTGATACTCCACGCGCGTTGTCAGACAGGATGGGGCGAGGGCTCCCTCCGGCGATACGCGCCGGGGGGAGTCGTCAGGGTCGCCGCGCGGATACTTCGCGCGGAGACGATCAGCTCCGGGTCGCGAAGCAGCTGAAGCCGTTGCGCTTCAGGGCGATGCAGGCATCCTGCGCGCTATCCTGCTCGGCGAAGCCCGAGAAGCGGGCCCGGAAGAGGGTCGCGCCGCCATGTTCGACCTTCACCGTGTAGGGCGAGGCCTTGGACAGGGCGCCGCCGGCGCGGGAACGGGCGTCGGCGAGCATCGACTTCGCCTTGTCCTCGTCGTCCATGGCGCCGAGTTGGATGACCCAGGCGGTCGGGGTGATCCGAGCGCCGGCCACGGGCTTCGGAGGCTCGGCGCGGGGACCGTCCACGGAGGCGAGCCGTGCATCGCTCTTGCCGCCGGCCGGGAAGGCCGCCTGACCGCCGGTGGGCGCGTAGGCCTGGGCGGATCCCGGAAGCGCGCCCGAACGCCACTTCATGCCGGCGCTGCCGGGAGTGGTGGTGCGGGGGCTGATGTCGAGGGGCTGGCCGGCGCGGGCGGTCGAGGCGGTGGTCTCGACGTCCTCGTCATCGGCCGAGGCGACCTGGGTGCGGGTGCGCGAGGCGCCATCGGCCACCACGGCCGGACGGGCGCGCTCGGCGACCTCGGTCGTCGCGGGCGTCTGGCGGGCACCCGCATAGGCGCGGGGCAGGGACTGGCGCACGAGGTCGGCCATGATCCTGTCGCGGCTTGCGCCGGACTTCCCGCCGAGCACGATCGCCACGATCTGGCGGTCGTCGAGCTTGGCTGCCGTCATCAGATTGAAGCCGGAATCGCGGGTGTAGCCCGTCTTGATGCCGTCGACCCCCTGCACGTTGCCGAGCAGCCGGTTGTGGTTGCCGATGACCCGGCCCCGGAAGGCGAAGGAGCGGGTCTGGAAGTACTTGTAGTAGCGCGGGAAGCGGTCCTGGATCGCGCGGGCTAGCACGGTAAGGTCGCGCGCCGTGGTGATCTGGTCGGCGTCCGGAAGGCCGGAGGCGTTGGCGTAGTTCGTCCGCGTCATGCCCAGGGCCTTGGCCTTCTGGGTCATCATCTCCGCAAAGCGCGCCTCCGACCCGGCGATGTTCTCGCCGATGGCGCAGGCGACGTCGTTGGCGGACTTGGTGACGATCGCCTTGATCGCCTCCTCGACCTCGATGGTCGAGCCGGGGCGCAGGCCGAGCTTGGAGGGCGACTGCGATGCAGCGAAGGACGAAATCGTGAGGGGTGAATCGAGGGTGTAGCGGCCGCGCTCCAGCTGCTCGAACAGCATGTACAGGGTCATCACCTTGGTGATGGAGGCCGGGTGGCGCAGCGAATCCTCGTTGATCGCGTGGAGCACCTTGCCGGTCTTCACGTCCACCACCATCGCCGCATAGGGGGGATTGTACCCACCGCCGCCGCTCCGCTTATGATGGCCGCGCCGCGCTTCCGCCGGCGAGGCGAGGGCGGTGAGCACGGCGGCCGCCGCGATCGCGGCGGTCAATGCAGGCACCCGGCCGACGCGGGGAGTTTGGCTACGCATCACGACTCACTGCCTCGACATGCTCGGCCCCGTAACGCCGGCTTGCACTGCAACATCTCAGCGCGGGTGCGGGCCTGCCGCCGTAACCCCGCAACATCTGTCAATCAGGCTAGGCGGACGCAGTTACGGCCCGGTTAATGCCATCTCGGCATTTCGATCTTCATTTCCCTCTTATTGCACCGCATCATTCACTTGACGTTTCATGCTGCATTGCACAATGATGCCGGCAGGACCGCGCGAGGATCCCCGGGGCATACGCCCGACATGTCCGGGCCAGTCCGATCCACACGATAGGAAGGATGACGTCATGACCCAGGTTTTCGAGAAGGCCGCCGAACTCAACCGCACCAACCTGGCGCAGGTGATGAAGGGCGTGAATGCGCTCTCCAAGACCAACCAGAGCGCCGGTATCGAATGGGCGGACTTCGCCAAGGAATCCTACGCCGCCGGCGCCGAGACGATGAAGAAGCTCGCGGGCGCACGCACGCTGCAATCCGCGCTCGAGATCCAGGGCGCCTACCTGAAGGACTCCTACCAGCGTCTCCAGACCCAGGCGAAGGTCGTCGGCGATCTCTACAAGGGACTCGCCGAAGAGGTGGGCGCTCCGCTGCAGGGCAATGCCGCTTTCGATCCCAAGGCGTTCTTCAACTCCAAGGCCTTCTTCGATCCCAAAGGCATTTTCGATCCCAAGGCCTTCTTCGACCCGAAGAATTTCCCCAAGCTGCCCGGCCTTCCGGTGTCGTCCAAGCTCGCCGCCTGATCCGGGGCGACCGGACCGGCCGACCCGGCCGTCCGTGAGCTCGACACAAGCCGGTTATCACGGCCCCGCGCGAGACATCGCACGGGGCCGTTTCTATTGGAGGCCCGGCGGCTGGGGCGCCAACCGGGGCCGCCTCGGACAAGTGCGCGCAGCCGACTGGCGAACCGGCCCATCGCTCTATAGATTGCTGTCGATGCGAGCGCGCCTCGCCGGCGCGACCCGCGGACCAGCAGCTTGACGAGCAGCATGCCGCACCATGGGGTCGATGCGATTCAGATGACCGAGATCCTGCCACGGGGCAGCGAATCGCCGCGCGCGCATGGCGCCGGACCGAGCCTTGCCCAAAGTCACGCCCAGCCGACGCGCGCTTCCGACGACCCCCGCGAGCCCGGGGGCAACGATGACGGTCGCTCCGGAACGGCGATCATCACGCGTACGAAGCCGAAGACCAAGCGGCCGAGCCTCTATCGCGTATTACTACTGAATGACGACTACACGCCCCAGGAATTCGTGGTGCATGTCGTCGAGAAGTTTTTCAACAAATCTCAGGAAGCCGCCTTCCAGATCATGATGCACGTGCACCACAACGGTGTCGGCGAATGCGGGGTGTTCACCTACGAGGTCGCGGAGACCAAGGTGACGCAGGTCATGGACTTCGCACGCAAACATCAACATCCTCTCCAGTGCGTCATGGAAAAGAAATAGGCATCCCACTTAGAGGCCACGCTTTGCCCAGCTTCTCTCGCAGCCTAGAACAAGCTCTCCACCGCGCCCTGGCGCTCGCCGGCGAGCGCCGGCACGAATATGCGACGCTGGAGCACCTCCTGCTCGCCCTTGTGGATGATCAGGACGCGGCCGCCGTCATGCGCGCCTGCAACGTCGAGGTGGATACGCTCAAGCGCAGCCTCGTCGAGTACGTCGACACCGAATTGTCCAACCTCATCGGGGATGGGCGCCAGGACGCCAAGCCCACGGCGGGCTTCCAGCGCGTGATCCAGCGCGCGGTGATCCACGTGCAATCCTCCGGTCGCGAAGAAGTCACCGGCGCCAACGTGCTGGTGGCTATTTTCGCCGAGCGCGAGAGCCACGCCGCCTACTTCCTGCAGGAGCAGGACATGACCCGCTACGACGCGGTCAACTACATCAGCCACGGCATCGCCAAGCGGCCCGGCACCTCCGAATCGAAGCCCGTGCGCGGCGCCGACGAGGAAGCGGCGGCCGAGCGGCCGAGTGGCGAGGACGGCGAAGGCCGGGGCAAGAAGAAGGGCGATGCCCTCGAGGCCTACTGCGTCAACCTGAACAAGAAGGCCCGCGACGGCCGGATCGACCCGCTGATCGGGCGCGAGAGCGAGGTTCAGCGCACCATCCAGATCCTCTGCCGGCGCCAGAAGAACAACCCGCTTCTCGTGGGCGAGCCCGGCGTGGGCAAGACCGCCATCGCGGAGGGCCTGGCCCGCAAGATCATCAACAAGGAAGTGCCGGAAGTCCTCCTGGAGGCCACGGTGTTCTCCCTCGACATGGGGACCCTGCTGGCGGGTACCCGCTATCGCGGCGACTTCGAGGAGCGCCTGAAGCAGGTGATGAAGGAGATCGAGGCGCACCCGAACGCGGTGCTCTTCATCGACGAGATCCATACGGTGATCGGGGCCGGCGCGACGTCGGGCGGCGCCATGGATGCCTCGAACCTCCTGAAGCCCGCGCTCGCCAACGGCTCCCTGCGCTGCATCGGCTCGACCACCTACAAGGAGTACCGCCAGTACTTCGAGAAGGATCGCGCTCTGGTGCGCCGCTTCCAGAAGATCGACGTCAACGAGCCGTCGATCCCCGACGCGATCGAGATCGTGAAGGGCCTGAAGCCGTACTTCGAGGAGTTCCACAAGCTCAAGTACACCACCGAGGCCGTCAAGGCTGCGGTCGAACTGTCGGCGCGCTACATCAACGACCGCAAGCTGCCGGACAAAGCGATCGACGTCATCGACGAAACCGGCGCCTCGCAGATGCTAGTGCCGGAGGCGCGCCGCAAGCGCACCATCGGCGTCAAGGAGATCGAGGCCACCATCGCCACGATGGCACGAATCCCGCCAAAGACCGTGTCGAAGGACGATGCGGTGGTCCTCAAGAACCTGACCGAGAACCTGAAGCGGGTCGTCTACGGCCAGCCCAACGCCATCGATGCGCTGACCTCGGCGATCAAGCTGGCCCGTGCCGGCCTGCGCGATCCGGACAAGCCGATCGGCTCCTACCTGTTCGCGGGTCCGACCGGCGTCGGCAAGACCGAGGCGGCCAAGCAACTCGCTGCGTCCCTGGGCGTGGAGATGCTGCGCTTCGACATGTCGGAATACATGGAGCGCCACACCGTGAGCCGCCTCATCGGCGCGCCCCCCGGCTACGTGGGCTTCGACCAGGGCGGGCTGCTCACCGATGGCATCGATCAGCACCCGCATTGCGTGCTGCTGCTCGACGAGATCGAGAAAGCCCACCCGGACCTGTTCAACATCCTGTTGCAGGTCATGGATCACGGCAAGCTCACCGATCACAACGGCAAGCAGGTCGACTTCCGCAACGTGATCATCATCATGACCACGAATGCGGGCGCCTCCGACCTCGCCCGGTCGGCCTACGGCTTCACGCAGGCCAAGCGCACGGGCGACGATGTGGAGGCGATCAACAAGCTGTTCGCACCGGAATTCCGCAACCGGCTCGATGCGATCATCTCGTTCGGGCACCTGCCCAAGGAGGTGGTGGCCAAGGTGGTGGACAAGTTCGTCCTCCAGCTCGAGGCGCAGCTCGCCGATCGGAACGTCACCATCGAGCTCTCCGACGAGGCGCGCGAGTGGCTGACCGAGCACGGCTACGACGACGCGATGGGTGCCCGCCCGATGGCGCGCCTGATCCAGTCCACCATCAAGACGCCGCTCGCCGACGAGGTCCTGTTCGGGCGGCTCAAGGACGGCGGTGCGGTGCGGGTGGTGGTGCGCAAGCCCGAGGCGGACGACGGCAAGGATGCCCTGGGCTTCGAGTTCCCGGCCGGTCCCGTCACGCCGAAGCCCGAGAAGGACGTCACCAACGCGGCCAAGAAGCACAAGCGCACCAAGGCGAAGGTGTCCGCCCGCAAATCGGGTGACAAGGGCAGCGACAAGGGTGATTGCAAGGGCGACGACAAGGGCGGTCCGAGCGGGGGCCCCGGCGGCGTCCGTACGGTGCCGAAGGTGCCGCTGGTCAAGGCCTGAAGTGCGATAGACGGCCTTCCCGATCAACCGGGGAGGCCGTCCGCCGTCAGGGGCCATCGCGGCGCGATCGCCCCGAAAAGTCGTGCCGATGGTCGACACGTGGCCGCGGGATGGTTAGCAACCGCTGGAACGGAGAGCGGGCACTGCGACAGACCGGCTGGAAACGCCTCCCCATCGCTGAGATCGATCGAGGAGGGGCGTCCCGATGAACGACTTGCACCAGGGTCCGCTCACCCCCGTTTCGAGCACGCAACCGGCGTCGACGAAGCTGACGCGGCGCGAGGAGCGCCGTCTGCGGCGCAGGCGGCGGCGCCAGGGCGAGGAAATCCTGGGCTGGATCCTCGTCCCGCTGATCGTCGTGGGGCTCTACTGGGGCGTCACCGCCGTCTTCGAGTTCCTCGGCACCTCACCGGGGCAGGTCTGGGACCAGCTGATGCAGGTCAAGGCCATGATGGAGAAGCGCGGCTGAGGGCCGCGCACCCCACTCAGTCACGTCGCAGCGCGTGGATCGCGAAGAGCGCATCGGGATCCGTCCACACTTCGCCTGCCACCCAACCCGCTGCCTTCGCCAGCTGGCGAAATCCCTCGATCGTGTATTTGTAGCTGTTCTCGGTGTGGATCGTCTCGCCCTCGGCGAAGTCGATCCGGTGGCCGGCGAGGTGAATCGCCTGCGTCGCTTGGCTGACGAGGTGCATTTCGATGCGCGAGGCTTCGGGGTTGAAGAACGCCCGGTGCGCGAAGGCCTCGATGTCGATATCGGCGCCGAGTTCGCGCTGGATGCGCACGAGCAGGTTGCGGTTGAAGGCAGCCGTGACGCCGGCGGCATCGTCGTAGGCGGCGTCCAGCACCGCCTTGTCCTTCACGAGATCGACCCCGACGATCAGGACCGCGCCGTCGCCGAGCACCCGTCCGAAGTGGCGCAGCAGGCTGGCGGCCTGGGGCGGCTCGAAATTGCCGATGGTCGAGCCCGGGAAGAAGCCCGCGACGGGTCCCCCCGGCAGGCTCGCCGGCAGGGTGAAGGCACGGGTGAAATCGGCGGCCACCGGCATGATGGCGAGGTCGGGAAAATCGACGGCGAGGGCTTCGGCCTCGCTGCGCAGGAAGCTCTCCGAGACGTCGACCGGAACGTAGGCTGCGAGATCCGGCCGGTGGACCATCAGCCGCCGGACCTTGGCGGTGGAGCCGCTGCCGAACTCCACGAGGCTCGCCCGGGCCGGCAGGGCGGCGGCGATGGCGGCGCCCTGCGCGTCGAGGATGCCGAGTTCCGTCCGCGTCGGGTAGTATTCCGGCTGACGGGTGATCGCCTCGAACAGATCGGACCCCGCCGCATCGTAGAAATACTTCGCGGACAGGAATTTCTGCGGTGCCGACAGACCCGCGAGGACGTCGTCGAGGAACTGCCGCTCCGGATCGATAGGGGCAACCGGAACGGCATCCGTAAAGACGGGATTGATGGTCAAGATGGGGCTCCGGATACGCGGACGAGACGGATTGCTCTTAGGAGCAGGCGTCGGACAGGCGCAGGCCCGTGAACTGCCAGCGCTGATGGGGGTAGAAGAAGTTGCGATAGCCGATGCGGGCATGCCCCTGCGGCGTCGCCACGGAGGAACCCCGCAGCACGAACTGGTTCGACATGAACTTGCCGTTGTACTCGCCGAGTGCGCCATCCACCGGCCGATAGCCCGGATAAGCGGTGTAGGCGCTGCGGGTCCATTGCCAGACGAGGCCGAACGCATCCGCCAGGGCGTCCTCGCGGGCAGCAACCTCCCACTCGAACTCGGTCGGCAGGTCACGCCCCGCCCAGCGGGCGTAGGCGTCCGCCTCGTAGTAGCTGATATGGGTGACGGGCAGCGCCGGGTCGACGGCCCGCAGGCCGGCCAGGGTCATGGTCTCCCACCCGGCATCGCCGCGGCGCCAGTAACCAGGCGCCTCCCAGCCCTCGGCCTGGGCCGCGATCCAGCCGTCGGAGAGCCAGAGTTCCGGCCGGGCGTAGCCGCGATCCGCCATGAAGGCGAGCCACTCCGCGTTTGTCACCAGAGCCCTATCGATGCGGCCACCCTGGATCAGCACGTCGTGGCGCGGCGATTCGTTGTCGAACGAGAAACCCTCGCCCGCATGCCCGATCTGCGTGATGCCACGCGGAAGGTCCGCCTGACCCGCCGCCCCCTGGGCCCGAGGAAAGCGCCAGGCGGAGTCGTAGGCCGGCGAAAGGGGGTTCTGCGCGAAGGCGTGCAGGATGTCGGTGACCAGCAGTTCCTGGTGCTGCTGCTCGTGATAGAGGCCAATCTCCAGCACCGGCAGGATTGCGTCGAGGGCTTCGGCCGAGGCCTCGTTCAGGAGGGCGGCAACGGCACGATCCACGTGCGCTCGGTAGGCCGCCACCTCACCGGCGGTCGGCCGGGTGATGAGCCCGCGCATGATGCGCGGCTGACGCGGGCCGGCGGCGACATAGTAGGAATTGAACAGGTAGTGCAGCCGCTCGTCGTAGGGCTGGTAGCCCGGCCGGTGCTCGCGCAGCAGGAACTGCTCGAAGAACCAGGTCGTATGCGCCCGGTGCCACTTGGTGGGGCTGGCATCCGCCATCGACTGGACCTGCTGGTCCTCCGGCGACAGCGGCGCGGCGCGCCGCTCGGTCTCATCGCGCACCTGATGGAAGGCTGCGATCCAGGCCGCACGGTCGACCGGCCGGACGGACAGGCGCGGCGGCGGAAAGGCCGGGCGACCGATCTCCTCCACGGGGATCTCGCGAAACGCTGCCGTCGCTGCCATATCGGCCACTCCCTTCTTAAGTCTTGCTCCGACATATGGCCGCGCGGTCATTCGGCAACGGAGCGCAGGCTGGGCCGTTCGTCGCGGCACTTCACCCGATGCCGTGCCTTTTTGCGGCCACGGTGACATCCCCTTAACCGTGGCGCGCCGACACTTCGCCGTTGATGCGAGGCAGTCGGACCGGACTCGGATGCGGATCGATCTCATGGCAGGCATGTCCACCGGCGCCGCGGCGCGGAGCGTGGCGGCGCCCCCCACCATCCTGGTGTTCGATTCAGGCCTCGGCGGCCTGACCGTCCTGGAGCAGGTGCGGCGGGGGCGGCCCGACGCCGCCTACGTCTACGCCGCCGACGACGCAGCCTTCCCCTACGGCCGGCTGTCCGAACCCGTCTTGGTCGAGCGGGTGCTCGGAGTGATGGAGCGGCTGATCGGCCTGCACGCGCCGGACCTCGTGGTGGTGGCCTGCAACACCGCCTCGACCCTCGTCCTTCCGGCCCTGCGCCAGCGCTTTACCACGCCCTTCGTCGGGGTGGTCCCGCCGATCAAGCCTGCGGCGGAAGCCACGCGCTCACGGGTGATCAGCCTGCTGGCGACGCCCGGCACCGTCGCCCGCGCCTACACGCACGACCTGATCGAGACCTATGCGAGCGCCTGCGCCGTGACCCTCGTCGGCGCGCCCAACCTCGCCGGCTTCGCCGAGGCCGAACTCGCCGGGATGCCGGTGGACGACGTGGCGCTCGCCCGCGAGATTGCGCCCTGCTTCGTGACCCTGCCGGACGGGCGGCGCACGGACGTGGTCTGCCTCGCCTGCACGCATTACCCGCTGCTCCTCGCCCGCTTCCAGGCGCTCGCGCCCTGGCCGGTGCGCTGGATCGACCCGGCCCCCGCCATCGCCCGGCGGGTGACGCAGTTGCTCGGGCCGGGAGACCGCAACGGCCCCGACGCAGCCCCCGTCCTCGGTGCCTTCACGGGCGGGACCGGACTGACGGGGCCGCTGCGCCATTCCCTGGCCGCGCGCGGCATCGCCAGCGTCGCGGTCGAGGCGATGCCCCTCGGACTGCAGTGAACCTGCGGATTCGCCCGACCGCCATGCAAAGCGCCGAGCCGGCTCGCCATTGACGTCGGCGCAGCGCTGCTCTAACGAAGCGTCCGTGACGGGGCTCCGACGAGGGGCCCCGTCACCTTTTCAAGCGCACCCGTGAGTCGGCTTCGGCCGCTCTGTCGTTCCGGGGCAGGCCACAGGGCCGGTCCGGAAAGAGGAGGGCGCGTTCCTCGATAGATCTCCATTGCGAGAGGAACCGCGATGTCAAAACGCATTCAGGCGAAGCATAAGCTCGATCGCCGCATGGGCCAGAACATCTGGGGCCGCCCGAAGAGCCCCGTCAATCGCCGCGAATACGGCCCCGGCCAGCACGGCCAGCGCCGCAAGGGCAAGATGTCCGACTTCGGCACGCAGCTGCGCGCCAAGCAGAAGCTCAAGGGCTACTACGCCAACATCACCGAGAAGCAGTTCCGCCGTTACTACGCCGAGGCGATCCGCCTGCGCGGCGATTCCGGCGAGAACCTGATCGGCCTGCTCGAGCGTCGCCTCGACGCCGTGGTCTACCGCGCCAAGTTCGTGCCGACCCCGTTCGCGGCGCGTCAGTTCGTCAACCATGGCCACGTCAAGGTGAATGGCCAGCGCGTCAACATCGCTAGCTACCTCGTGAAGCCGGGCGACCTGATCGAGGTCAAGGATTCCTCGAAGCAGCTCGAGATCGTCGTCGTGGCCGCGCAGCTCCCCGAGCGCGACGTGCCGGACTACATCGAGGTGGATCACCAGAAGATGACGGCCCGCGTCACCCGCGTGCCGAACCTCGGCGAGGTGCCCTACCCCGTCCAGATGGAACCGAACCTGGTCATCGAGTTCTACTCGCGCTGATCTCTCCGGATCATCGCCGGATACACGAAAGGGCCGCCCGCGAGGGCGGCCCTTTCTCGTTTCGGCGATGTCGCGCCGCCGTCGATGATATTCGATGGCAACGTCCGGCCTCAGCGGGGCAGGGTGCCTGCCCCCTGCGAGGCGCGGTTGCGCGCCTGGAGCGCGCGGGAAGCGCCCTCGGCGCTTGGTGGAAGTGCACGGCCGGGTGCGGTCCCGGACTCGTCGCCGGCCGCTCCAGGTCCGAAGCCCCGCTTGTCCTGTCCACCGGTCTCGAAGGCATAGCCCGCATTCACACCGGCATAGAAGCCGGTGAAGTCCTCGGCCAGAGCCGGCGTGGCGAGGCCCGCAAGGCCGATCAGCGCGAAGAGGGCGGTCCGCATCCCGGTCTCCGAAAGCATGTCGTGTCGCGAAACGCGAAACGGCGGCCCGCAGGGGCCGCCGTTCCAGAATGCCGTGAAAGGTGGCCGCAACGCGGCCACCCGGATGTCGATCAATCGTCGACGTTGATGCTCTGGGCCTCGCGGCCCTTCTGGCCCTCGACGACGCCGAGGACGACCTGCTGGCCTTCGGCGAGGGAATCGAGACCGGCGCGGGAGAGCGCGGACCGGTGCACGAACACATCCTTGCCACCGTCATTGACGGAGACGAAGCCGAAGCCCTTGGCCGGGTCGTACCACTTCACGGTGCCGGTCATCTCGGTGGACGGGCCGCTGGCGAAGCGACCGCCGCCGCCACCGCCGCGATCACCACTGCGGTCGCCGTAGCCACCACCGCCACCACCGCCGTAGCCGCCGCCACCGCCGAAGCGGTCGCCGCCGCCGAACCCGCCGGTGCGGGGCGGACGCGCGTCGCGCATGGGGGCAGCCTCGGCCGTGGAGGTGTCAACGCTGGTGACGTCGGTCACCTGCGGACCCTTCTGGCCCTGGGCGGTGTGAACCGTCAGGCGCGTACCGGGCAGGAGGTCGGCATGGCCAGCAGCTTCGACGGCGCGGATGTGGAGGAAGGCATCGCCCGAACCGTCAGCCAGTTCGACGAAACCGAAACCCTTCTCCTTGTTGAACCACTTGACCGTCGCATCGCGCTCCGGCCCCGAGGGGGCTGCCGCAGCACGCGACGGGCCGCGGTCGAAACCGCCGCCACCGCCGAAACCGCCGCCGTAGCCACCGCCGCTCGGAGGAGCCTGATCCGGCCAACGCGGCTCGGCTCCACCCTCATCGAAGCCGCGCTTCTGCGGCCCCCGAAAATCACGACCACGTCCCATAGAAAGCTCGCAAAAACCGTCCGCCGACCATCAGTTTCGATAACCGCGTGCGCGCCATCCCAGACAGCCCACGCTCCGCACTATCATTACTCCCAGCAGCGGTGACCAAGAATAACGCCTTAGTCCTGACCGAATCCTGTCCTCATCGCAAGATGCTTCTGCACGGTCCGGCGAGAGTTCCGTAACTTTCCTGCGGCAAAGTGCGTAGCATTTGATCGCATCGCCGGACAGCGGGGCCGTGTTGCCCGCCTGTTGAGCAGATCCGGGCGTTCGACATGGAATCAATCCAGTCGGCGGCGTTAGCGAAACACACATGCTTGCCAGGTAGATTCGGTGCAGGGGCAGGGTCGCCCCACCGGCCATGGGCCAGACGCCGAACGCATGATCGCCACACCGAGCTTCCCGGACCTGTCGGCGCTGGTCGTCGACGAGAGCCTCTACATCCGCCGCATCGTGCGCGACATGCTCATGCGCGTCGGCATCAAGCGGGTGCTGGAAGCCCCGGACGGCGCCGAAGCCCTCGGCGTGCTGGCCGAGAGCAAGCCAGACCTGACCATCATCGATTGGGACCTGGCGATCCTCTCGGGCGAGGAGTTCATCCGTCTCGCCCGTACACCCACCACCTCGCCCTCGCCCACCGTGCCGATCATCCTGATGCTGGCCCAGCCGCGCCGGAACGTGGTCGATCGCGCGATCTCGCTCGGCGTCAACGAGATCATCGCCAAGCCGTTCTCGCCCAAGACCCTGTGGTCGCGCCTCGACGAGGTCATCAACCGGCCGCGCCCCTTCTCCCAGGTGAAGAGCCTGCTTCGGCCGGTGCCGCGCATGGCCGCCGCCGGCAAGCTGAGCTGAGCTGAGCTGAGCTGAGCTGAGCTGAGCTGACGGGCGTCGCACGGCTTATCTTGCGTAAACCATCCCGGATCCTCGCGCGGCGGTGATCGAGGCTTTGCAGTTTGCCGGGGAGACCTGTAGCTTCCTTAGGGAATGATGGTCCGGCTATCCGCCTGGGGCCACGATCGAGGATTTCGGCTCGGCCGATGAGGGAAGTGAGAGCCGCGACCATGCCGGCCCGCCCGGCGGGCGGACGGAAGCCTCCGGCGGCACCGCCGCCGCGCGTCGACGCGCCGGGATCCACGGGCCGTTCGCACAAGCGCAACGCCTATGCGGCCCTCGACCTCGGCACGAACAATTGCCGTCTTCTCGTGGCCGAGCCCGCCGCGAACGGCTTTCGCGTCATCGACGCGTTCTCGCGGATCGTCCGGCTCGGAGAGGGCCTGGGCAGTTCCGATCGTCTGAGCGAGGCGGCGATCGAGCGGACGGTGGAAGCGCTGCGGGTCTGCCGCGTCAAGATGCAGGCGCGCGGCGTGGTCCGAGCCAAGGTCATCGCAACCGAGGCCTGCCGGCTGGCGGTGAACGGCGCCGAGTTCGTGGAGCGGGTGCGCAGCGATGTCGGACTCGACCTCGAGATCGTCGACCGTCAGACCGAGGCCTACCTCGCCGTGACCGGCTGCGCCGCCCTGGCCGACCCCTATTCCGAATCGGTCGTGATCTTCGACATCGGCGGGGGCTCGACCGAAATCGCCTGGCTCGACGGCACGGCCACCAACCCGTCCGCCGACCCCACCCTGCGCATCCGCGCCTGGGATTCCCTGCCCGTCGGGGTGGTGACGCTGGCCGAGCGGCATGGCGGCTCGGACGTCACGCGCCTGACCTTCGAAGGCATGGTGGAGGAGGTCGCTGACCGGCTCGCCCGCTTCGCGATCCGGGCCGCGCCCGCCGCGAATGCCCGGCACTTCCACCTGCTCGGCACTTCCGGTACGGTGACGACACTCGCGGCGATGCACCTGCGGCTCGCCCGCTACGAGCGCCGGCGGGTCGACGGTCTCTGGATGAGCGACGCCGAGGTCGGTGACGCCATCGACGACCTGCTCGACACCCGCCTCGAGCAACGGGCGGACAACCCGTGCATCGGTCGCGACCGGGCGGACCTCGTCCTGGCGGGATGCGCTATCCTTGAGGCGATTCGCCGGGCGTTCCCGTCCGACCGCCTGCGCATCGCCGATCGCGGCCTGCGCGAGGGTCTGCTGATGAACATGATGCGTGAGGACGGCGTCTGGCGCCGTGGGGGTTACCGGTGAGTGACAGGCGTGGTGCCGGCGGTGGTTTGCGCGGCGAACTCAAGCAGCGGGTAAAGACCGGACGGGGCCGCACGGCCTCGCAGAAGCGCTGGCTCGAGCGGCAGCTGAACGATCCTTACGTCGCGCGGGCGAAGCGCGAGGGCTACCGCTCGCGGGCGGCCTTCAAGCTCATCGAGATCGACGAGCGCTTCAAGCTTCTGAAGCCGAACCAGCGCATCGTGGACCTCGGCGCCGCCCCCGGCGGCTGGTCGCAGGTGGCGGCCAAGATCGTCGGTCCGAGCGGCCGCATCGTCGGCATCGACCTCCTCGAGATCGAGCCGATGGTGGGCGTCGAGTTCATCACCCTCGACTTCCTGGCGCCCGAAGCGCCGAAGCTGCTGACCGACCTGCTCGGTGGTCCGGCGGACCTCGTCCTCTCCGACATGGCCGCCAACACCACGGGCCACAAGCAGACCGACCACCTGCGCATCATTGGGCTGGCCGAGACGGCGGCCGAATTCGCGCGCGAGATCCTGGCGCCGGGTGGCTCCTACCTCGCCAAGGTGTTCCAGGGCGGTACCGAGGGGACGCTGCTCGCCGACCTGAAACGCGATTTCGCCACCGTGCGCCACGTCAAGCCGAATGCGAGCCGGGCCGATTCGAGCGAACTCTACGTGCTGGCGAGCGGCTATCGCGGCCCCACCGGCGCGGCGGTCGACCCGCACGCCGGCTGATCGAACGCGCGTCAGATCTTGCAGGCGCCCGCGAGCGCCGTGTTCTCGGCCTCCGTGAACAGGCGCGAGCGAATCAGGAACCGCTTGTCGCGGCCGTTCTCGAGGGAGAACATGCCCCCGCGTCCCGGCACCACGTCGAGGATGAGGTGCGTGTGCTTCCAGACCTCGAATTGCGGACGGCTGATCCAGAAATCGGCGCCCGCGACGGTCCCGAGACGCACGTCGCTGTCGCCGGTGAGGAAGTCGCCCACCGGGTAGCACATGGGCGAGGAGCCGTCGCAGCAGCCCCCGGACTGGTGGAACATCACCGGGCCGTGCTCCGACCGCAATTCTTCCACGAGCGCGATGGCGGCCGGGGTCGCCGTGACGCGCAAGGGGGTGCCGTCGGCACCGGCCTGGTCGACGGTGGTGGGATCGAGGGCGGCGGTCTCGCTCATGTCTTCCTCCGTGGACGGGTCTTTCCGCACAGATAGGGCGGGGAACGAAAAAGCCCCGGCCGTTGCGGGCCGGGGCGAGTCTCACTCGGGTTTGGACGGGTCGGCGCGGATCAGAAGAAGCCGAGCTTCTTGGCCGAGTAGCTCACCAGCATGTTCTTGGTCTGCTGGTAGTGGTCGAGCATCATCTTGTGGTTCTCGCGGCCGATGCCGGACTGCTTGTAGCCGCCGAAGGCCGCGTGGGCGGGATAGGCGTGATAGCAGTTCGTCCAGACGCGGCCGGCCTGGATGGCGCGGCCGAAGCGGTAGGCGCGGGTCCCGTCGCGGGTCCAGACGCCGGCGCCGAGGCCGTAGAGGGTGTCGTTGGCGATCGAGAGCGCGTCGGCGTCGTCCTTGAAGGTCGTCACCGAAAGCACGGGGCCGAAGATTTCCTCCTGAAAGATGCGCATCTTGTTGTGGCCGCGAAACACCGTCGGCTTCATGTAGTAGCCGTCCGCGAACTCGCCGTCCTTCAGGTTGCGCTCGCCGCCCGTGAGGCACTCGGCGCCTTCCTGCTTACCGATATCGACGTAGCTGAGGATCTTCTCCAGCTGCTCGGAGGAGGCCTGGGCGCCGATCATCGTGGCGGGGTCCAGGGGGGATCCCTGCGTGATCGCCTCGACGCGCTTGATCGCCCGCTCCATGAACCGGTCGTAGATCGATTCGTGCACGAGGGCGCGGCTCGGACAGGTGCAGACCTCGCCCTGGTTCAAGGCGAACATCGTGAAACCTTCGAGCGCCTTATCGAAGAAGTCGTCGTCCTCGTTCGCCACATCCGAGAAGAAGATGTTCGGCGACTTGCCGCCGAGTTCCAGCGTCACCGGGATCAGGTTCTGCGAGGCGTACTGCATGATGAGCCGGCCCGTCGTCGTCTCGCCCGTGAAGGCGATCTTGGCGATGCGGGGGGAGGAGGCGAGCGGCTTGCCGCATTCGAGACCGAAGCCGTTGACGATGTTGAGCACGCCGGGCGGCAGCAGGTCGGCGATGAGTTCGGCAACCACCAGGATCGAGGCGGGCGTCTGCTCGGCGGGCTTCAGCACGACGCAGTTGCCGGCCGCGAGCGCGGGCGCGAGCTTCCACACCGCCATCAGAATCGGGAAGTTCCACGGGATGATCTGGCCGACGACGCCGAGAGGCTCGTGGAAGTGGTAGGCAACCGTGTCGTGGTCGATCTCAGAGATCGAACCTTCCTGTGCGCGCACGCAGCCAGCGAAGTAGCGGAAGTGATCGATGGCCAGCGGAATGTCCGCATGGGTCGTCTCGCGGATCGGCTTGCCGTTGTCCCAGGTCTCGGCGAGCGCGATGAGATCGAGGTTGTCCTCCATCCGGTCGGCGATCTTGTTCAGAATGCGGGCGCGCTCGCCCGGCGCGGTGCGGCCCCAGGCCTCCTTGGCGGCATGGGCGGCGTCCAGCGCCTTGTCGAGGTCGGCGGCGTCCGAGCGGGCGACCTCGCAGATCACCCGGCCGGTGATGGGCGAGGTGTTCTCGAAGTAGCGGCCCGCGACGGGCGCGACCCACTGGCCGCCGATGAAGTTCTCGTAGCGGGCCGAGAACGGGGCCTTCGTGCCCTGGCTGAGAAATTCCGGCTTGTTCATCGCGTATCCTCCTGGTTGTTTTTTATAGACCGCAGCCAAGGCCAGGCGCGGCCTCGAATCAAGATAGACTTTTGGCCAACGGGCGGCCCGACGATCTTCGCACGCAGCCGGAATGGCGTTCCGGCATGGCCCCGATGGTAGACTCCCTGACGCGGATTGGCGACCCGGCGGAGGGCTCAGCGCGGGGTCAGGCGAGCGAAGCGGCGCGCCAAGATGCGCCGGGCCGTCCGTGCGTCGATGCGTGGCCCCGAGGCCGTGACACCCCCGGCATCGACGAGGAGTCCGGTCGCGCGGCCATCGGACTCGATGTCCAGGGCGACCCGGGATCCGTCCTCGGCCACGAAGACGCGGTCGCTCTCGGGCGTCAGGACGAGGCCGGGGAGGCCGATTCCCCGCGCCACGAGCCGGTCGCCGTTGCGGGTCAGGGCCACCGCCGTCCGGGGACCGGTGCGGTAGATGCCGACGTATCGGTCGAGCACATTCGACGGAACCGTGATCCCGGTGGCTTCCGGTTGCCCAAGCGCGAGGGCGCCAAGGCGGCGCGACAGGGTCTGGGCCGGCGTGGTCTCGGTATTGCCGAGGACCACGATCGTCAGGCCGAGATCCGGATAGGTATCCTTGATCGCCGCGAACCCGTCGAGAAATCCGCCATGCGACCACAGGCGTTGGCCGTAGGCGCGCCCGAGATACCATCCGAGTCCGTAGCCGTAGCCGCGATCCTCCACCATGGTCGCGAGGGAGGCCGGCGCGAGGACGCGGCCGGACAGAAGGGCCCGGTCCCATGCGACAAGGTCGTCGAGGGTCGAGACGAGCCCGCCGGCGCCGGCAACCGCCGCCGCCACGACGGGCGGCGCGTTGCGCCAGGTCCCGTCCGCCCGGTGATAGCCGCTGGCGCGCTGCGGAAGCACCCGCTCCGGATCGGCGTCCCCGGTCGCGGTGAGCCCGGCGGGCCGAAGGACGAGAGTCCGCACCGCATCCGCGAATCCGAGTCCCGTGATGCGCTCGACGATCGCCGCAAGGAGGATGTATCCGGTGTTGCTGTATTCCTGGCCCCTGCCCGGCGGGAACAGAAGATTTTCGGCGAAGAGCCGGGCGACGACCTGCATCGGCGTGCGCGCGGTCCGGGCGATCGCCGTCGGGTAATCCGGCAGGGCCTTGACGTTGGGCAGGCCGGAGGTGTGGTCGAGGAGCATGCGCAGGGTGATCGCCCCCCAGCCCGGCGGCAGGCCCGGCATGTGGCGCGCGGCCGGATCGTCGAGGGAGAGTCGCCCCGCCTCCTGCAGGGTCAGGATCGCGGCGGCGGTGAACTGCTTCGTCAGAGAGGCGATGCGGAAGCGGGTATGGGGCGTGTTCGCCACCGACCATTCGCGGTTCGCCGCCCCGTAGGCGCGGCGGAACAGGACCACGCCGTCACGCGCGACGATCACCGCCCCGGAGAAGATGCCCGCGCGGGCATAGGGCTGCACGAGAGCATCGGCGCGCTCGGCGAAGCTCAGAGCGGGTTCCGCTTGCGCGGCGCCGGGTCTCGCGAGCACCAGGAGGAGCAGGGACAGGGCGATGCGACGTCGCGGCTTCGGCACCTTCGCATCCTCCCGGTCCAACGCCGCACGCCCCGCAGTCAGGCCCAAACACCCGCGATGGAATCAGCCACCGCAGCGTGGCCGTGGACGCTTGTGCGGGATTGTGGCGGCACCGTGCCGGACACCCTGCTTGGCTGCCATGCGGGTTCGCGGATTGCCGGGCCATCGCGCCGGCACGATGTGAGACCCGGGAACGTTCTTCTCCGACGAGCCCGAACGACCGCATGATCTTCTGAGGACGGCCCCTGGTGAGCAGCACTCCGGTAGCGCGTACGCTGGCCAGACCGCAGCCGGTGGAAGGCCCTGTCTGGACGGGGCCGGGGTTCGGCGAGTTCGTGGGTATCGTCGCGCTGATGATGGCGGTCACGGCGATCTCCATCGACAACCTGCTGCCGGCCTTCCCGGCGATCCAGGCCCAGTTCGGCGTGCCCGACGCCAACAGCCTCCAGCTCCTCGTCTACGTCTACATGATCGGCTTCGGGGCGGCGCAGATCGTCTACGGACCGCTCTCGGACACCTATGGCCGCCGCTCCGTCCTGCTCGCGGGTCTGGCGATCTACGGTGTCGGGACCTGCCTCGCGATGGTGGCCCCGTCCTTCGGCTGGCTGCTCGCCGCGCGCGTCATCCAGGGCATCGGCGCCGCGAGCGGCCGCGTCCTCTCCACCGCGATCGTGCGCGACCGCTTCGCCGGGCGCGAGATGGCGAGCGTGATGTCGCTCATCATGATGGTCTTCCTCATCGTGCCGATGATCGCGCCGGCCATCGGCGGGGCGATGCTGCTGTTCGGCTCCTGGATCTACGTCTTCGTCTCGATGCTGGCGCTCGCCGGCATCCTGATGGTCTGGTTCAGCTGGCGGATGCCCGAAACGCTGCATCCGCAGTACCGGCGGCCCCTCTCGATCCGGGCCGTGGCGCAAGCGGTGGGGGTGACCTTCCGCAACCGCGTCGCGGTGGGTTACGCCACGGCGCTCGGCCTGCTCACCGGCTGCATCATGGGCTATGTCGGCTCCGCCCAGCAGGTGTTCGATACGGGGCTCTACCATCTCGGCGCCCTGTTCCCCCTGGCCTTCGGTCTCGTTGCCGGATCGATGGGCGCCGCAACCCTGGTCAATGCGCGCCTCGTGCGCCGCCTCGGGATGCGGCCGCTCTCGCATGCGGGTCTGAGCCTGTTCGTCGTGGTGGCGGTCCTGCAGGTGGTGGTGGGCCTCGCCTATCACGGGCACCCGCCGCTCGCGGTGTTCCTGTCGATCCTGGCGGCGAACCAGTTCCTCATCAGCTTCGCCATGCCGAACTTCAACGCGCTCGCCCTGCAGCCCCTCGGCGAGATCGCCGGCACCGCCTCGTCCTTCCTCGGGTTCTACACGACGATCCTGGGCGCATTCTGCGGCTACCTCATCGGGCAGGCCTTCGACGGATCGGTGCTGCCCATCGGCATCGGCTACGCGCTCCTCGGAAGCCTTGCCCTGGCGGTGGTCGCCTGGACCGAGCGCGGACGTCTGTTCCGGGGCGGCGTCTCCGGTTGAGGGCCGCGCGTCCTTAACGCCGTCTTCAGCCCGTCCCCACAATGCTCCGCACCCGACTTCCCAGACGGAGCCCGATACGTGACCGGCCGTGCCCAAGACGGAACGCTTCTCCTCGCGCGCCTGCTCCTTGCCGCTGCGCTCCTACCAACCGGCATCGCCCGCGCGCTGAACGTCTCGGGTTTCGCCCTGACGCTCGCCGGTACCGGCCTGCCGTCTCCGAACGCCGTCGCCACGGCCGCGGTGATCGTTCAGGTCTTCGGCCCCCTGGCCCTGATCCTCGGCGTGCTGCCGCGCCTCAGCGGCCTCGCGCTCGGGATGTTCGTGGCGGTGATGGCCGTCCTGCTCCACCCCTTCTGGCAGTATCTCGGCCCGACCGCCGTCGCGGAGCGCACGCTGTTCCTCGCGGATCTCGGGCTGGCGGGCGGCTTCCTCCTCTACGCGATGACGGGCCCGGGGAACTGGAGCTGGATGGGCTGGCGGCAGGGCGCACGGATGCCCGGCAAGGCCGCCCCGGCCAAGCCGGCCGCGCGCGCGTCGGGCGCGAAGCCGAAGCGCTCCGCCGGACGCGGCCCCGTCCGGGCCGCCGCCTGAGACCCTACGGTGTCGCGGTCGGGGGCTCCTCGGCGAGGCGGCGCTGCCCCGAGACCTCGGCCCCGGCATCGGGCCGGAGTCGGCGGAAGGCAAGGAACGAGGCCAGCGAGATCGCCGCGACGGTGAAGAACGCCGGCCCGAAATCGCCGGCCTCGATCTCGTGGCGCCCCTGGGCCGCGGCGGATGCCTCGAGCGCCAGGGCGCCGATGGACACCCCGAGGCTGAGGGAGAGCTGCTGGGCGACGCTCGCGAGGCTCGTGGCCGCGCTCATCGCGCGCGTGTCGAGTTCGGCGTACGCGATCGCGTTCACGCAGGTGAACTGCAGCGAGCGCACGCAGCCCCCGAGCAGCAGCGCGCAGACGATGAGCGCGTGCGGGGTCTCGGCGGTGAAGAGCCCGTTGACGGCCAGGAAGCCGGAGGCGACCACCGCGTTGACTAGCATCACGCGCCGGAACCCGTAGGTCCGCAGGATGCGGGGCCCGATGATCTTGATCAGCAGGGCCCCGGCCGCCGCCGCGAAGGTGAGAAGGCCCGATTGCAGCGGGTCGAGGCCGAACCCGATCTGCAGCATCAGCGGCAGCAGGAAGGGAATTGCACCGGTACCGATGCGGAACAGGCTGCCCCCCGTCACGGCGGCCCGGAAGGTCGGGTAGGACAGGAGGTCGAGCCGGATCACCGGGTGGGCGACGCCGCGCGAATGCCGCAGGTAGAGCGCCAGCAGGACGATGCCCGCCGCGAGGCATCCCCACGATACGCCGTTCGGCAGCAGATGGCGCCCCGTCGAGGCGATGCCCAGCATCAGCGCGGCGAGGCCGAGCCCCGAGAGCAGGAAGCCCAGGACGTCGAGGGGCGGGCGCTCCGCCTCGCGGACGTTCTCGAAATACAGGGTCGCCAGCACGATCCCGGCGATCCCGATGGGAATGTTGATGAAGAAGATCCAGCGCCAGTCGAGATAGGTCGTGATCAGGCCGCCCAGCGGTGGGCCCATGATCGGCCCGATCAACGCGGGGATCGTCAGATAGGCCAGGGCGCTGACGAGTTCGGCCTTCGGCACGCTGCGCAGGATGAGGAGGCGACCCACCGGCACCATCATGGCCCCACCGAGTCCCTGCAGGAAGCGGGCGCCGACGAAGCCGGTCAACGAACTCGCGGCGGCGCAGGCGAGGGACCCCGCCATGAAGACGCCGAGCGCGATCCGGAACACCGTGCGCGTCCCGAACCGGTCCGCCGCCCAGCCGCTGATGGGGATGAAGATCGCGAGGCTCACGAGATACGCCGTCAGGGCGAGCTTAAGGGCGATCGGATCCTCGCCGAGGCTCCGGGCGATGGTGGGAAGGGCGGTAGCGATGACCGTCGCGTCGGTATTCTCCATGAACAGGGCCGTCGCGACGACGAGGGGGACGATCTGGGAGGCACGCATGCGCGGGGATATAGGCGACCGCGCGCCGCTCGGATGCCCTGCCGTCATCGAAAGCCGAACGCGATTCGTACGCGGGCCGACAATTTTCATGAGGTCGCCGGATGAAAGGGGCCATGCCCAACGTGCAGGGCGCATGGCCGAATCCGCCGTGGCTCTGCGGCCACATCGGACCGGCAACCGACCCGGGCGGCCCCGGGCGGCGTTTCACACGGTTCCCGGAGCCGCTAAGCTCGCCCTACGTTTCGGTCGACGCATGCCCCTTCGGCGGGATGACGCACGGCCGCTGATCCAGTGCCTGAGAAAGTCATCGATGCGTCCGAGGTTCGAACATCGTCGCAGGTTGCCGGGGATCGCCGCATCCGCCGCCCTCGGCCTCGCCGTCGCGGGCTGCGGCACGGTGGTGCTCACCGAGACCGGCGTGCTGACCCGGTACGACCACCTCGCCTCCAGCGACGAGACGGCCAGTTCCTCGCGGATCTTCGTCGATCCCGCCGCGCTCGCCGCCACCCGCACCGTGCGCATCGTGCCCACCAGCTTTCCCGAGGGGGTGGCACCGGGCCTGACCCCGGCGGAGCGCAAGCTCGTGGCGAACGCGGCCGACCGGGCGCTCTGTTACGAACTCTCCCTGCGCTACGACGTCGTCTCCACGCGCAAGGCCGACCTGACGGTCCGCTCGGCCGTGACCCGGATCGACCTTACCAACGTCCCGGCCGCCGGGGCCACGATCGCGACTTCGGCGGGCATCACCATCGCGTCGCAGCTCGGTGCCGGCTTCGCCACCACCGTCGGCCGCATCCCGATCCCGCGCATCCCGATCGGCCTGGGCAGCCTCACGGTGGAAGCCGAGGCGCTGGACGAGCGCAACCGGCAGCGCGCCGCGATGGTCTGGGGCGGGGCGACCAACGCCTTCACCAACCAGGCGCGGTTCTCGCCGGCCAGCGACGCCTACGACCTCGCGGGCGAGTTCGGGCAGGATTTCGGGTTCTACCTCGCCACCGGGCAGGACCCGTTCAAGGCGCCGCTCACCCTGCCGACATACGATCGCGTCCGCGTCACCACGCTGGGTGAAGCACCGCTGGACCCGGATTGCGAGGCCTTCGGCCGCGCGCCCGGCCTCGATGGCATCCTCGGCGACTATGTCGGCGCCCCGCCGGACTGGACCGACAAGGGACCGGCCGAAGGGCTGCCCGGCGCTCCCCGGGCCGTGCGCTAGGCGCAACCCCCACCGGACAACGGCGTCACCGACGCATTTTCCTGTGGCGCCGGGCGCTTCGCCGCTTTGCGCCGCTTCCCCGCGCATGATACTGGCCCGTGCCAACCCGATGACGCCGCGATGCCTGACAAGGCCCGGCTCAGGCCCCTGTTTCGGAGTTGGTTCATGGCCCGCATCACCGCAGATTCCATTATCGAGGGTCTGACCTTCGACGACGTTCTGCTTCGTCCCGCAGCGTCCTCGGTGATGCCCGCCGACGTGAAGATCGCGAGCCGGCTCACCCGTACGATCCACCTCAACCTGCCGATCCTGGCCTCGGCCATGGACACCGTGACCGAGGCGCCGATGGCGATTGCCATGGCGCAGAACGGCGGCATGGGCGTGATCCACCGCAACCTCGAGCCGCCGGAGCAGGCCGAGCAGGTCCGCCTCGTGAAGAAGTACGAATCGGGGATGGTGCTCAACCCCATCACCATCCACCCCGACGAGACTCTGGCCGACGCGTTCTCGCTGATGAAGCAGAACCGCATCTCCGGCATTCCGGTGGTGGAGCGTGGGCCCAACGGCTCGCGCGGCAAGCTGGTGGGCATCCTCACCAACCGCGACGTGCGCTTCGCCACCAACTCGTCGGAGACGGTCGCCGACCTGATGACCCGCGACCGGCTCATCACCGTGCGCGAGGGCGTGAGCCAGGACGAGGCCAAGCGCCTGCTGCACCAGTTCCGCATCGAGAAGCTGCTCGTCGTCGACGACCACTACCGCTGCATCGGCCTCATCACCGTCAAGGACATCGAGAAGCAGGTCGCTTATCCGGGCGCGGTCAAGGACGAGCAGGGCCGCCTGCGGGTCGCGGCTGCCACCACCACGGGCGACAGCGGCTTCGAGCGGGCCGAGCGCCTGATCGATGCGGGCTGCGACGTCATCGTGGTCGACACCGCCCACGGGCACTCGATCAAGGTGCTCGACGCGGTGCGCCGCGTGAAGCAGCTTTCCAACGCCGTGCAGGTGGTGGCGGGCAACGTCGCCACGCGCGAGGGTGCACAAGCCCTGATCGATGCGGGTGCCGACGCGATCAAGGTCGGCATCGGCCCGGGCTCGATCTGCACCACGCGCATCGTGGCCGGCGTCGGCGTCCCCCAGCTCACCGCCCTGATGGAGGCCGTCGAGGCGGCGCAGAACGCCGACGTGCCGGTCATCGCCGATGGCGGCATCAAGTACTCGGGCGACCTCGCCAAGGCGATCGCGGCCGGCGCCTCCGTCGCCATGCTGGGCTCCCTGCTGGCCGGTACCGACGAGGCCCCCGGCGAGGTGTTCCTGCACCAGGGCCGCTCCTACAAGAGCTATCGCGGCATGGGTTCGGTCGGCGCGATGGCGCGCGGCTCGGCCGACCGCTACTTCCAGGCCGAAGTCAGCGACACGCACAAGCTCGTTCCCGAGGGCATCGAGGGGCAGGTGCCCTACAAGGGCCCGGTCGCGGCCGTGCTGCACCAGCTCGCGGGTGGCCTGCGGGCGGCCATGGGCTATGTCGGCGCGCCATCGATTCCCGAGTTCCAGGAGAAGGCGCAGTTCATCCGCATCACCAATGCGGGCCTGCGCGAGAGCCACGTGCATGACGTGACCATCACCCGCGAGAGCCCGAACTACCCAGGCCGCGCTTGATCTCGCCTGACGGTTCGATCCGCGTCAGTTCCTGCTTCGGTCGGTGCTGGCGCGGATAGACCTCGGCGCTGTAACCACGCACGATATCCGGGCGGTGCGAATTGCCTTCACAGGCGGGGGACTCCATCGCGGGGTACGGATGCTCTCCAGCGCCGTGATCCTGCGACGTCCCCTGAGCGGCAAATGCTTCCCCATCAACGTCATCGGCTGCGCGATGTTCGTCGCGCATCTCGGCCTCGTCATCCCGCAGGGGTGATCCGCGCGAAAGATCCGCCGTGACCGTGCAAGCCATACTGGCACCCGCCTTCGCGCAGGTGTTCCTCACCTTCGCGCTCCTGCTCTGGACCGGCCGGGCACGCCTCCGGGCCGTGCGGGGCGGGGACGCGAAGGGGCGGGAACTGACCCTGGGTCAGCGCAACTGGCCGGCGCCGGCCCAGCAGGCGGCCAACACGTTCTCGAACCAGTTCGAGTTGCCCGTCCTCTTCTACGTGCTGACCGGGTTCGCCCTGGCGACGCGAAAGGCCGACCTCGTCTTCGTCATCCTGGCCTGGGTCTTCGTGGCCTCGCGCATCCTGCATGCCGGGATCTATCTCACCTCCAACCACGTGCCGCACCGCTTCCAGGCCTACCTGGTCGGTTTCGTGGTGCTGCTGGCGATGTGGATCCTCTTCGCGATCCGAATTTTCCTCGCCCCGGTAGGCGTCTGATGCAAGGCCGCGATGGATCGACGGGGGTCGCGTCCGTTACAGAAGACCGGTTGAAGAAGCGAAGGACCTGACCATGCGCGTTCTCGTCGTCGGCGCCGGGGCCACCGGTGGATATTTCGGGGCGCGCCTGGCCGAGGCCGGTCGCGACGTGACCTTCCTGGTCCGGCCCGCGCGCGCGGAGAAACTCGCCTCGGCCGGCCTCGTGGTGGAGAGCCCGCTCGGCAACCTCCACCTGCCCGCGCCGCGGACCGTGACAGCCCGCGACCTCGCGGCGGGTGGAGGAAGCGGGTTCGACATCGTGCTCTTCTCCTGCAAGGCCTACGACCTCGACGCCGCCATCGCCGACGTGGCCCCGGCCGTCGGACCGGACACCGCGATCCTGCCGCTGCTCAACGGCATGCGCCACCTCGACGTCCTCGACGCGGCCTTCGGGGCGGAACGGGTGCTCGGCGGCTCCTGCGCCATCGCGGCGACCCTCGGACCCGCTGGCGAGATCCGCCAGATGAACGCGCTCCACACGCTGACCTACGGCGAGCGCGCCGGTGGCCGTTCGGCGCGGGTCGAGGCCATCGAGGCCCTGATGCGGGGCGTCAACTTCCAGCCACGCCTCAGCGAGCACATGGTGCTGGAGATGTGGGAGAAGTGGAGCTTCCTGGCGACGCTCGCGGGCGCCACCTGCCTGATGCGCGCGACCATCGGTGACATCGTAGCATCGCCGGGCGGCCTGTCCTTCATCGAGGCGCTGATGGAGGAATGCCGGGGGATCGCCGAGGGGGCGGGCTACGCGCCCCGCCCGGAGGTGATGGCCAACACCCGCAAGACCCTGACCACCGAGGGATCGGCCTTCACGGCCTCGATGCTGCGCGACATCGAGGGACGCGCGCGGATCGAGGCCGACCACATTGTCGGCGACCTGATCGCGCGGGCGCCGGACACGGTCGCGCACCCGATGCTCGACCGCGTCTACACCCACCTCAAGGCCTACGAAGCCCGCCGAACCCGCGAGACCGCCGCTCAGTAGCGCGGTCCGGGGGACGGAGGCGGCGACCCGTATTCGAGCTGGGTCTTGGCATCGAGGCGGCGCGGGGGCGGCGCCGAGAGGTCGGGGGCGGCCGGAGCCGTGGAGCAGGCCGCGACGGCGAGCAGGAGAAGGCCGGCGACGGTGAAGTGGATGACGGACGACATGGGGTTCTCTAAAGCTCCGGATCACCGCTCCGCGCGGCACCGTCGCACAGGCTCGTCCCCGAACACGCCCGAAGCTCGGCCGTAATGTGACCGGTCACCGCCCGAAGCGTGACCGTATCGCGGCGCCCACCGCCATTCCGAGGATCTCGCCCTGACCCCCCCCGCCCGACTCTCCGCCGCCATCGAGGTTCTCGCCGACATCGCCGCGCGCCGCCGCCCCGCCGCCGACGCCCTGAAGGATTGGGGCCTCGCGCATCGCTTCGCCGGGTCCGGCGACCGCGCCGCCATCGCGAGCCTCGTCTATGATGCACTTCGCCGCCGTGCCTCGGCCGCCTGGATCATGGGGGACGAGAGCCCGCGCAGCCTCGTCATCGGGATGCTGCGGCTCCAGTACGGACGCGCCGCGCCCACCATCGCGGAGATGTTTACGGGCGAGCGCTTTGCGCCCGAGCCCCTGACCTCGGTCGAGCAGCAGCGCCTGACGGTAGGGACGCTCGACGATGCACCCCTTCACGTTGTCGGAGACGTGCCCGGATGGGTGCTGCCGTCTCTGGAAACCACGTTCGGTGAGGCGACTCGTGACGAATTGCGGGCTTTGGCCCGGCGCGCGCCCCTCGATATCCGCGTGAACACCCTGAAGCGCAGTCGGGCGGACGCGCAGGCCGGCCTCGCTCATCTGGCGCCGGTTCCCACGCCGCATGCGCCGAACGGCCTGCGGATTCCCCTCGGCGAGGACGGGCGCGGCCCCGCCCTGCACGTGGAGCCCGAATTCATCGACGGCTGGTACGAGATCCAGGACGAGGGATCGCAGCTCGCGAGCCTGCTCAGCGGCGCGCGGTCCGGCGAGACCGTCATCGACCTCTGCGCGGGCGGCGGCGGCAAGACCTTGAGTCTCGCGGCCCAGATGGGCAATGCCGGCCGCCTCATCGCCAGCGATGACGATCCACGCCGGCTTGCCCCGATCCACGAGCGCCTTCGCCGGGCTGGGGCCACGGCCGAGATCCGCACGCCCCGCGCCGGCAAGGCCCGCACCGACGTCCTGGCCGACCTCGACGGGACCGCCGACCGGGTGCTCGTGGACGCGCCCTGCACCGGCTCCGGCACCTGGCGTCGCAACCCGGACGCCAAGTGGCGGATGCGCCCGAACGCCCTCGACACCCGGATCACAGACCAGGCCGCCGTGCTCGACCGGGCCGCACGGCTGGTGCGGCCGGGCGGGCGGATCACCTACATCACCTGTTCGCTCCTGCCCGAGGAGAACGATGCCGCGGTGGCCGGCCTACTCCGCCGCCGTCCCGAGGACTTCGCTGTGGTCGGCGCCGGATCGGTCCTGGCCGAGCGCGCGCCCGAGCTCACAGCGTCCATCCGCCTGACGGATCACGGCCTGCAGATGAGTCCGGCCCTGACCGGCACCGACGGGTTCTACGTCGCGACGCTTCAGCGTCGGGGCTGAAACGAGACATGGCCCCGCGAGGGGCCATGTCGGAGCGAACGATCACCGCGCCCGCTCTCAGGCGCAGCGGTGCTTGATCTCAGAAGCAGCGGCGCTTGCGCACCACGACCGTGCGGCCGAACGGCCCCCGGCGCTTGGTCACGACGGTCGTGCAGCGCGGTCCGCGGACCACGCGGCGCTCCACGATCCGGACCTGCTCGATTCCGTTCGCCGGCGCGATGCCGGTCGCGAAGGGCAGGGCGGAGGCCGAAGTGGTGCCGAGGCCCGTGAGGGCGAGGGCGGCGATCCCGAAGATGGTGGCTCTCATGGCTGAGGCTCCTGTTCGTTGCTGGGGGGGCACCGTCTCGCCCCACGACGATGAACAGGACGTTAAGGCGTTCGCGCTCCGAATCCCCAGCCCGATGCGGTTCGCGGGGCGGCTCTGCGGAGCGATCCGTTGCACGGGGCCGAGGCCTCGTCTAACTCCGGTTCCATGACGACAGACCACGACAAGATCCTCATCGTCGATTTCGGCAGTCAGGTGACTCAGCTCATCGCACGCCGCGTGCGCGAGGAGGGGGTCTATTGCGAGATCGTACCCTTCACCAAGGCGGCCGAGGCCTTCGCCGAGACGAAGCCCAAGGGCGTGATCCTGTCGGGCGGCCCGGAATCGGTGACCACCGAGGCCTCGCCCCGGACGCCCCAGATCGTGTTCGAATCGGGCGTGCCCGTCTTCGGCATCTGCTACGGGCAGCAGACGATGGCGGCGCAGCTCGGCGGCGAGGTCGAGGGCGGCCACCATGCCGAATTTGGCCGGGCGGAGATCGAGATCCTGTCCGACTGCCCCCTGTTCAAGGGCGTCTGGCATGTCGGCGAGCATTACCCCGTCTGGATGAGTCACGGTGACCGGGTCACCAAGCTGCCCGATGGTTTCACCACCGTGGCCATGTCGAAGAACGCACCCTTTGCGGCAGTCGCCGACGAAGCTCGCAACTACTACGCGGTGCAGTTCCACCCCGAGGTGGCGCACACCCCGCACGGCGCCCTGCTGATCCGCAATTTCGTGCGTGACATCGCGGGTTGCTCCGGCGACTGGACCATGGGCGCCTACCGCGAGGAGGCGATCGAGAAGATCCGCGCGCAGGTCGGCACCGAACGGGTGATCTGCGGCCTGTCCGGCGGCGTGGACAGCGCCGTGGCGGCCGTGCTGATCCACGAGGCGATCGGCGAGCAGTTGACCTGCGTGTTCGTGGATCACGGCCTGCTGCGCATGGGCGAGGCCGAGGAGGTCGTGCGCCTGTTCCGCGACCACTACAACATCCCGCTCGTCCACGTGGAGGCGCAGGACCTCTTCCTCGGCGAACTCGACGGCGTCAGCGACCCCGAACAGAAGCGCAAGACCATCGGCCGCCTGTTCATCGACGTGTTCGAGGCGGAATCGAAGAAGATCGGCGGCGCCGCCTTCCTCGCGCAAGGGACACTTTACCCGGACGTGATCGAGAGCGTCTCGTTCACGGGCGGTCCCTCGGTGACGATCAAGAGCCACCACAACGTGGGCGGCCTGCCCGAGCGCATGAACATGCAGCTCGTCGAGCCCCTGCGCGAACTGTTCAAGGACGAGGTCCGGGTGCTCGGCAAGGAGCTCGGCCTGCCCGAGGCCTTCGTCGGCCGCCACCCCTTCCCGGGCCCGGGCCTCGCCATCCGCTGCCCCGGCACGATCACGCCGGAGAAGCTCGAGGCCCTGCGCAAGGCCGACGCGATCTACCTGGAGGAGATCCGCAAGGCGGGCCTCTACGACACGATCTGGCAGGCCTTCGCGGTGATCCTGCCCGTGAAGACGGTGGGCGTGATGGGCGACGGGCGCACCTACGACCACGTCTGTGCGCTCCGCGCCGTGACCTCCGTCGACGGCATGACCGCGGACTTCTACCCCTTCGACATGGCCTTCCTCGGCCGGGTCGCCACCCGCATCATCAACGAAGTCAAGGGCATCAACCGGGTGACCTACGACATCACCTCGAAGCCGCCCGGCACCATCGAGTGGGAGTGAGGGGCTGCTTCCCAGCAACCGATCGTCCGACCGAGACGCCCCGTCTCCGGTCGGGCCGGGCGTAGCCACCGAACCGGTCCATCACGGGTCGCGGACGCACGCACCCGCATGACCGATCAGACATTGTGAGAAAAACTTGGCTGGGGCGCCAGGATTCTGACCCAGCGGCCAACTCCGCGCAAACCACTGATTCCTCGGCGGAATCCGGGTCGCATCTGAACATGTCGTACAGAAATGTGTGACGCCGATCAAGGCCCGATCCGCCGCTGCTGATATTGCCTGTCCATGGGCACGTCTCACGTGTCACGAACCATTGCTGAATCCTACGGATGTCCCGGCGGACTTCAGATCGGGCACGCCCGCACCTATCTGCGCAGGATGGCCAGTTCCGACATCCCAATCCGCCTCGAGAAGCTGCGCTTTCTCGTCGACGACCTGCGGCTAACGTCCGCGCTGTCCGGCGCCGCGCCTGATGCCTGGTCCGGCCGACTGATCGCGCGGCACGTCCTGGTGCGCGCCTACGACGTCGTCGCCCACAGCCGCGGGCTGCGCCGGCTCGTCCAGCCGTTCGGATCGATCCAGGCCTTCAACGAAGCCAAGGAGACCTACGCCACTTGGTTCGACGAGTACTTCAAGACGACCCGGCACAAGCTCAGCGCTCACGTCCAGGATCTCGACTTCGGGCGTCGCATCGAGCTGTGGAACGACGTGGAGGCCGGCAAGATTGGTGTCTTCGTCGACGGCGCCGCGCAAATCTACGAGGCGTTGTCAGGCCTCGGGCTGCCGGGCTACGCGCCGCTGCCCGCGGCTCCGGCCGAAATCGGCGACGCCGCCTTCGCGGCCGCGCTCATAGATTTTCGCGCGTCCGCCGCTGCCCCGCGCGCGGAGTTCGCCGCCGACCCGCTCGGGATGACGCGGCCGGGGACGCTCAGCGGCATGGGAACGACGCCGCTCCACGAGCGGGCATCCCAGCTCGCCCTGATCGCGCGCTGGATTGCCTGGGATCAGGCGGTGCTCGATCGGTTCTCGGCGTTCCCTCGGGTGCGCAGAATCCTTCAGGCGCGGCTCGTCACGGACGTCGTCAGCTTCGCCGACTGCCTCGTGACCCGGCCGGTCGCCGCGGGGGCGCTGCAGGCGTTGACGGGTCTCGACGACCTGCTTGCGGCTGAGGGAGGCCCCTCGGAGCCTCTGACGGCCTTCCTACGGACGTATCGTTTCGAACAGGCGGTCGATCGCCTGCGGCCGGCGCGCAACAAGTTCGGGGCGCATCTCGACGACGATCCGACGATGGGACTGTCGGACGTGCTCGCCCTCTTCGACGCGCTGGATTGGTCGGACGTGCCCGCCGTCGCCGAGACCCTGCGGACGGCCTTTCGCGCCGCCTGCCACGAACGCGTCTACCTGATCAGCTATCTCGCGGACGGCGAGGAGATCCGCGGCGCGGTGCCGCGGCCGAGCGATACCGTGACGGCTTACGACCCGACGGCGCCCGCCGCGGCGTGGCCTCGACTCACGCGACCCGGCGACCGGTCGGAAGGCGATCTTCGCGCGGCCCTAAGCGACTGGCTCGGCCCGGACGCGGACCGCGCAGAGGTCGCGGCGGAGATGTTCCGGGCCGTCTGCTCCGGCAATACCGGCGAGGCGTTCGTACTCGAACACGCTATCGGCAGCGGCCAAAGGTGGGAACACCATACGTTCACGCGTGGCCATCGTGTCCTCCTCGACGAACTGTCGAACGCCCGCACCCCAGAGGAGGTCGGGCGGCTGCTGGAACTGCTCCTGCGGGCCAGCCGCAATCACCCCGTCCGAGCCGCCGAGGTTCTGGTCCGCTTCGCCGCGGAGCCCGGTGCGCAATGGCAGTGGCCAGGCTTCTGCCGGGCGCTCGGCGAGGTCGCCGCTTGGGATGCCCCGTCGCACCTCGGACCCCTGCGCGCCGCAGCCAGGCCCGACGAACCC
Source organism: Methylobacterium sp. FF17 (assembly GCF_025813715.1). Taxonomy (NCBI): domain Bacteria; kingdom Pseudomonadati; phylum Pseudomonadota; class Alphaproteobacteria; order Hyphomicrobiales; family Methylobacteriaceae; genus Methylobacterium; species Methylobacterium flocculans. Next base: position 3,439,398 of record NZ_CP107532.1, read on the forward strand.
TGGGACCTGCGCCGCGCGGCCATCCTCGGCCAGTTCGGCTGCTTCGTCCGGTTCGAGGGCGTCCTGCGGGTGAACAGCGGCGGCCCGACGCTGGACTTAACGCGGGATATCGAGCCACTCCTCGCCTCTACGACGCCCCATCAGCGTCTGGAGTTACGGCTCGCGATGGTGAGCGCTTTCTGCGCGTACGGCATGGACATCTTCGTGCGCGCGTTCGAGACCGAGTTCCGGGCGCTCCACGACGACCTGCACGCGCTCGTCCGCGACGAGTTGGGGCGTCAAGGCCGCCCGGAGCGCAGCGATGCCGCGCTCAAGCTCATCGCCCACCTCGACATGGTCGGCGTCGTGCTGCTGCTCACCGAGCCTTCGCCCGGACCGGACGTGCGCGAACTGCTCGGGCTCGTGCAGGACGGGACGATCGTCCCGGCACGTCACGATCTGGCCGGACGGCATCTGGCTTGCTGCCTCTGGCTGGCAGGGGACATCGAGCGGGCGCTGACCGTGGCGACGCGGTTGACGCAGCGCCAGCCCGGATCCGCATCCTACGAACTGCTGCGGCTCGAAATCCTGACCAACCACCCCGGCTGCAAAGAAGAGGTCATGGCCGGCGCGGTGCGCCTCCGGCGCGATTTTGACCTGTCGGCCGAGGAGCTTGCGCGGGTATCGGCGATCGAGGCCTCGCCCGAACCGACCTGATCCAAGTCGGCTGCCGCGCCCTCGTTCACAGGGCTGCTAGCACCCACGGCTCGGAGCGCGTCGAAATCCCGCGTGCCTTCACGGCGATCGGCCGGATGGGACCGATGTCCCGCCATCGGCCCATCAGGATCTCGGCGCCCACATGGGTTTACGGCTGTGTTCGTCCATTAGGGCCTGTCGTCGCCTGAACGGATTGGGGTCGCTGGCGTTTTCCTCTCTCTGATGCAGGAGGGGTGATGCTGAGCGACGCGCAATGGTCTGAACTGGAGCCCCTGGTCGAGGCCTGCCGGCCCAAGGCCAAGACACCCCCGCAGGATCTGCAGCGTACGCTCTCGGCGATCCTCTGGCGGCATCAGAACGGGGCCAAATGGCGGGCCATTCCGGAGGAGTTGGGTCCGTGGTGGCGGGCAGCGCAGATCTTCATCCGCTGGTCCCGTGCCGGCGTCTGGGAGCGGCTGCTCGGCCTCGTGCAGGAACGGGGCGTCCAACTCGGAATGGTGTTCCTCGACGGTACGAACATACGCGCGCACCAGAAGGCAGCCGGTGCCGCTAAAAGGGGGGATCTGGGGCCGAGCGAGACGCTCGTGAAGCTCTTGGCCGCTCGCGTGGCGGCTATGGCACCAAGGCGTGCGTGATCGCCGACGGGCAGGGCCGCGCCATCGCCTTCCAGCTGGCACCGGGGCAGGCCCATGAACTGCCCCATGCGGTTCCGCTCCTCGATCAGCTGCCCGGCGTGCCCAAGTGGGTCGTCGGGGACCGCGGCTACACCAGTCACGCCTTCCGCGAGCACATCTGGGATATGGGCGCTCGGCCCGCGATACCGCCCCAACGTCACGAAGCGCCCGTCGCATGCCCGAACTGGATCTACAACAACCGCAATCAGGTCGAACGCCTCTGGGCCAGGCTCAAGGAATGGCGTGCCATCGGCACCCGATACGAGAAGACCGCCATCAGTTTCATGAACGTCCTCTGCCTCGCCGCCGCCATCGATTGGCTCAAGCGATGACACACCCTAGCATTACAGTTGCGTTTTCGATGGGGTTCTGACTCTGTGCAGCACCATGACGCGCACATTATGGACGACCGGGACCTCTATCGAGGCGACGCTGGAGTTGTGGGCCTCGTCTCTGCGAGAGGTGAAGGGGCGCATGCGGCCCCTGTTCAGCCAGGAGCGGGTCGCCGCCTCGGCGGGAGCGTTCCTGGACGGACTGCTCGGCGCGGAGCGGCGTAAGACCGGTTGGATGCGGGCGGAAGCCGCGGGCGATCCTGGGCCTTGGCGTCAGCAGGCGCTGCTCGGTCGCGGACGCTGGGATGCCGACACCCTGCGCGACGTGGTGCGGGATTATGCCCTGGAGACGCTGGCCGACCCGGACGCGGTTCTGGTCCTCGACGAGACCGGCTTCCTCAAGCAGGGCAAGGCTTCGTGCGGGGTGCATCGCCAGTACACCGGCTCGGCCGGCAAGATCACGAACTGCCAGATCGGTGTGTTCGCAGCTTATGCCTCGCGGCACGGTCATGCCTTCATCGATCGGGCCTTGTACCTGCCCAAGACCTGGACCTCGGATCCGACCCGGCTGGCCGCCGCCCACGTGCCGGAGGGGACAAGCTTCGCGACCAAGCCGGGGCTGGCTCTGGCGATGATCGAGCGGGCGATAGCTGCGGGCGTGCCGTTCTCTTGGGTGGCGGCCGACACCGTCTACGGGGTCGGCGACATCGAGATGGCGCTACGCCGGGCGGGCAAGGGCTACGTGCTCGGGGTCAAGACCGATCACGCATTCAACTCCTGGGTCGGCAAGCCGGAGATCGCCGGCACTGCCGAGACGATCGCGAACGGCCTCGCTCCCTCGGCCTGGATGCGCCTGTCGGCGGGAGACGGAACGAAGGGCGCGCGGCTGTATGACTGGGCCTATTGTGAGTTGGCTGACCTCGATGGTGCCGACGACCAGACCGGCCTGTGGACGCGGGGGCTGCTGATCCGCCGCAGCCTGGCTGACGGCGAGCAAGCCTACTTCACGACCTGGTGCCTGGCCGGCACGCCGCTCGCGACCCTGGTGGCGGTCGAGGGACGGCGCTGGAGCATCGAGGACGCGTTCGAGACCGCCAAGACCGAACTCGGGCTCGCCCACAACGAGACCCGCTCCTGGCATGGATGGCATCGGCACGTCAGCCTGGTGATGCTGGCCTTCGCCCTGCTGGCGGTGATCCGCCATCACGCCAACGCGCCGCCCCCAAAAAGCCGAGCCCGGCCGAGACAGCGCGCCCCCTGATCCGCTGGTCGGTGCAGGAGATCCGCCGCATCGCCGTGCGGCTGGCGCAGCGGCGCATCCAGCCCGCTCACGTCATCGCATGGTCGCTCTGGCGACGGGCGCATCAGGCCGCGGCCCATCAAGCGCATCTGAAACGCCGTGCTGTAAACCAGAAGATGCGCCGACGACGCAAAGGCCGGCCGTCCACGCCGAACAAGGAACCCATTCGCAACAAAACGCAACTGTAATGCTAGGGGGGCGAGTGTGGGATCGTTGAGTAAAAATGAACGTCGACGAAACAGTCGTTTTTCGCACATATGCATCATTGCAATTTGCGGGCACAAACCGGGAACAAGCTAGCTTGGCACACGTTATAATACTTTGGCCTTTTGGGGTGGCCCTATGAAATTCACGAAATATGACTTTGGCCACCTGGACCGTGGTGACGTTGTCGAAGTTACACTACAGGGCAGTGCAGCCAATGTTAGGTTAATGGATAGCTCAAACTTCAGCAACTATAAATCAGGTCGTCAGCACCGTTATACGGGTGGTCTGGCAAAACAGTCACCAGTTAAATTAGTAGTACCAAACTCCGGGCATTGGTATTTGACCATCGATATGCAAGGGCTTCAGGGTACGACTCGGTCGTCTGCACGTGTTATTCCTGCCGCGGCGATGCGACCACTGCCAACCTTCAATGAGGCACCTCTTAGCAGTATCCGGTCATTGGTTCGAGATGCAGAAGAGGAACTTGTTCCAGCTGTGGATGGACCGGATGGACGCACCTTCGACGTGTTTATTTCACACGCGTCAGAAGACAAAAGTGACGTTGTCCGCCCGCTCGCTAACGCTTTGAAGCAGGCTGGCCTCAGTGTCTGGTATGACGAGTTCGAGCTACGCATTGGCGATAGTCTCCGGCGCAAGATCGACAAAGGGCTAGCTAGCAGTCGTTTCGGTGTTGTTATTCTTTCCAAGGCTTTCTTCGGGCGTGGCTGGCCGGAATATGAGCTGGATGGCTTGGTCACACGATCCAATTCAGGCGAGCAGATTATCCTTCCTGTCTGGCATGACGTCAGCAAAAAGGAAGTTATCGGCTACTCTCCGTCGTTGGCCGACAAGCTGGCACGTAGCACGTCGACCCATACGGTTGAAGAAATCGCCGCCGAAATAGTCGAGGTCATCCGTTCTCCGGCAGATTAAGTCAAAGCTAAACATCATCTGTCAGTCTCTGCCGCAGTAGGAGTTTCGAGGCTAGAGGCTGTTTCGGATCTTTGGGTGCACCAGTTTTGGGGGATGCAGTCCCGCCGCGCCTACCCATCCGATGTCAGCGATGAATAATAGGGGTTGGTCGCCCCTTACCTGACGCTGCTGCCTGAAGCGGCCGGCCAGCGTGAACACAGCCTGCGGGAGGTGTTCAATGGATTGCGCTACGTGGTGCGATACGGCGTGGCTTGGCGCGCGATGCCCCATGACTTGCCATCCTGGCACGCCGTGTACGATCAGGCGCAACGCTGGCTGGGGGCCGACTGCTTCGAGAACCTAGTCCACGACCTCCGCGCCGTGTTGCGCCTCGCCTCGGGTCGGGCCGAGGAGCCCTCGGACGTGGTGCTCGACAGCCGCACCCTGCGCTCGACGCCTGAAAGCGGCGCTCGCGAGGCCTGGGATGGACACAAGCGCAACCGCGGCTCGAAGCTGCACGTGGCGGTCGATACGCTTGGACAAGTGCTGGCGCTGCACGTCACACCGACCAACACCGACGATCGGGCTGCCGTGGCCGCGCTGGCTGATGCCGTGCAGGAGGCGACCGGCGACAGCGTAGATCTCGCCTATGTCGATCAAGGCTACACGGGCGAGCGTGCAGCAAAGGCGGCGGCAGATCACGGCATTGCCCTGGAGGTCGTGAAACTGCCCGAGGCCAAGCGCGGCTTCGTTCTGTTGCCGCGACGGTGGGTGGTCGAGTGCGCCTTCGCCTGGATGGCGCGCTTCCGCCGCCACGCTCGTGACTATGAACGCCTGCCCACCACCCTGGCAGGACTTCACCTGGCCGCCGTCAGTGTACTGCTACTCCGCAGGGCGGCCGACCTCGCAGAAGCCCCTAACAGCCTCTAGTTGGATATTGGAGAAAAGCTTGACGTAAATCCCGATAGTCGCACAAACCAGTCTGTCCTAATACCCCAAGATGTCAAAATCAGTAAATACTAATCAATACTCGTCGTCGATAGGTATCTTACGGCAATTCTAGATACATCAGATGTACCATTCGCCGTATATGCTGCAGCAGTACGATTAAATATAGACAATTAGCCCAGCATTGTTATCTGCCATTTATTTTACGCCCGAGAGTTGCATCGCATACAGCGCAAGGTGACAGCATGGGTTTGTAAATAATATTCATTTCCCTCTTTGACACGTATCGCAATTTGATTATTCTAGAGCACGAGTGACACACAGATCCGGCTGGGATTGAAGTCAATAGGTTATCGTCACTTCTTGTCAGACATGAGCTGCCGGGCAATCATTGGTGGTGTCCGGGCTCACACTGGACCAATAGATCATTCTGAAACGATCGGTCGGAAGTGAGCTGGCAGCAGATGAAGCGGCAGCTCCGAACTTGGTGGCGGAGCTTCGCATGATCACGCGATTGTTGGTCCTGATAGGCCTTGCCCTTCTTCTGCCCCCAGTGCAGGCCCCCGCGAGTGGAGCGACGCTCCCGGAACGCGACCCCTCTTATGGCGGAAGCGAGGTCACCGGCCTCTACCGCCTCTTGGCCCGGCTGAACGGCGAGCCGCTGCCGCTCGCCGACCCGGACCCGTATCCTCGCGCCGGTGACATGCTGACGACTGGGGGGGGCGCAGCGCCGCCTTACGTGGCCGGCAAGCCGGTGGTCTGCTTTCCGCTCGGGGTCACGCGGCTCGACGGGACTTTCAGGCGCAAGGCGCCGGCACTCTTTAAGTCCGTCGAACGAGCTCTTGGCGCGCTCGCCTCCGAGTTGCAGCGGGCGCGCGCCGCCAGCACCTCCGGGCGAGCATCGCCCACGATCACGCTGCGCCTGATCGGCTATTCCGACCCGACCACCAATCCGCCGCAGGCCAGCCTGCCGGGGCGGGACGGTACCAATTTCGAGACGTCGCTGGAGCGCGCCGAGGCCGTCCGCGAGGCGCTGCGTCGACGGCTCGGCCCCGGCTTCACGTTCGAGGTAGAGGGACGGGGACATTACCGCCCCCGCCCGACCGATCCCGCCGATGGCGAGGGCACGCTCGAGCACGACCGGAACGACGACAGTTGCGCGACCTTCGAGTCGGGGCCGGCCGGCGCAGCCGCCATCCAGGCGACCACGCCGGCGCCCCCGGAGGGGCCCGGCTCGCTGCGATACGTCGCGTCGCAGCGGCGCGTTGAGTTCGAGATCGTCACGCCTGTCCTGACCCATGTCGGCCACCGGCTGACTAAGGTGCCGGAGGCCGACGACGCCTCCAACGACGTCCGTCTGCGGCTGTTCCCGGGCAGAACGATGCCGGCGCGGCTGTTCGCGCACGAGATCTCCTGGTTGCCCTTTGGGCCGCGCCTACCGGGCCGAGACCATCCCTGCGCGCCGTGGCCGGGCACCGGGTCGCTCAAGCTGCTGCGCTCGCCCTCGTCTGGCTGGGTCCGTCAATTAGGGGCCGACAACAGGGAGCTCCCGACCAGCCGGCTCGACGGGCGCGACACGCTCGCGCTGCGGCTCGACGTCGACGAGGTCTGGAAGCGCGAGGGGGCGCGGACACTCAAGGCGTGGCGCGTGTCGGTGGCGTTGGCGGCCCTGCCCGACTTCAATCACGACCCGGACACGCAGCCGGACCTGAACCCCAAACTGCCTCCGGAACGGCGGCCGTATTCCTATGACCGGGGGATCGGCATGCCGACCTACTGGGCCGTACACCAGCGCTTCGAGGCTCTCGTCATCAAGGCGGCTACCGATCCGCCGGAGGGTGCCGCGGCCAATCCGGTGAAAGCGTGCCTCGACGCGCTCGGGATCATGCCGGCAGACGCCGACAAGCGGGCCGCCTGGCTGCGCGCGCTGCGCGACGCCGTCCTCGCGCAGCTGCCGAAGGACATAGACGGGATCCTGCTGCACGTTCACCGGCTCGACCGCCGCTTCCGCTTCTACGACCTCGCGCCCGGCATGGTGCTGCGGCCGCGGCCGACGGATTACGATCTGCTGGCGCTCTGGACGCGGCCCGCCGACCCGACGCCGATCCTGCTCAGGTCCGACCCCGTCGACCCGTGCGCACGCGTCCCGGTTCCGCGAACGACGGCGGGCGGGTCGATCGATCCGAGGCGGGTTGTGACCGGCGACCCCTTCGCAACACTGTTCACCGGCCTTTCCTTCGGCGCGGTCTGCACCGGCACGCCCTATCCCGGCGACTCCCTGTCTACCCCCGAATGCCGAGTGGATGGGGCGAGCGGTACCGGCGACGAGAATTGCACCAAGCAATATCGTCCGCTCACCAGCCCGGGCGACATCGGGCAGTACGTGGCGGGCACGCACGTTCGGGTTTTCGCGCCGCTCGGGGACGGGGAGCCCAAGAGCTACGACGCGAAAGCACCACGCGTCGTCACGTGCCCGCGCAGCGGAAGCAAGCTGTGCGATACCAAAGCCTGGATATTCGGCCTCGACGCATCCAACAATCCAAATGCGAACCACGTCACGATCCTGGCGCGAACGCCTTGGGGTGCACCCCTCGATGACTGGCGCTCGGCTCGGAACGACGCTCTTCCGAAGCCTAAGGCACTCCTCCCCTGCGTCGGTCCCGTCGAGTGCGGCTACCTGGGCGGCGGGCTGTCGCTGTCTCCGGCGATCAAGGTGAAGCTGAACGGCCGCGACGAGTTGGCGAGCCTTGGCTCCGGGGTCGCCCACCTGCTGCCGACCGAAGACAGTGCGGCCTGCTTCGAGCGGCTTTTACCCGCCGCGCGTGGTTGGCCGCGTGGTGCGCAACTGGCTATGCCGCTGGACGTCGAGCTTGCAGGGCCGGGCGGAGCTCCGCTCGTTTTGGCGTCCGAGCTCGTCGCGGATCGCCGCGACTGCAGGCTGCTCGGCCTCATCCTCACGCACGGGAGCCGTCTGAGATGGTCACGCTGACACGCCTGCCCGGCACCAAATGCTTCTCGAAAGTCTCCGGAGAGGCGCGCGTTATAGTCCGCCCGCGCGGCGAGGTGCCGGGCGACGACTTCATTCCGACGCAGGACACTATCCGGGAGGCCATCGTGGCGTTCCCGCATCGGCTGGCAGACGCAGCCGAAGTCTGTACTTGGCTCGAAAATGAGGCCGAGGCTCAGCGTCAAGCGGCACCGGACGCGCCGACTCGACGGGTGGTATTCCTCGATCGGTTGATGAACGTCGTCGCGGTGATCGTCGGGAGCCGCCGGGGCGAGATCCCGGCTGTCCTGAACGACGGCGGCCAGTCCCGCGCCAACGGCGTCGATCTCGGCGATCAGTTCGGGTTGCTCCTGTCGGAAGCCGAGTTGCGCTTCGACGGGACATCGCTTTCCGTCGAGCCGTCCGAGTCGCCGCACCGCCTGGTTCGCTGGCGGCAGGCCCCGTCGAGCGCCGATCACCTGGCCACCGACGCCGTCACGCTGGCGCTCGACGGAGACATGCTCGGGCTCGTGATGGCGCGCGGTCGCGCTGGGCCGCACGAGAACGGCAAGGTCACGTCCGATCTCACGACCTATCACGATTTAGGCCTCGTCAGCAGCTTCGTCGAGCTGATCAAGACATCCGGTCCATTCGGCGACACCTTGAAGTACCGCGCGACACGTGCTGCGCTGCTGCATGCGGGCGACGGATTTGACACGGTGGCGTCCTTCGCGGCCTCCTTCGACCCGCACGAGCTCTACGACGGGGAGCGCTCATTCTTGCGGCTGCTGCCGGAGAAAGGAGGCGACGCCCTGACCTTGTCGCTGCCCGCCACGCCCGGACAGCCGGTCCGCGTCAGGCCCAGCGGCGGAGACTGGGAGCGCGGGAATGCGCCCCGGTTCGTGTTCACCAATCAGATCGGTGATGGGAAAAGCCTGGAGGATCAGCGCGAAGACCTGCTGACGCTCGTCGGCGAATACCTCGTCGAACCGCTGGCCGTCTCTTCGGGCGGTATTGGGGCGGCGCTGGACGTCTCCGATCTCGGCCTCGTGCCGGGTTTCGCGGCCAGCGAGGCGATGCAGCCGATGGTCGAGGCCGGTGGGCTCAGGACGCAGGCGGCGAAGCCTCTCACCGTCAGCTTCGTGCTCGGACCGGCCTTCGACTCGACGGAGAAGACCGTCGACGGACCGCCTGTGATCGAGGAGGAGTACGCCCTCGCGCTCACGGCCGGAAACAAACCGCACCGCGACCGCACGTCGTGGATGAAGCTGCATCGCGGGGGCGAGATGGACCTGCTTGCCGAGCCGCCGAGCGGGCGCACGCTCGACGCCGTGGCGAGCGCTGGCGCGACCGTCCTCAACCATGCGCCGCTGCTCCGCCAGGTCGGGACAGGGGGGACGGACAAACATGCCGGCTTCCTGCCGGTTCTGCCGCCACGCGGCGTCCTCGCCGACGACCTCGACCTCGCGAAGGCTTTCGACCGCGGCCTACTGGCGCGCGAGCGTCGGCGCGTCTCGCAGGCACCCCGCGGCGCGAAGCGGGGTCAGGTACCGATGGTGGCGGGCGCAGCGTCGCCCGTGACGACGCCCCTCGGCTTCGAGGTCGAGACGAACGCGGACGGATCGCCGACCCGCCTTGTCTTCGCCCGAGTCAAGCTTGAGACCGGGGAGGCCGTCTTTGCGCTTCGAGGCAAGGCCGGAGCGCCGATCCCGTCACCGATCCTCGACGCGCTGGTCCGCAACAAGCTGTTCCTGGTCGCAAACCGCATGCCGAGCGCGGTGGAGGTGCCGGGTCTCGACTTCGAGAGTAGCATCAACATCGGCGGCTACTCCTTCGACGTGCGGCTGGACGCGCCGGACTCGATGGTGCCGATTGGTGAGACGTCGCCGCGCTTCGACACCTTCGTAATCGTCAAAAATGTCGCCGACCGATCGATCGCCGAGCTGGTGGGTGACCCCTCGTCATGGTCGGGGCGCGGGCTGTTCCTGACCAACCCGCGTGCGAACACGAAGGCCGGCGCCGATCCGAAGCAGGCCGTTGGGGAGGTCCAGAAGGCGCTCGACGCCTTCATCGCGCGCGCCCGCGCGATCTCGGAGGGCAAGATCCCGACTGGAGGGGACGAACCCACGCCTGCCGACCCCGCGCGGTACGGGCGGCTGTACAACGCTATCCTGAACGACGCGTCTTGGCAGGGCGTCCTCGTGGTCGGCGCGAGCTTCGACCTGGCAGGCTTACCCGTGCAACTGAAGGGGCTGCTCGGCGGCATCGATCTAGAGAGGCTAAAGGCGGAGTACATCGCGGTCCCGCTGAAGCCGCTGCCGAGCGGCGGGGTGCCGCAATCGCGACTCCAGGGCCTCGTCGACTACCGGGGCCCGCCGAAAGCTAAGCCCGATGTCAGTCCGGAGGAGGGTCAGAAGGACGACGAGGAGGGCCCTTACGGCTTCGACGTGCCCCGGCTCGTCGTAGAGTTCGCCCGCGGCGAGGTGTTGGGCTTCGAGGCCAGGGTGCGCCTCGTCGCGACCAAGCTGTTCCGCGCGGTTGGCAACATCCAGCAGAAGAAGAACGGAGGCTGGGAAAGCGCCACGACCATCGAGCTCGACGGCCGCTACGAGAAGCGGCGCGAGGGCGACACGGTGCTGGAGAGCTACGTCTTCGAGACCTCCGGCTCCTATCGCTACGTCAGCGGCACGGATCCGGAGGGAGACCCGGCTGCCATCATCCGGCGCGCGACGCTCGACCGCGTCGCCTACGAGACCCTGTCGGCCGAGTCCAAGGACGGCAAGTCAAAGGTGGGAGCCGCGTTCCGGATCAACGGCGACATCGAGTTCGGGAACGTGAAGATCCCCGGGCTGTCGGACCTGTTCAACATCGAGAAGGTCGCGTTCTCCGACCTGCGCATCTCGTGCGACTTCCTGCTCGATCTCGTCAAAGGCGTCATCGACGGCGTCAAGAAGATGTCGTTCCGGGTCGGCGCGCTCGGCTTCGACTTTCCCAACGCGAGCGTCCGCAAGGACGGCGGAGGCCTGTGGTCGGCCTTCCCGCTGAAATTCCGGAAATTCTGGATGTTCGACGGGCCGGTCAACCTGCCGTCGCTCGGCTATGTCAGCTTCGCCGAATTCGACGCCGCGCTCGCATTTCGGTTCGGCTTCGACTTTGATCTCGACCTCGGCACTCTCGGCGGCCTGTCGTCCTTCAAGGGCCTGCGGCTCGGCCTCCTGTTCGCCTTCGTGGACGGCGGGTCGTCGGCCGGCAACGTCACGTTCGGCTTCCGCTTTCCCGAAGGCGACGGCTCGCTCGATATCGGCCTGCAGGGCTTCCTGAAGCTCAAAGCGAAGAACTACGGCATACTCAATACCGCCTATTCTAACGGCAAGAAAGCAAAGGCGATTTACAGCGTCGGCACCCAGCTGGAGGTGCTCGGCCAGGACTTTCCGGCCGATCCGGGCATCACCTTCGCGGTGCTGGCCGCCCCTGAGCTGATCAAGAAAAACGGTCTCGGTTCCATCGGCTGGCTGGCTGCGCGCAAGTTCGCTTCCGACACGGGCAGGATTGGCAATGTCATCGACCTCGAACTGATTGCGCTCGGTCAGCGCGTCGACCCCATGAAGGGCGTCGAAGTCAGGACGACGAAGGACTTCGTTGCCCAGCTCGGCAATCTTTTCGCGGATGACCTCGGCAGCGAAGAAGCCGACCCCAAAAAGATCGCCGAGAAAATCATCAAGGCGATCGAGACCAGCATCGGGTTCGCGCCCGACCGCAATTGGTCGCTCGGCTTTAGCGCCTGGATCGCCGACCGGGTGCAGATCGGCCTGGCGGTGCGCGACGCCGACATATACGGCCTGCGTGTCGACCTCCGCAAGTCGCGCAGCAGTCCCGATCCGCTCTTCGCGGTCGACGTGCTCTACCGCAAGCTATCGGAGCGTCTCGGCGTCTACTCGATCGAAATCGTGCCGCCGGAGCAGTTGCGCCAGATCGATTTCGGCTGGGTGGTCGTTGACCTGCCGGCGATCGGCATCGAGATCTTCACCGACGGCGGCTTCACGATCGATCTCGGCTATCCACACAACATGGACTATGCGCGCGCCTTCAGCGTGCAGGTCCTGCCCTTCATCGGCTCCGGCGGGCTCTACTACCGCCAGGTCTCGGGGCCGGGCGCGAACTTCATTCCGCACCCCAGGTTCAAGAAGGGCGGCGTGCTGCAGCCGCGGGACGAGACGGTCCTGTCCTACCAAGTGGTGGAGGCCGGCATCGCGTTCCGGGTCGGGCTCGGCAAGGAGATCGACAAGGGCATCTTTAGGGCCGGGCTATCGCTCACCGTATTCGCCACGCTTGAGGGCGGCTTCGGTTACCTGAAGAAGAGCGACGCCTTCGCGCAGAACGGTTTCGAGACTGGGGCGGCCACGACCTTCATCGCCGTTGGGGGCACCGTGGGCGTGATGGGCGAGGTCTACGGCTACGTCGATTTCGGTATCGTCAAGGCCGGCGTCGCGATCAGGCTGTGGGTCGCGCTCAGTCTCGACTTCAAAACCGACCACCGCACACGGCTCTTCATGCAGGTCGGCGTCAGCGTCGCGGTCGAGGTGGAGATCGCGAGCTTCAAGATCTTCGGCCGGCGCATCTCGATCTCGATCTCGTTCAGCTTCGACACGACGGTGGAATACTCTACCTATCTTGGCAGTGACCGCAACGCCGAATATTACGAAGTGGGCGCGGGTGTCGGAGTCGCCTCGATCCCGCGAGCCCGGACGGCGGTCGCGGAGTACGGCCCGATTGCCGCGTTCGACTGGACACGGTCACTCGCGCCAGCCGAGTGGCGCGAGGCGGCCGCGAAGCTCGCGTTCGCGCTTCGCTTCTCGCCCGACGTGACTCTCGCCAACCATGCGAACCAGATGCGGCCCGAGGCCGTCATGATCCTGACCTCGGAGGTGCCGGACAAGACGCCGACCGACATTGACGGAGTACCGGCGATGCTGGCCGCCTGGGCATTCAGGGCCGCTTACGAACCGGGCTCGATTCGGGACAAGACCGTTAGCCTCGACGAGCTCGACGCGCTGGCGCGCGCGGTCGCCGAGGGTCCGCCGCCGATACCGGGCGCTCCGGCGCCGACCGCACCGCCCGCCCGCCTCGCCCATCTCCCGGACGTGAGCGCGATCCTGTCGCTTTTCGCCGACAACATCGCGGCCACGTTCGAGGAGCACCTGGTCCACGACGACCCACCGCCGCCACCGGTGCCGGCGGTATTCTGGCCGATACCGCCCCGGACGCGGATCCGCCGCCACGGGTTCGCGGACGACGCCATCTTCGACGACGTCACGCCGTCCGAAAAGCGTGTGGTCGATGACCACTACCGCGACACGGTCGACCTCGCGTTCCGCGAGCAGATGGCGGTCCTCAACCGGGAGGATGGGCCGGGGACGGTTAGGACCCAGGCCGCGCCGCCGCCGATCTCGATCGCGGACGCGGCCTTCACCGAATACGCGATCCTGCTAATGCGCGCCGCGCTGGTACGGCTCGCGAGCCTCGCACACGAGTCGATCCTAGCGGACAAGGACCGCCCCGATCGCGTCCGGCTCGGTCCTCTGCTCGACCGGCTGACCGCCTCGCCGGGCGGGACCGGCATGCCGGACGTCCCTGGCCCGGCGCGCGACATTCTGCGGTCGGCATCGCGGATCTTCATGCACGCACCGCGCCTGCCGTTCCCGGAGCTGGCGAAGGGCGACCTGTCGCTCGTGCCGCCCGACGCGATGGACCCGACTGCGCATCACAGCCTGTTCCGCCTCGGCTGGCTGCAGGTCCCGCTGGGCGCCGCAGCGAATACGGGGGGCGCCGGAGCGGACACGAGGAGGATCGAGGTCGAGATCGATCCCGGCTTCGGCGCGAAAGCCACGCTGAGCGTCGACGACGTCATCGGGGCGAACCTCGACACCTTCGCGGCGCTCGGCACGACCAAGCCGGCGCTCGGCGGTGCCTGGCACCCGTCGCAACTCGTCCGCACCGAGCGCCGACGCTTCCACGCCGGCCTTTCGCATCCGCGCAACGACGGCGGCCGGCTGGTGATGCTCGACCCGCTACTCCTGAGCCAGCTGGCCGAGCGCGCCCTCGCGGACGCTAGCCTCAAGCTGTTCCTGCGGAAGCTCCCGGACAGCGACAAGGAGCTGCCCGCGCTTCCGGCCGATATCGAGCACGACAAGGACACGTTGAAGGCAAAGCCCGCGATCGCGGTCCGCATCCGCCTCGCGTCGCGCCGCGCCGAAGGCGGCACGAGTGATCTCGACGTGTTCGAAATCCTCGGCATGAGCGAGGCGAACCGTGTGCGGCTCGACCGCTACGAGGACGGGCAGAACCCCGGCGAGATCGTCGGCATCGCGTTCTACAGGCTTGGCGACACGCTGCTGAACGACGTCGGGGCGCCACCCGACGCCACGGTCGTCCAGGTCGACGTCTCGGCCGAGCCGAAGCCGGATGCCGACGGCGCCAAGGTGCAGCCGGCGCCGGTCCAGGCGACCTACGTCGCGAGGCTGGACGAGATCGGCGCCTTCGTTGACATCGTCCGGCGTACCGGCATGGTCAATCGTGGCGGCACCGTCTTGGGCTGGGATGGCGGTAAGGGAACGTTCGGCGCCGGCTCGACCGTCGAGGCCTTGATGGTGCTGACCCTGCGGGCTGATGCCGTCGGCCAAGCCAACGCGATGCTGATCGCGCCGGCGGACGCGGCCGGGGCAGATCGGCTTGAGGCCGTCCTCGCCGGCGACGCGGGCACGGATGCGGTCGCGAGCGTCGGCGAGCCGGTCGCGCAGGCCGGCACCATGCCGGCTATGGTCGTGCGCAAGCCGCTGCCGCCGCCGGAGGGCGCGGATGCCGGCGCCTGGAAAGCGCTAATAGACCGGTTCTCGATGCTGGCGGTCGGTATCTCGGGCCAGGACGGCACTGTTCTGGTAGAGGCCGCGAAAGCGCTCTCGGTCGGCCCGACGAAGGACGCCACGACGGGCGCACTTATGTTCTCCTTGCCGATCCCCGTCGCCAAGCTGTTCCGCGACGCCTCGCCGTATCGTCGGGTGGGCCAGACGCTGATGCTGCGCGGCCTGTGGCGCGACGTCTACGGCAATGAATGGCCGGTCCCGGCCTTCGTAAAGCCCGACGCGCGAGTCCAATATGTCGATCGGCTGACCCCGTTCACCGACCTGCCCGGGCTCGGCATCGGCTGGTGGCCGACCGCGACGCCTGGCATCCTTCAGGTCAAGCTCCAGATCGAAAGGCGCTGGCCCGACAGCCTCGTCCCGTCACCGCCTCCGACTCAGTCCCAACCCGATGACAAGCTGACCGCGGCCGCCCAGGCCGAGCTCGCGGGCCGTCTCGAACGGACACGCGCCGTCTATGCCTGCGCGGCCGAGCAGATCGCTGATCCTCTCGCGGATGCGACCCTGACGGCGAGCTGGAGCGAGGCGACGGTGGCGCCGGATCTAGGGACTGCGCTCCAGACCTTCATTAAGCTTGCAGCTGATGCCCTCGGAAAGCTGGTAGAGCTCGATCTCACGCGATCGGCGACGGCGATCCGCGATGACATTAAGAACGCTATTGCCGGGCTGTCTCGGTCCGTGTCTGCGACGGCACCCATTCCAACTATCGGAGAGTCGAACGCGGACTTCTTCGAGCTGGCGCTCACCCTCAAGGTTGCCCGGCGGGAGACGAATGACGCAGGCGACCAGATCTTCTTCAGCACCGACGCGACGTCGGACATGAAGTCGTTCTCCATGCCGGTCCGGCTGCGACTGCGCGAGCTGGACTCGATCCCGCCGGACGACCCGTTCGGCGGCACGCTGGTCGAACTGCAGCAGGCAGTGTGGAGCGGCTTCGCGCCGCACCACCTCGTCGGCACGGGCCTGTCGGCCCAGCCGGGGATCGGCGACCGCGCGGCCTGGCTGATCCGCCGCGAGGTCCTGCCGCCACCCGACCATCTCAAAAGGGGGGCGCGGCACGATTTCGCGCTGCCGCCCGTGTCGACGCACCTTCATACGGTGGAATTTACGGAGAAGACTGGTCTCTTGCCGACCTTCGGCGGGATGCCGCGCTCGGCCACCTTCCGGGCCGTCGATGCGGATGTCGAGGCGGCGCGGGCACTCGCCGCCTATGAGCAGATCCTGAAGCCCGAGATCGTTGATCGACTGATGCGATCATCGGTAGGCAGGGCGGCCCTGCAAGAAATCGTTACAGCCAAGGCCGGTTTCTCCGAGGACGTGACTGAAGAAGAGAGCGAGAAATTGGGCATCGCGCAGCTTCTCGCGACGCGGGCCGCACCCGTCTTCGTCGGCAGCGCGCCCGCTCCGCAAAGCCTAGCACTCACCCATCGGGTGCTGACCGATCTGGTGCGGGGCGTGCTGACCCGCGCCGACACGATCGACACGATCGTGGTCCTGGGTGACCCTGATCCGACGACCCGACCCGTAGCGGGTAAGAAGCTCGAGGCCGGCCCGCAAGCCTACGGGCGCTTCGAGCCGGAGGGTGCCGCGATCGCGTCCGTGCGTCCCTTCGTGATGAGCGTCGGCACGCAGAGGGTCCGACGCGACCTCGCGATGGCGGTGGACGTGCCGCCGGACTTTGCCGAAGCTTTCATCCAGGTCGTGGGTCGCTATCGCGTCACGCACGTGCAGCGCCTGGACCGGCCAGACAACGTGGAGGCGGGGCGGCCCGGCCGCTACCGGCCGACCGCGTGGCTCGCCCTAGTGCCCCCCCCCGTCGAGAAGAAGCAACCGGGATTGTCGCATGCCCCTATTCCCGCCTGGCTCCCGGAATACGAGATCGAGCTGAAAGACGTCCCCGTGTTGCGCCGCCGCTATCCGGTCGTGCCGGCCCTCCTGCGCGAGACCGCGACGGAAACGTCCTGGCCGCCGGCGATGCCGATCGACGCCAGCCTTCGCGACTGGTCATCGTCCCGGACCTGGAAGGCGGAGGCCATTGGCCCCGACCGTATGGACCTCGGGCTGCGCTACAATCCCAGCCCTGCTCGAAACGACGTGGTCTCGTCGGCGGCGAGCGCCACGGAGTTCGCCTGGGCGACCGCCTTCCTACGCTTCGCCGAGACGGTCGGCCCAGCGCTGGAGACGGCGCGCAAGACCGGGCCATCCGCCGCCGACGTCGAGCTTGCGGCATTCCTGCGCGACGCCTGCCAGTCGCTCTGGGTCACCCTGCGGACGCCGCTCGCGACACCCGCCTCCTCGGATCCCGACATCTTCGATCGGCTCAGGCTTGAGGAAGAGCCGTCCACCGGCGGTTCTCGCCGGATCAAGCTGCGCCGAAACGCAGACCCCCGGGTTGCAGGAACCAGGCTCACGCTGGACGTTATGAAGAGCGACACCGCGGTGGCGGGCTCGTACGCAGTTGCGGACGGCGACTGGGCGAACGCGCCCAGCACGCCTGGGTCGCTGCAGATCCGGCAGCTCGGCGCGGAGGGTGCCGACATCCTCCTGCTGCGTGCCGTCCAGACGGAGCTCACGCTGAGCCGCAACGCGATGATCGGTCCGAAGACGGTCGACGAGCCCTTCGTGTACCGTGTGCCGACCGTGGTTTCGGGCGCGCCGGTCCTGCCGGTCATCGACGTCGCGGAGGCTCCGCTCGCGACCGCGCCGGCCCCTTTCGAGACGCATCTCGCACAACTGCTTGACGCCTTCATCGGGCCGGATGGTGGCCCAGCCGCGGAGGCCCTACAGGAACTAGCGCTCGATCTCGTGCTAACATTTGAGCCCGAACTCGCTCCCGGGCTCGACGTGACGGCCGACGGGCTGCACGTTGCAGGGTTGAGCCGGCTCGACCTGTCGACCAAGCGCGCGGCGTGGATTCAGCCCTTCGTGGACGCCGTCGCTGCGTGGCGAGGCACGCGGGCTCCGACGCAAGGCCTGTTCGCATTTGACGTGCGGCTCTACGAACGCGGTGAGGGCCGGAGCGAGCGGCTGATCATGCGAGTGCGGCGCATCACTCTGGGCATAACATTGATTACGTGATCATCACGAGCAAGTAATGAGAAGAGATTACCGTCCCGTGCCGGGAAAAATCGGACACGGCTGGTGCCGAAATGTCTTCGTCCGCCTGCACGGCTTGGTGATTGCCCTCCAGTATGCGTCGCGTCCAGGCGAAGAGCTGAGACGCCCCGATCCCGGCCCACCTCGTCACGAACGAGACCGACATGTTGGGCTGCATCGTCTCCTCGACCAGCCGCACCTTCTCGGCCGTGGATCAGCGACGACGACGCTGAACGAAGGTGATGACCTCCACACGACCGGGCGGAGCAAACCTCGGATCCGATGACATAATCTTGCTCCTAGAGGCTGTTATGGACCTATGACGGCTGGATTCCAGATGAAGGGACATGACCTCTTCACGCAAAGCCTACCCGTCCGACGTCTCCGATGACGAATGGGCGCTGGTCGCTTCCTATCTGACGCTGCTGCGCGAGGATGCGGGACAGCGCGAGCACAGCTTGCGCGAGGTGTTCAACGGGCTGCGCTACGTGGTGAAGACGGGCGCGCCGTGGCGCTGGATGCCCAACGACCTGCCGCCCTGGGAAGCCGTCTACCAGCAGGCGCAGCGCTGGCTGGCGGCCGGCTGCTTCGAGCAACTCGCCGACGATCTGCGGGCATTGCTGCGTCTGGCCTCCGGACGTTCGCCCGAACCGAGCGCGGCCATCCTCGACAGCCGGACCCTGCGCTCGACACCCGAGAGCGGCGAGCGGGCCGGCTACGACGGTGCCAAGCGCAAGAAGGGTTCAAAGGTCCACTTGGCCGTCGACACCCTCGGCCACCTCCTGGCCCTGCACGTCACCCCCGCCGATGCCGACGACCGCGCCCAGGTCGGGCGTCTGGCGCAAGCCGTGCAGGCTGCCACCGGCGACAGCGTCGATCTCGCCTATGTCGATCAGGGCTATACCGGTGAGAAGCCGGCCAAGGCTGCCCGCACGCACGGCATCGAACTGGAGGTCGTCAAACTGCCGGAAGCCAAGCGCGGCTTCGTCCTGCTGCCGCGCCGCTGGGTGGTGGAGCGCTCCTTCGCCTGGGCCACCCGCTTCCGTCGTCTCGTCAAAGATTACGAGCGCTATCCCAGCACGCTCGCAGATTTCCACATCGTCGCCTTCGTCTGCCTCATGCTCAAACAGGCCGCTCAACTCGCGGCCGGTTCATAACAGCCTCTAGGCGAATGCCTATGCGAGCTACGTTGCTTGCTCGGTGAAAACGGGGTGCAGTTCATCCACCCGCACTGCATCCCCCTACTTGACCTCCCACTTGCCGACTTTCCCCGTTCCTAGAAAATGAGCAACTCCGGAGTTGCCAGGTTGGGCTTCACCCGGAATAAGATTGTAGAAGAAAGCCTCAACGTTAGCGCCGCTCTCGCCGACGAGCAGTCCCGTCCCCTTTACGGCGAAGCCGGGAACCACGTTCGTACCAGATTTGTACTTACCGCTTCGAGATTTAATAATATCACCCGCCCCGCCATTGGTCCCCGACCATTTCTCAGTTCCTCCGTTAAGAAATACAGAAGCAGTCTCACTATCTGATGAGGTGAGTCGAACGGTAATATCTGCAGCATTCGCCACGGATACACCGTATAGAAGTCCTACGAGGGTAATTGCTAAGCTCGCGCATCGTACGATCATCATCGGGTCCCCCTCTGAAATTAGGAAGTCTGTGATACCTAGCGCGTATCTGACGTCACTTAAGATCGCTACAGGCACTTCAGCGACATACGAGACTCCGAACGATGCGGTCGTTGTCGGCACGCCACCAGTACCGCAATCGTGCACCGAGATAGTAGTTAAAGATTCCGCCCCGGATCAAGGAGAAGTCACCATCAGCCCGCGTTTGAGCTTGCGTGCGGGGTTTCGGGTCGACCGACTGTGCGCAGGAGGTGCTGCGAGTTGGCGCTACCCCATTCTGCTTACGAGGCTTCAACGCCCAAGACCTTACGGCGGGTTGTTCTCGTCCCCGGTCTGTCCGGTTCGCCATCAACTCACATGGCCCTCGCAATCTCATTCGCGCGGGTACCACGCTGTTGGTGGAACGCGTCCTCAGGCCGTCGCCGAGCCGAACCTAGAGGCTGTTAGGGGCTTCTGCGAGGTCGGCCGCCCTGCGGAGTAGCAGTACACTGACGGCGGCCAGGTGAGGTCCTGCCAGGGTGGTGGGCAGGCGTTCATAGTCACGAGCGTGGCGGCGGAAGCGCGCCATCCAGGCGAAGGCGCACTCGACCACCCACCGTCGCGGCAACAGAACGAAGCCGCGCTTGGCCTCGGGCAGTTTCACGACCTCCAGGGCAATGCCGTGATCTGCCGCCGCCTTTGCTGCACGCTCGCCCGTGTAGCCTTGATCGACATAGGCGAGATCTACGCTGTCGCCGGTCGCCTCCTGCACGGCATCAGCCAGCGCGGCCACGGCAGCCCGATCGTCGGTGTTGGTCGGTGTGACGTGCAGCGCCAGCACTTGTCCAAGCGTATCGACCGCCACGTGCAGCTTCGAGCCGCGGTTGCGCTTGTGTCCATCCCAGGCCTCGCGAGCGCCGCTTTCAGGCGTCGAGCGCAGGGTGCGGCTGTCGAGCACCACGTCCGAGGGCTCCTCGGCCCGACCCGAGGCGAGGCGCAACACGGCGCGGAGGTCGTGGACTAGGTTCTCGAAGCAGTCGGCCCCCAGCCAGCGTTGCGCCTGATCGTACACGGCGTGCCAGGATGGCAAGTCATGGGGCATCGCGCGCCAAGCCACGCCGTATCGCACCACGTAGCGCAATCCATTGAACACCTCCCGCAGGCTGTGTTCACGCTGGCCGGCCGCTTCAGGCAGCAGCGTCAGGTAAGGGGCGACCAACCCCTATTATTCATCGCTGACATCGGATGGGTAGGCGCGGCGGGACTGCATCCCCCAAAACTGGTGCACCCAAAGATCCGAAACAGCCTCTAAATTTTCTGATGCACAAGCGCTTGGATAATCGCCTGCGCGCGCTGTCCGGGGGCAGATCACAAACTAATGCTGCAGGGCAGACATGCAGCAAGAGACTTCTCGTGCAAGTGATTCGGTACCATGGCTGTTGCGAGTAATTACCCACGCCTGTGATGGCAGGGTTCAGGCACCGATGGTTTTGAGGACGGTGCTGAAGGGGCTGCTGCCTGTGAGGCGCGCGGTGTCGACGACGGTGCGGATGGCGGCCTCGCCCTCGGCCGCCCACATGACGCGATAGCCGTTGGTCACCTTCCGCTGCACGACAGCCGGACGAAGCAGCCGCTCGGAGCCGTTGTTGGTCGGCTCGACCTTTCCGGGATAGGCGAGGAAGACCAGGAGCTGCTCGCGGGCGCGGCTGATCTTGGCCTGCAGCTCGCGGGTCAGGTCACAGCGGCTCGGCGTGGTCAGGATGGCACCGAGTTGCCGATCCAGGCTCCGGCGCTTGGCCGAGAGCGTCGAGGCCGCCAAGTCGGTGACGCGCTCGGCCAGGGCGAACACGCTCTGCAACCAGAGCTGCAGGCGCCAGGGGACGGGATCGTCGCTGACCTCGACAGCGTAGGCGACATCGCGCGCCAGATGCGCCAGGCAGGTCTGGTGCTCATCCGCGTGGCCTTGTTGGGCCGTGTAGCGATCCGAGATCCACACTGCGGGCCGGTGCCCGTCCATCATCTCGCGCACCCGACAGCGCCGCGCGTCGGCGAGGCCGTGTGCACCACCGCGTCGGCCGAGTGGAACAGCCAGTGGTACGCGTTCGAGCCCTCGATGCGCACGCCGGTCTCGTCGCAGGCGACGACCTCGGCCTTGCGCAGGACCGAGACGGCCGCGTCACGACCGGCACGGAACCGGCCCTGCGCGCGCCGGAGCAGGTTCATCAGCCCGCCCTGGCTGAGGGTCAGGCCGAACAGGTCGGACAGCGCCGCCTGCAGCCGTTCGTATGAGAGCGCCTGAAAGGTCTTCAGGTACGTCGCCACCGCATGCAGCCGCGGACCAAACGGGGTGCCGCGCGCTGCCTCCGGCACCGGTGCGACCACCCGATCCCCACAGCGCGGGCAACGGACCGCGAGACGCTGGTGCTGCGTCACGATCGGCGCCACCGCGGGCAGCTCGATCTGCTCGGCGACGCTGACGACCTCTGCCGGAAGAGCGGCGTGCAGGCTGGCGCCGCAGCACGCGCACGCCTCGGGACGATGCTCGACGACAGCATCGGGATCGTCGCTGACGACGCGGCTATGGCCCTCGTGACCGGGCTTGGCGCCGCCGGGCTTGGACTGCGCGCGCTGCTCCTTGCGATCGGTCGCGGGCGGTTTGGACGAGGTGCGCGACGTCTTCTCTGGCCGCTGCAGACGCAACACCAGCTCGATCAGCTCTTCGCGGCTCAGCCGTTCCAGTTCGCTGCGGCCCATCTCACGAGAGAAACAGCGAAACCCATCCCGCGCAAGGGCGTGGATAATTACTGTTGCGAGACGCCGAATGCCGTCGCGCTCGCCTGAACGATTGCCTGATGCCATAAGAGGGAAGCTGGAGGGTTTGCCATCGAGGCATCCTCAGCGACAAGCTCGACCGAACCATTGGGCATGGGACGAGGTTATCTATGGCGAGACGGGTCTTTTTCAGCTTCCATTACGCTCGGGATGTCCGACGTATCGTCCAGGTCCGCAATTCTTGGGTCGTTCGGGCGAAAGGCGAAGCGCAGCCCTTCTACGATGCCGCCGCGTTTGAGGAGGCGAAGAAGCGCGCTGGCGGCATCGAGAAGTGGATTGAGGAACAACTCAGGGGCACGTCGGTGACCGTAGTACTGTTCGGCGCGCAGACCTACGAGCGTGAGTGGGTACGGCACGAGATCAAGCGCAGCTACGAACTCGGAAAGGGACTGCTCGCTATCGACATACACAAGGTGAAGGACCCGCAGCTTGGCGCAGACGTGCAGGGCAAAAATCCTCTATCCTACTGGTCAGTCGAACAAAACGGCCAGAAGGTACCCTTTAGCAGCCTCTATAAGACATACGATTGGGTCCAAGGCGACGGCTACACCAACATGTCTTCGTGGATTGAGGCAGCAGCGACAGCGGCAAGGCGTTGAGGTGCACCGATGAGTTTATATGAGCTCGCGATCCTGGGTCACGTAACGCAAGACGAGAAGGCAATCCTTACCGCGACGCTGTGCGGGATGATTGAGGACTTCGGTCTTGCCATTGACGAGGACGTGCGCATTCTCGATGGAACGAACGTGGCTGCGCGGGACAAGCGTGCGGCGTTTGCCGCCGTCTATTTCGCCAGCGAAAATCCCTTGGACGTTGAGGCCACGCGGGAGGTGGTCCGCTCGAGCGCACCGGTCATTTCAACTGTCGCTGCCGACAGCGACTTCGGATGTCAGGTTCCCAATTTCCTCCAATCTACTAACGGATTGAGGCGGCGCAACGATGATCCAGCGATGTCTGAACTCGCTTCCGCGTTGCTCGAATGCGTGGGACTGCTACGAAGGCAGCGACGGGTATTTGTCAGCTACCGTCGAACAGAGTCACGCGCAGCCGCATTACAATTCCACGACCTGCTCACCGAGCGCGGGTTTGATGTCTTTCTCGATACGCACGACATTCGGCCAGGAGACCCGTTCCAAGACGTCATCTGGCACCGCCTGGTCGACGCGGACGTTATGGTTATGCTCGACACGCCGACCTACTTCGACAGCCGCTGGACACGCCAGGAGATTGGGCGCGCCCGCGCGAAGGACATTCAGGTGCTCCGGGTAATCTGGCCTGCGCATACGCCCAACAAGCTGACGGACATGGCCGAGACGGTCTACCTTGAGCCCGCCGAACTTGCGGGACCTGATGGGCCCATCGCTCAGACTGCTGCCGAAGCAATCGTACTTCGGTTGGAGCGACTGCGCAGCCGTGCGATCGCTGCCCGATACATGTCCATTACCGGTAAGTTGCGGGCCGATGTCGAAAAGATCGGCGCTTCAGTGGACGGCGTAGGCGCTCATCGAGCGATCGCAGTGCGGCTGCTTGATGACCGAAAGATCTGGGCTTACCCGATCGTCGGCGTGCCGACCGCCGAAATCCTTAACGATGTCGCCGAAAAGGCGCGGCGCGCGGATCAAGGCGAGGTCCCGGTGCTGGTCTACGATCACATCGGAATCCGCGAAGCCTGGAGCGCGCACCTGCAATGGCTCCAAGAAAACATCCGTGTCGTCCGTGCCATCAAGGTCTCCGAGGCCGGTTGGGCGCTAGCCGGCTGGGAGGGCTGAGCTTGACCGAAGCCGTATTCCTCTCAGCAGGTATCCCCGATCCACGACGCGGACCGCAATACGCTGCTACCGCCGACACCGTAGCGATAACTGCGGCGGTGTCGGCGCTCGTCCATGTAACGCTCGGTCGTCGGCTGCTCGTCTGGGGCGGCCATCCGGCGATCACGCCGATGATCTGGGTGATCGCACAGGACATTGGCGTCGATTACGGAAGCTGGGTCCGACTCTACCAGTCGCGGCATTTCGAGGATGAGTTTCCTCAGGACAACGAGCGTTTCAAGAATGTAACGTTTACTGATGAAGTAGGATCAGATCGTGAGAAGAGCCTCCTGGCAATGCGCGAGCGGATGTTTTCAGATCATCGATTCAAAGCCGCCGTGTTTATTGGCGGCATGGGCGGGATAGTGAATGAGTATGAGATGTTTCGCCGCCTGCAACCTGACGCTACTGTCGTCCCAGTTATATCAACGGGTGGTGCAACACTCGATGTCGCCGCAAAGGCCGGACTCTTCTCAGCTGATCTTGTCAGCGACTTTGACTATGTGGCGTTGTTCCATCGACACTTGAATGTTTCGGTTAGGGAGGAGCGTTTCAGAAGTCCGGAAGCTCAGCCAGCCGCGGTCGAGCAACGCTTCTGGGACGCTGGGACAAAACCGTGATCCGCACTGGCATTCCTGCAAGAGGACGACAGACACTCGTGAGCGCAACGGCGCTGCCTTCCAATATCCTCGCGGTGTGACTCGAAGTAAGAGGTGTCAATGCCGCGAATTTCTTATCAACGCATACGCGGCCGCCATCGTTCTATACAGCTTTTATTACGCTCAAAAAATATTGTTCATCTAAGAAAATGTGAAAGGAAGATAGACCCTGCCAGAGAGGCCTTTTATGCCTTTCGAACCATACACTGCAGATCTTCGGCAATGATCTGCCTTCCAAATCGATCGAGATCATCTAAGGTTGCATACTGAGCCGAAGAAAAATCTCGTTTGGTACATCCGGAGGAGAAACATGCCCCCTGGCATGATAGAACAAAGCTTATAGGTGTTTTGCTAAAACATACCTAAGCTAAATAATGGGTCTGAGCAAATTCCTGCTTAAAGCTGCGAACCAGTCTTGTAGAACCACATTTTGTTCCTTATTTATGTCGCCGACCAATGCGTCTAGGAACAGTTTTTCCCCCACGTGCTCACCCAAAGCTCTGTAAGCTTCGAATTGAACCTCGCTGAAATTCTGGTGGGCGGTCGGATGATGCGGAAAGACCGGCTCATCGAGACGGTGCCTTCGCAGAAACTCTCCCTCATTACCAGTGAGAGACAATTTAACATAAAGCAAATATCCGCAAGGAATTCCGGTTCCCGGATAGATGATACGGCAGAGTCGAAAATGCGACCGACTCAATCCCGTCTCTCGTAATCTAAGATCGTCTAGGTCGATTTCCACTCGGATCCCAAAGTCTATTGCTGCCAATCGCTGCAGGTTTGCGAGACCATGAAAGGTCATCTCGGGATCCTGCTCTCCGTCGATCGCGACTATGAATTGGCATCGGCGGCGCAGAAGTTCATAAACCCCTAGATTCTCGATATGCCCCCCATCCGTGACATTGATAAACCCTGATTTTTCATTCATTGATCCGCGTAATTCTTTGAGAAGGTAGAAAATATTCGGCGGAAGTAGACGTAACTTGTTTGGCTTTCTCAACCAGTAGCCAAGACGAGCGTTCAGTAATGTAAGCCAAAATCTAGCTCGATTATCCGAATTCATCCCCATAACAGGGGAAACGGCTGCGCCCGAGATGGCCATAGCTGTTCCAACGTTTAAGTTCGGATTTGAGCGCTCCCATGTCTTTGTACACTGATATCGCATCAGCGGACTACCGCAATATGCTGGGCTAAACAGGAAAAAATCTGTAAGTCGGCCTTGTATAGTAGTATTTGAAGATCCAGGCACATTGAGAGCGCAGTTCATTAGGGGATAAGAGCCGCACGATGAAATTAGCAAATCGGAAAGTTTTGTTGATACGTCAGCATTGAATGATATGTTATCTGGGATGTCATCTTTGGGTTGGATAAGAAAAGTTTCTGCGAGCTTCCTTCGATAGTGTCTGTGTGGCGATGTAAAGTTGATATCAAGCAAGATCCCAAAAATCCACAATCCGAGCAATAAAGTTCCAAGCACGCTATAGCGATTACTGAGATCCGCAGGCCCATACGCCGTCCCAGTGAGCCACAAATATACATACAACTCTATCCCCAAAAACAGCACAGGAGCGGCAAGGGCCGCCAGAATTGTAAGAACCAATTTTATGCGAAAGTGCTGTTGGTTTAACAGGCTGAGTAATGCCGATGCTGTAAGGGGAATTGCAGCCGACGTGAATAGGAGCCAGCCACCAGCTCGCTCTCCGAGCGAAGCGACGCCGTTATGAATGTAACCAAGTACATTCCAGGCTAGAAGCAGAACAGCAATGCTGCTTACGAGCGCAATCAAGCCGTCCGCGTATTTTCTGAGATACGGAATAAAGCGTACTATCGAAGGGATTATCAGCGCAAATACGGCTGCTGCGACCGCAAGATAAAAGAATTTTGAACTATCTGGGCTGGGGTTTCCGTTGACTGGTCGAACTCCAGCCTCGATCCATCCGATGGTACTCGGAACAACCAATAAAGCCAGTATATTCGATGCCATGCCGTACGCTTGAGCAAAAGCAATCTTTATTCTTTCCCATAGAGAAGTTTGCAGATATTTGCTTCGGTGGCGTATGTAGCGTAACGCGGGGGCTTCACCTTTATCCAAGATAAACGGCTGCTGTGACGACTTTAACCCGATTTTCTTCTCTTCTACTTTCAGCTGCTTAGTAGCGAGGAAAGTTGTGAGAAATGAGCCTAGATAACCTCCTCCCGATACGGTTGATAGGTAGTCAAATTGGGGAAGAAGATTCCGGCGGCCGAGTGAAACTAGAATTCCAAGTGCAAATGTTGCGGACCGAATCCCACCGCCTGAAATTGCGAGTCCGGATGCGCAAACCGCGTCCATATCTAATCCGTAATTCTTCCGACGTGCCTTGATGGCGGTAACCTCAGCTAGGTTGATAGCCTCCGCGTCTTCCGGGTGAATTTTTCCAAAAGTGACATCAATACCAAATGGGAGCTGTGTTCGCACCTCTCGCTGTACGCTGTCATCCTTCTGGCCGGGTTCGGCCGCCGGCGGCGGCGCATCATCGCGTAGGTCAACCAGTAGGATGTCAAAGCACTGGAGCAGGGTTTGCAGCCTCTTCAAATCGGCGCGAAACTCGTCTGTCGAATCCAGTGCCTTAAGTGCTCCAAGTTTCGCCTCGCGATGCCAGCGAGACGTGAATGGCCGAACGTGAGTGTTGAGGACATGCCATACAACCACGTCAAAATGACGGGCACCAAAATTATTATCTGCTGCCTCGCGGGCCCGATCGAAAAGGAGCGAAACACTCTCGAGTGCAGAGACCTCGTCGCCGTCTTGATATCCAATAGCTTGGGTCGCAACTCGCGAGCTAATTTGCGTGTGGAGTATACTTGCAGCTTTCTTGTCTGCCTCCTGGGGATTCCAGATCTGCCCGCCCCAGCGCTGTAGAAACACCTCGTCAAATAAAGGATGCTCTTCGCCGGCGTAGGATTTTAATTTATCGAACCAACTTACGTGCGGCACGGCGTCTGTTCCCATCTTCGTACTAAAGCTCATGGACCTTATTGTTTTATTTTCAGTGCGGACTAAGCATTGGTGAGCTCGAATATGCCGGCTTGTTTAGATCGTTGGGGCTTGCATGGTGCCGACTGCGGATGCTTCTAATCGACCAGCGTTCAGCAGACATGGCCAGCAAAGTTCAATGAAGCCTCGAGCCAGCCTTATTGCCTGCGCCTTGAAGTACCAAGCGGGCACGATAAGGGATGCCAGGTTTCCAGCGTCACCCAAAGCTGAAGACTATGACAAATGCATCCTAAGGTGATCGGTATCGTAGGCTTCGGGCCTTTGAATTAACAATTAAATTTAATTCTGGCACTTTATTTAGTCCATAAGATTAGGATGGTTCGCAATAGACGGCACATTTCGGCAGATGGTTTTCAGAAGTTGCGGTAAGGAACTTTCACGACGAGCTCTATCTATAAGTTCGACACATGCCATGGCTACATTCGGTCTATTGACGTCATCATCCATTCGCCGCTCGAATATGTCGAACCAAATGACGCCGATCTGATCAATCGTTAGCCGGTCCGACATCGCGTATCTTAGACTGCCTAGCTTGGCGCGACCCAAGGTGTCTACGCAGGGATTCGGGCCGCCATGATGTTTGATTGGAGAGGATTGTCGAAATCCAAAGGACAACGCCTCTGACGTTTCCGATTGTGACTTGAAAAATCTCCTGAGTTGAGCGAGGCCCTTCGCGAAGGATTCACGAAAATCGATATATAGATAGCCGCTAAATTCAATTGGTAGCTCAGCGTTGTCCGTTAGAGCAGGTACGATCGTGGTCTTCTTCTCCCGTGAAAGCTCGAAAGCATAGGAAATTTCACGTTTGACCCACTCTGACTTCGAAGATTTGTCCGTGATATATAGCAAAAAATAGTCAGATCCGGCAATACCATCTTTAATCTTATCTGCTGGTCGGTCGCCGAGCAGAATGTTATCTCGATCTATCCAAACATCGAGCCCAGCGGACCGAACAGCTTCTTTAAGTTGATCTACTTGATGTGCATCTGCCCAGCTGTAGCTGATGAAAACGCGCTTTTTTTGTTCCCGCTCAGAAGGTCCGTTGCTCATCATCGACATGCGTTGTTTCCCAAACCGCGTCCACGCACACTAATCTCCTACGATAAAAGGACGGTTGCAAGCGTACTCAGCGCTCAGGCTTTGGTCGGGATTAGGGGCTCAGTTGCGGGCGATCCTCCCTCGGTTTTACTGACACCTTTGATAAGCTCGTCATGGGCCGAGAAGGTGTCCGACGATTAAGACTAAGCGCGAGTTGACGCCCGAGTTCAAACGGGAAGCGGTTGCCCTGCTGGAGAGCTGCGGCCAGCCGCAGATGCAGATCGGGGCCGAGCTTGGGATCCAGCCCTCGACGTTACGGCGGTTGCGGGCCGCGCTGAAACGGGGGCCCGCTCCGACCGCGGCTGGCTGGATCGATCGGGATCTCACTTCCAGGCTTGGTCGCGGCGCCGTCCGACCAGGCCGCCGAGATCGCGCGCCTGCGAGGTGAACTCGACCGCACGCGCATGGAGCGCGACGTCCTAGGAAAGTCACAGGCATCTTCGCGGAAATGCCCAAGTGACCTACGCCGTCATTGAGCAACATGCACGCACGTGGCCGGTGCGTCTCATGTGCCGCGCGCTCAAAGTGTCCCGCAGCGGGTTTTATGGCTGGCGGTCAAGTCCTGAGAGTGCCCGCTCGGCCTCCAACCGTCAACTCCTGGAGGATGTCCGGCGGTTCCGTGTCGCCCATCACCGACGCTATGATGCCCCACGGGTGCATGCCGCCCTGCTGGCCAAGGGCCGTTCAGCCAGCCGCGGGCGAGTGGAGCGACTAATGCGCCGCTACGGCATCTGTGCCCTGTCGGTGAGTCGGTTCCGGCCCTGCACGACTTATAGCCGCCACGATCTCCCGATCGCCCCGAACCTTCTGACGCAGGGCTTCTAGGCCACTCGGCCGAACACGGTCTGGCTAGCCAATATCACTTATTTGCCAACGGGCGAGGGCTTGCTCTACTTGGCTGCCGTCCTCGTTCTGACCACGCGCAAGATCGTCGGCCGGTCCATGCGTGATCACATGCTCAGTGAGCTGAGTGTAGCTGCACTGATGATGGCTGCCCACAGATGCACGCATCGCGCGTCTGAAGTCGCTTGTACGTGTGGTCAAGAGCGCATAATATCGGCTTGATGGCAGACAGCTAAGTGTTTGATTTTCCCTAGTTAATTGGCATGAATTCGAGTCCTGCCGGAGACACCAATGCTCCACCTCGAATGAATAATTTCGGAGCGGTTAGAGGCGAAATAGGCAGCCCTTTGATCTACTTCAGAGGCTTAGCGCGGCGAGGCTCCTTTCGCGGCACGCTTCGACTGACGAGCGAAAGGAGCGGGCTTTTTGTTGGAAACCCAACCGAGCAGCCGAATTGGTTGCGCATCGAGATGCGCCGTCACGGCCGGTAGCTTGATGAGATCGGCGAGCATGGAGCGCAGTGCGATCGGATCACAGTACCGCTCGTCGGTCTCACCCTTGCCGCCATGCCCGAGGATGTCCGCGCGGATCTCCGTATGGACCCGCGCCTGTTTCAAGTTGTTGCCCAGGGCATGCCGGAAGGAGTGGATCACTTTCTTCCTGACGGCGGCATCAGGAATCGCGATCTTCATGCCCTCTAAGAACTCGTCATAGAGCCGATCTCCAAGGGGAGCTCTTGAACTCGGGGATTTCAAATCCGGAAACACAAGGGAGTACCCGAGATTTTTGATAGCTTGAACGTAATCTAAAAATCCGAGGCGTAAAATCTCGGGGTGCAATGCGATGTATCGAACCGACTGATCGTTCTTGACGCGCCGCGTCTGATTCCGCCTGATATCGATGTATGCAACGCCATCGAGCTCACCCACATCATCGACATGGAGACCGCAAATTTCCTCCCGTCTTGCGCCGGTGTAGTAAAGCAGGATGATCGCAAAATACAGCGCTCGATGGATCGTGTCGGGGCCGGGCTCGAACGGTTGCCGCCAGGATTTGCAGCCAGTGAAGCAAGTCAGTCGGAAGATCGCCCCGACATCCTCGTTGGTCAGCGCCGCGCGCTTGTTGCGAGCCCGGTTCTTCGTCTTGGCCCGCAGGAGGGCGACACTGATGCCGGGGTCGAGCGGCAGTCCCTGCGCCTTCAGATAGGTCAGCAATTGGCCAAGGAAGGTTAGGTGGCGATTGAGGGTGGCACCCAAGATCCCGCGCGCCTCCGGCGCAAGCTTGGCGCCGACAGCCCTGAGTTCGGCCGTGGTACGGTACTGATCCTTCGGGCTCTTACCATAGCTCGGCGATACGGCACGCAGAAGGCCGACGAGATCGGCGAAGTGGCTCTGGCGCAGGTCAGCGACGTCCACCAGATTATTTTCGAACAAGAGCTTGGCAAAGAGGGTGAAGATCTGGCGGGCCTGGACCTGCGTCTTAGTATCCCAGTCCTCATCCCTGGCGCGTGCCGCGATCATCGCCTCGCCGAACTCGATGACGGGGTGATTTTCGAGAGTCTCCACCCGGGGGCTGGGCTTTCGAGGCGACGAAGGCCTGTCTGACGCCCGATCCGCGGCCTCCTCCGCCTGCTGCGGCACAGGTTTGGAGGCCGTTGTCGGTGATTGAGAAGCCGCGGCATCGGTGAGCGGAGCGAAAGGGTGTGTGATCGCGGTGACTTCGCCGAGGACGATGGCGTCCAGCTTCGCCTCGTCTTCGATTCGCGCGCCGTCGTAGCGACGCTCGGTCGCGAAGGCGGCGGTCGCCATCGCGCGAAACGTCACCTCTTGCGCTAGCGACAGGTTCACTGACGTTGCCGGGGCCTCCTGGTTGATTAGAAGTGCTTCGAGTCGCTGCTGGGGCATCCGATGCGCGCCTTGCGCGATCATCGCGGCAAGCGTGGCGCTGACCTCGGCGACATCCTCTCGGCTCAGTCCCTGCTCGGCCATCTTCGCGGCCGTGCCGTCGTCGACGAAGGCGGCAGCACCTCGACCGGCCAGCAGGCGAAAAACCCACCCCATGCGGTGGTCGCAACGTCGGCTGTCGTCGGGATCGAAGTTCGGGTCGGCGCGCTCGGCGGCGGCGACGCGATCGAGCTTGTCGAGATGAGCGAGCAGGCTCTCGCGGAATACGCCGTCGAGCTGGCGGCGGCTCATGACGATGTCGGGATCGGCGTTGGCCATGGCGCGCTGGAACATATCGTCGGAATGGGCCGTGAGTTGGCCGGCGAGGAAGCGGGCCCGACGCGGGTCGCGTGTGCCGAGGCTGACGATAAGCGCTTCGCCCTTACAAAATCGGCACAGCGGCTGCGGGATTCGGCGGCGCCAGGTATAGGTCGCGCCGCGGCGATAGGCATGGACGATGGCGGGCATGGGGCACATCCTGTGCTACAGGCATGTGCGACAGAGATGTGTGCCGGCTCCAAATCCGCAAGGCGAATATAGAGCAAAATCAAAGACTTGCGTGGAGATTGGCTGGGGCGCCAGGATTCGAACCTGGGAATGGCGGTACCAAAAACCGCTGCCTTACCACTTGGCGACGCCCCAAAGCGCTGGCGTGGCGTTGTCTAGACCCAGTCTGCAGCGCTGGCAACGGGGTGCGCGGGCGCTTTATGGTCCGTCATGCACAGGAGAGGGTGGGGCATGACGGGTCGGACGGCGATCGTGACGGGGGCCGGCTCGGGGATCGGGCGCGTGGTCGCGCTCGGATTGGCGCGGGCGGGCTACGATCTGGTGCTGGCCGGGCGGCGGTTCGAGCCGCTCACGGCAGTGTCGGACCTGGCGCGCGAGGCCGGCATCGACGCCGAGGCCGTCGCGACGGACGTGGCGGACGAAGATTCCGTAACCCGTCTCTTCGCACGCACGGCCGAGCGCTTCGGACGGCTCGACCTCCTCTTCAACAATGCCGGGGTCTTCACGCCGGGCGCGGCGATCGACGCGGTGACGCTCGCCGATTGGCGGCGCTCCGTCGACGTGAACCTCACCGGCGCGTTCCTCTGTACGCAGGCCGCCTTCCGGATGATGAAGGCGCAGGACCCGCAAGGTGGGCGCATCATCAACAACGGCTCCATCGCCGCCCAGGCGCCCCGCCCGCATTCCGCGCCCTACGCAGCCACCAAGCACGCGATCACCGGGCTGACCAAGGCGACCTCCCTCGACGGGCGCCCCTACGGCATCGCCTGCGGGCAGATCGATATCGGCAATGCGGAGACGGAAATGACGGCCGGCATCGCCGTCGGAGCCCGCCAGGCGGACGGCAGCGTCAAGCCCGAACCCGTCATTGATGCCCGTCACGTCGCCGATGCGGTGGTCTACATGGCCGGCCTGCCCCTCTCGGCCAACGTCCAGTTCCTGACGGTGGTCGCGACGAACATGCCGTATCTCGGGCGCGGCTGAGTCTCACGCACCGGACGCCGCGTTTTGCGCATCGCGTCCGAAGCGCCTACAGAACAGCCCATCGCCGCCCTTCATCGCGAACGCCCCACCGCCGCGCGCGGATCCGGAATTCCTGCCCGCCATGCTGATGCCGAACGAGACCACGCCCGCAGACGTGAAGGCCGACCCCGTCGCCCGGCGCCGCACCTTCGCGATCATCTCACACCCGGATGCCGGCAAGACCACGCTGACCGAGAAGCTGCTGCTGTTCGGCGGCGCCATCCAGCTCGCCGGCGAGGTCAAGGCCAAGCGCAACCGCGTCTCGACCCGCTCGGACTGGATGGGCATCGAGAAGGAGCGCGGGATCTCGGTGGTCACCTCGGTGATGACCTTCGAGTACGGCGACTGCGTCTTCAACCTTCTCGATACGCCGGGCCACGAGGACTTTTCGGAGGACACCTACCGCACCCTCACGGCGGTCGATTCGGCGGTGATGGTGATCGATGCGGCCAAGGGCATCGAGGCGCGCACGCGAAAGCTGTTCGAGGTCTGCCGCCTGCGCGACATTCCCATCGTCACCTTCGTGAACAAGCTCGATCGCGAGGCCCGCGACCCGTTCGAGCTCCTCGACGAGATCGAGAAGGTGCTGGCGCTGGACGTGGCCCCCGTCACCTGGCCGATCGGGCGTGGGCGCAGCTTCGCCGGCACCTACGACCTCGGCAACGGCCGGGTGCGCCGGCTCGATGCAGCCGACGACGCCGGCACCGTGCCGGTGACGGGAGTCGCGGATCCGCTCTTCGATCAGCTCCTCACCGAAGAGGGCGAGGCCGCGACCTGGCGCGAGGAGGCGGAACTCGCCGAAACCGGCCTGAAGCGCTTCGACCTCGAGGCGTTCCGTGAGGGCCACCTGACGCCGGTGTTCTTCGGCTCCGCCCTGCGAAACTTCGGCGTGCGCGATCTCATCGACGGGCTCGCCCGCTTCGCCCCGCCGCCGCGCGGCCAGGATGCCGACAAGCGCCTCGTGGAGCCGGGCGAGCCGAAGATGACCGGCTTCGTGTTCAAGATCCAGGCGAACATGGACCCGAACCACCGCGACCGCATCGCCTTCATGCGGGTCTGCTCGGGCCGCCTGAACCGGGGCATGAAGGCCAAGCTCGTGCGCACCGGCAAGCCGATGTCGCTCTCCGCGCCGCAATTCTTCTTCGCGCAGGACCGCGCCATCGCGGACGAGGCCTTCGCGGGCGACGTCGTCGGCATCCCCAACCACGGCACGCTGCGAATTGGCGACACCCTGACCGAGGGCGAGGAGATCGTGTTCCGTGGCGTTCCGAGCTTCGCCCCCGAGATCCTGCGCCGGATCAAGCTGACCGACGCGATGAAGGCCAAGAAGCTCCGGGAGGCGCTCCAGCAGATGGGCGAGGAAGGGGTCGTGCAGGTGTTTCGCCCGCATGACGGGTCCCAGGCCATCGTCGGCGTCGTCGGTGCTCTGCAGCTCGACGTGCTGAAGGAGCGCCTTCAGGCGGAATACGGCCTGCCGATCGACTACGAGCCGACTCGCTTCTCGATCTGCCGCTGGATCACCGCCGAGGCCGAAACCGACCTCGACAAGTTCATCGGAAGCCATGGCTCGGCCATGGCGAGCGACCTCGACGGGGCGCCGGTCTTCATGGCGACCACCGCCTTCTCGCTGCGCTACGAGGAGGAACGGGCGCCGGCCCTGCGCTTCAGCGACATCAAGGACTACCAGAAGCGCGCCGCTTGAGCGGAGATCCCGGGCAGCGCCGGACAGCCGGGCAATAAATCTCCGGCTCAGCTTTCCGCGCCGGAGACAATGGGCCGAAAAGGGCTTACGCTCACTGGAAGTTGCTCGCGGCGCCCGATCGCGCGAGACAACGTTGCAGGATATGGCCGCGTCGCATTCGTGATGCGGGACCTGCAGCGGACAACTTGGGCGCCGACGTCGTGAGCGTCATTCCCGGAAGAGGGTCTGAGCGATGACGACACTCCCTGCCCGTGATCTCGGCCATACCCTGGCCCGCCCGATCGTGAACGCGATCGGCTGGAACGACCTGTCCTTCGCGCTCCGGCGCGGAGTCGACGATTTCCTGGCGATGCCGACCCATGCGCTCTTCATTGGCCTGATCTACCCCCTCGTGGGCATCGTCCTCGCGACCTTCGCCCTCGGGGCCGAAGTCCTGCCCCTGGTGTTCCCCCTCGCCGCCGGCTTCGCCCTGATCGGCCCCTTCGCGGCCGTGGGTCTCTACGAACTCAGCCGGCGGCGCGAACAGGGCCTGTCCACGGATTGGGCCTACGCCTTCGCCAGCCTCTCCCGTCCAGCGGCGGGCGGCCTGATCGGGATCGGGCTGCTCCTGGCGGTGGTCTTCGCCTGCTGGCTCGTCGTCGCGCAGGGGATCTACTGGGCGCTCTACGGCGATACGGTGCCGGACTCGGCCCTCGAGTTCGCGCGGGACGTGCTCACCACGCCGCGCGGCTGGGCCCTGATCGCCATCGGCAATCTCGTCGGCTTCGCCTTCTCGCTGCTGGTGCTCGCCGTCAGCGTTGTCTCGGTGCCGATGCTGGTCGACCGGAACGTGGACACGCTGACCGCGATCGAGACCTCGCTCGCCGCCTTCCGCCGCAACCCGCGCACGCTGCTGGCCTGGGGTGCCGTCGTCGCCGGATTGCTGATCCTCGGTTCGCTGCCGCTGTTCGTCGGCCTCGCGGTGGTCATGCCGATCCTTGGCCACGCGACCTGGCATCTCTACAGGCGGGTCGTCCCCGCCTGAGGGTGCGGTTCGGGGCGCCGCTGTACGCTCCTCAGAACTTGCCCAGCATCGGAAACTCGATGTTGAGGGCCGATTCGGCGGCGAGGGGCGCCTCGCGCCGGCGCGGCTTGCGGTTGATCACCTGCTTCAGCTTCGACTTCAGGACGGACATGTCGAACGGCTTCAGGATGAAGGCGTCCGCACCCGCCTGGTGAGCGAGGTTGATGTCCTCGAAGTCGAACGACGCCTCGGTGAGCAGGAACGGCGTGTTCATCAGGTTGTCGTCCGCGCGGATCTCGCGCAGGAACGAGAGGCCGTCCATCGGCTCCATGTCGAGGTCCGAGATCACCAGGGCGTAGCGGCGCTGGCGCATGCGCTCCAGGGCGGTAACGGCATCCGTCACACCCTCGACATCCGGGAATCCGAGCCGGTTCATCAGCAGGATGACCAGCTTCATCAGCTTTTCCTGGTCATCGACGATGAGGATCGCGGGTGTCTCGCTCATGGGTTTTCAGGGGTTCGAGGGCGGGACGACGGGGTCGTTCCGGGCAGGTCCATCATCAGACGAACAGGTGATCGATGCCCTGCTTGGTCATCGATTCTGCCTGCAACGTCAGGGCGAGGGCGTGGATGGAGGCGCCTTTGGGGGTGCCGCGCTGGAACATCGGCAGCAGACTTGCCTTCTGGAAGACCGCGTCGTTGACGGGGCCGCGGACCCCCGTGGTGAACGAATTTACGAACTCACGCTTGAGGATCTCGCGCCACTCGACGATCTGCACGTCGCGGTGGCGCGAATCGTTGCTGATCCGGGCGAAGGTCTCGCTGACCGAGGCGCGTTCGCCCTCGATGATCTGAGCCGCGAAGTTCTGCTCGATGATCAGGAAGCTCGTGATCACCGCGAACTCGTTCTTCTTCTGCGCCTGCCGCGTGATCTCTCCGATCTCACGGGTGCGCGACAGAGCGTCGGCCGCGAGGTTCAGCCGCGAGAAGTAGATCAGGTGGACGAGGGACGACCGTTTGGCTTTCATGAGTGCGATCCATCGCCTTCGATCCGGCGACGTTAGACAGATCGGCGATAACGCGGCGTAAACGCCGCGCGTCCGGAGCCGGAGCCCGGCAAAAGCTGCCCGGTCACAGCGGTCCGTGCGTTTCCTGCCGGGTTATCCCAGGAGAAAACCCAATCAAATCAACGGTCTGACGTTGGCATAGCGATTGCGGATCGGGATCAGGACCGGTGCGCATGCGTTCCGGTGGCTCCCTCGTCAGTCAAGGTTCCGGGTCATGGATGTCTTCACCGCGATGCAGACGGCCGTTTCCGGCCTGAAGGCGCAGTCTTTCTCCCTGGAGAACATCTCGGGAAACATCGCGAACTCGCAGACCACCGGCTTCAAGCGGGTGGACACCAACTTCGTCGACCTCATCGCCGAGCAGCAGACGCCGACCCGTCAGGTCGCGGGTTCGGTCGCGGCCAATTCCCGGCAGACCACCACGGTCCAGGGCAGCCTGAACGCCACCGAGGTCGGCACCAACATGGCGCTGAACGGCGAGGGCTTCTTTGCGGTCCAGACCAAGACCGGCGACGCCGCCGGACAATCGACCTTCTCGGCCAGCGATTTCTATACGCGACGCGGCGATTTCGCCCCCGACAAGGACGGCTACCTCGTCAACGGCGCGGGCTCCTACCTGAAGGGCAACAGCCTCGACCCCGTCACGGGCCAGGCCACCGGCGAGGGCCCGATCAAGATCTCCAACTCGATCCTGCCGGCCCGACCGACATCGACCATCACCTACTCGGCCAACCTGCCCAAGACGCCGGCGACGAAGAACGCCAATGCGAGCATAGCCGGGTCGGAACTGCTCGGCACGCTGGCATCCGGCGCGAACCCCGCCATTCTGTCCGGCACGGGGACCAAGACGGTTTCGGCAGCGGATTCGGCGAGCTTCATCAACGGCAGCATCGACGGTCCCTCGCTGACCGCCTACACCGAGAGCGGCGGTCCGGTGGGCATTCAGACGCGCTGGGCGAAGGTCCAGAATGCGGACACGGAAACGGACACCAAGGACGTCTGGAACCTGTTCTATGCCGACAAGAGCACGGTGACGAGCACCTCGACCTCCTGGACCAATGCCGGCACGGCGTTCGAATTCAGCAGCAGCGGGCAACTGACCTCGCCGACCACGACAGCCGTGACCATTCCGGCCCTGACCGTCGATGATGTCAGCCTCGGCAACATCCAGCT
The DNA here is from genome assembly GCF_025813715.1 of Methylobacterium sp. FF17. Taxonomy (NCBI): domain Bacteria; kingdom Pseudomonadati; phylum Pseudomonadota; class Alphaproteobacteria; order Hyphomicrobiales; family Methylobacteriaceae; genus Methylobacterium; species Methylobacterium flocculans. Next base: position 3,477,768 of record NZ_CP107532.1, read on the forward strand.
GAACTACGGCAGCGGTGGCCTGACCGCCTACACCTCCTCGGGAGGTACCGTGACCACGAACACGCTGACGCAGGACGGCTACAGCTCGGGCACGCTGAACAACCTCAGCATCACCAAGGACGGCAAGGTCTCGGGCACCTACAGCAACGGCAATACCGTCGCGCTCGCGAACATCAAGGTGGTCCAGTTCAACAACTCGGACGGCCTCAAGGCGAACTCCAACGGCACCTACGAGCAGACCCTCGACTCCGGCACGCCCCTCGTCGGCCTGAATGGGACGGCCGTGATCGGGGGCAACGTCGAGCAATCGAATACGGACATTGCGAGCGAGTTCTCGAAGATGATCGTAACCCAACAGGCGTATTCGGCGAACACGAAGGTGATATCGACCTCGCAGGATATGATGTCGGCGTTGATGAACATCATCCGTTGAGGACGCCGACATCCGGCCGTGCCGTGATACCGGGGGAGGGGGCTCGTGAGCTTTAACGCCATCAACACCGCGACCGCCGGCCTGAAGGCGACCCAGGCCGCCATCGGCGTCGTCTCGCAGAACATCGCGAATGTCGGTACGGTCGGCTACTCCAAGCGCACCATCACCGCGGTGGCGCAGGGGGTCGGCAATTCCAGCGTCTCGATCGGGGCGATCGGGCGCGCCCTCGACGCGGCCTCCCTGAAGCAGTTGCGCATGGAGACATCCGGCGCGGCCTATACGGGTACCCTCTCGGCGGTGCGCACGCAGCTCGATCAGCTCTACGGCACGCCGGGGAGTACCACCGCCCTCGACGGGGTGGTGAACGACTTCGCCTTATCCCTGCAGAGCCTGGTCAACGACCCCACCTCCGTGGCGGCCCGGTCCGCCGTGATCTCGAAGGCGGCGAACCTCGCCTCGAGCATCGGCACGATCGCGAACGGCGTGCAGCAGCTGCGTACCGCCTCGGAAAGCCAGCTCGGCAGCGACACCGCCAAGGCCAGCGAGTACCTCAAGGCCATCGCCACCCTGAACACCCAGGTCACCGCTGCCACCGACGAGGGCACCCGCGCGGACCTCCTCGACCAGCGCGACCAGGCCATCAACGGCCTGTCCGCCTATCTCGACGTCCAAACGGTGGATCAGTACGACGGCACCGTCTCGGTCATCACCACGTCCGGCATGACGCTCGTGGACCGCGGCGCGGCGGCGACCCTGAGCTTCGACGGCCGGGGCACCCTGTCACCGGAGGCCGCCTATTCCACGGATCCAGAGACGCGCGGTGCCGGCACCATCACGGCCACCACCCCGGGCGGCTCGCGCATCGACCTGATCGCCGCCAAGGCGATCCGCTCAGGCTCCCTCGCGGCCGGCGTCGAGCTGCGTGACACGATCCTGCCGCAGGCGCAGCGCCAGCTCGACGAGCTCGCCGCCGGACTCTCGCGCTCGATGTCGGACCGGCAGGTGACGGGCGCGCCCCCGACCCCCGATACGACGGGGGTGATGGATATCGACCTGACCGGGCTCAAGGCCGGGAACACCATCACGGTGAGCCTCAAGGATGCGCAGGGCATCGCCTATAATCGGGTCCTCGTGCCCTACACGTCGGACCCGACCCCGAGCATCAAGCTCACGGACCTGAACGATCCGACAGCCAAGCTCAGCCTGGTCGACCTGCGTGGAACGGATCCCGACCTGAGCACGGCTGTCCAGGCCGCCCTCGGCAGCGACTTCATCGTGGAAGACCAGACGAGCCTCGGTGCGGGTGGCCTGCGGATCAGCGTCAAGGCAGGGCCCGGCGCGCAGACGCTGCTGGGAATCAGCGCCAGCGTCACGACGCCGAAGGACACGACCACCTTCCAGAGCGGTGAGGCCCAGGTGCCGCTCTTCCTCGACGGGACGGCGAAGGGGAAGCTCTATACCGGCTCGTTCGACGGGGGCTCCCAGCTCACGGGGTTCGCGCAGCGCATCGGCGTGAACCCGGCGCTGGTCGCGAACACCGCCAACCTCGTCAACACCACCGCCAACGCGCTCCCCTCCGACACGACCCGTCCGCAATTCCTCTACGCGGCACTGACCGGCACCGACCGCACCTTCGCGGCGGCGAGCGGGATCGGCGGAATCGAAGCGCCCTACAGCGCCAGTGTCCAGGATTTCGCCCAGCGCATCATCGACGCGCAGGGGGCCGGCGCCGCCACGGCCCAGAGCCTGGACGAGGGACAGAGCATCGCTCTGGCGACCGCGCAGTCCCGCGTCGCCTCGGTTTCCGGTGTGAGCATCGACGAGGAAATGTCCAAGCTGGTGCAGCTCCAGACCGCCTACAGCGCCAACGCGCGGGTGCTCACCGCCGCCCGCGACCTCCTCGACACCCTGCTGCGGATCTAGAGGCCCCGATGAGCATCGCGCCCTTCAACGCCAGCACCTATCTCAGCGACCGGAACACGGCGAACCTCGTGGGGCTGAAGAGCCGCCTCGACACGCTGACGAACCAGCTCGCCAGCGGCAAGACCGCGACGACCTATGGTGGTCTCGGCGCAGGCCGCACCACCAGCCTCAGCGCGCATGCGGCCTTGAGCGCCCTCGACGGCTACGACGCCGCGATTAATGGCGCCACCACGCGGGTCGCACTCGCCAATGCCAGTGTGACGCAGATCAACACCCTCGGCGACAGCCTGCAGCGCTCGCTGAACGCCAGCAACACGTCGACCCAGGCAAACACGGCCAAGATCGCGAGCAACAGCCTCGACGCCGCCATCGATGCCCTGAACGTCGACGCGGCCGGCCAGTACATCTTCGGAGGTCGGGCGACGGATTCGCCGCCGGTGGCGCCGGCGGACACGATCCTCAACGGCGATCCGGCTGCCGGGCTCGCCGGGCTGAAGGTCCTCATCGCCGAACAGAAGGCGGCAGACCTCGGAAGCGGTCAGGGCCGTGTCGCGGCAGCCCCGCCAGTCGGGTCCACCGTGACCGTGAGCGAGGAGGGTGCGGATGCGGCCGGAATGGAGACGCGCGCCAATTTCGGCTTCCGGCTCGTGAGCGCGACGAGTTCCAACCCGACCGCGATCAAGGCGAGCGCGACGGCTGGCGGCACGCCCGCAGACGTGAGCGTCACGCTCGCGGAGGTCCCGAAGGAGGGAGACCGCATCCGCGTCACCCTGAACCAGCCCGACGGCACCCAGACCTTCAAGGATTACACGATCAAGGCCTCGGCCGCCGACAACGACCCCGACGCCCTGCGCCCGGACGTCGCCGAGGCGGAGCTGAACAAGCGCTTCGGGACGGATCTGGAGAAGAACTTCGGCGGCGCCACGGTGGCGGGGATACAGGGTCCCGAGCGTCTCGGGATCACCGCGACCTTCGCCAACGGGACGCCGGCCTCACTGACGCTCGCGGTCGGCGCCACGCCCGCCGCCGGCGACACCGTGACGGTGACCGTCGGCATGCGCGACGGGACGACCCAGACGCTGACCTTGACGGCCAAGGCCAACGCCGATGCCGCGTCGGCCACTGAATTCTCGATGGTGGGTGACGCACCCACCATCGCCAAGAACCTCTCGAACGCCGTAAACAACGCCCTGAAGGGGGCCGCCACGACCACCCTCGCAGCGAGTTCGGCCTCTCGCGCATCGCAGGATTTCTTCGCCGGATCGCAATCGGCCGGGCTTGCACCCCGCCGGGTCAACGAGAGCCAGACCGGCTACGTCGAGGCGGCCAGCACGGGGACCGTGATCTGGTACACTGGCGACGACACCGCCAGCGATCCGCGCGCCACCGCGACCGCGCAGGTGAGCGCCAACCGCGTGCTCAACATCGGCGTGCAGGCCAACGAGGCGCCGATTCGGGCCGTCCTCGCCGGGCTCGCCGTCATGGCGGCCGATGGCGGCACCACGGGCACGGCCGGAACGGTGGATGCCCTGCGCTTTCGCGCGCTCGCCGAACGCAGCCAAACCCTGCTCGCCTCGGACACCGCGCAGGGCGGCGTGCCGGGCATCGCCAGCGACCTCGGCCTCGCGGCAAGCACCCTCGCCAACACGAAATCCGAGAACCGGACGAACCGCGTCGCCCTGGAGAACTCCCTCGACGGGGTCGACAATATCCCGGCCGAGACCGTCACCGCGCAGTTGCTGCAACTGCAGACGCAGCTCCAGGCGAGCTATCAAGTCACCTCGATGCTCTCGAAGCTGAACCTGGTGAATTACCTGAGCTGAACTGCTAACTCGGCATGCTCTGTAACGCGCGCGTTCCGGGCTCAACGCTCGCGGTCCGCCACGCGCGCGGCGTGGGCTTCAGCAAGGGACTTGGAACGGTGGACGCGATGGCTTACCGCGTGCCGAGGGTACGACGGGATCAAAGGCCATGAGTCGTGCGATTCGCGCAGGCGCGGTGATTGCGACCCTGATGGCGGCGGTGCCGGGCTCGGGCGCGGAGCGGGCGCGTCCGCATGTGCCCACGCGGGATGCGCTTCGACCCTGCCCGAAGCAGGGCGCCGGCTTCGTGCGCGTGCCGGGTTCGTCCACCTGTATCCGCATCAGCGGACGTGCCGTCGGGGGTATCGACGCGGGCCCGCACGCGACCGCCCCGATCACGGCAGGACAGGTCTCCATCGATACCCGGACCGAATCCGACCTCGGCCCCTTCCGGGCCTTCGTTCGCGCGGGACATGGACGCCCGTAGGCGTCCCCCGAGGAGGATACGGCCTCTCAGAGGCTGCGCGAGAGCACCAGGGGCTGGCTGCGGGCGACACCGGCCCGGCCATAGGGCGAGGGCGACTGCGACGGGTGACCGTAGACGGTGGGCGTGAGCGACCGGTTCATCTCGTCGGCCAGCGTCTTGACCAGACCCTCCGAGACCGTGCGGGCGGTGGCCAGCACGGCTTGGTTGGCCTCGACGGCCTGCGTGAAGCGCGCATGCGCCGCCTTCAGGGCCGCGATACCGTCCGGTGCGAAGCGGGCCAGCGCGATGGCGTTGGCCTTCGTCGCCTCCAATCCCTGCAGGTAGGCGGCGGAGAGGGCAGTCTTGCGCTCGGTCTCGGCGAGCCCCTCGCGCAGGCGCCCGACCCGGACATGGCCACTTTCGCGGGCGAGCACGGCTTCCAGCGCTTCGAGGCTCGCGAGCACGCCGGCCACATGCGCGGCGGCGCCGGAAGGATCGGTGATGCGCAGGGGCGCGTCGGCGGGCCTATGCATGGGCGGCCTCCTGCATCTTCATCATCTCGCGAAACACCTGGTCGGCGATGCCGACGCCGCCGCTCTTCACGATCTGGCCGGCATATTCCTTCGTGAGCATCGAGCGGTAGACTCCGCCGCCGGTGCCGTTCTCGCCCATCGGCCCGTCGGTGCCTTCCGACTGGGCAAGCCGGTCGAGGGATTGCTCCAGGAACATCGACTCGAATTCCGTCGAAGCCTTGCGGGCCTTGGCCTCGGCCGCGGTTTTCGAGGCGCTCGCGGCGGAGGCGGCGGTGCCCTGAACGGTCTTGGCAATATCGCCGACGATGGCCTTGCCGACCCCGAGGGCGGCGCTGGCGGCGAGTGGCGCGAACAGCATGGGAATTACCTCGCGAACGGAAGGCGGGACAGGGTGCGGACGGACATCACATCACCTCGATATCGGCCTGGAGGGCACCGGCGGCCTTGATGGCCTGCAGGATGGAGATGAGGTCGCGTGGACCGACCCCGAGGGCGTTGAGGCCGTCGACGAGTTCGCGCAGCGTCACGCCCTCCTTGACCAGGGCGAGCTTGTTGCCGTCGCCGGTATCGACCTTCACGCCGGTGCGCGGCACCACGGTCGTCACGCCGTTGGAGAGGGGAGCGGGCTGGCTCACCTGGGGCTGCTCGGTAATCGTGACCGTGAGGTTGCCCTGCGCGATCGCCACGGTTGAGACGCGAACGTCGCGGCCCATCACGATGATGCCCGAGCGCTCGTCGACGATGACCCGCGCGGTCTGGTCGGGCTCGACCTTCAACTGTTCGACCTCCGTGACGAGGCGGATCATGTTGCCGGTGTAGCGCGCGGGAATCTGCAGGGTCACGGTGGCGGGGTCGGTGGGCTCGGCGGTGTCAGCGCCCATGAAGTCGTTGATCGCGGCCGCGATCCGCTTCGAAGTGGTGAAATCCGGGTTGCGCAGGGACAGGCGCAGGGTGCGCAGGTCGTTCATCTTGAACGCCATCTCGCGCTCGATCATCGCCCCGTTCGGCACGCGCCCGTTGGTGGGCACGCCGCGCGTGATCTTGGCCGCGTCTCCCTCGGCCGAGAAGCCCGCGATGGCCACCGAGCCCTGGGCCAGCGCGTAGACTTCGCCGTCCGCGCCGAGCAGCGGCGTCACCAGCAGGGTGCCACCCTGGAGCGACTTGGCGTCGCCGAGCGACGAGACGGTGATGTCGATGCGGTTCCCCTGCGTGGCGAAGGGGGGCAGACTCGCGGTGACCATCACGGCGGCCAGGTTCTGCGTGCGCATGGTGGCGCCCCGCGTGTTCACGCCGAGTCGCTCCAGCATCGCCTGGAGCGACTGCTTGGTGAACGGAATGTTGTTGAGGGTGTCGCCGGTGCCGTTGAGGCCCACCACGATGCCGTAGCCGACGAGCTGGTTCTGGCGCACGCCCTCCACGCTGGCGAGATCCTTCACCCGGGACAGGGCGAGGGCGGGCACCGCGTGGCCGAACACCAGCACGAGCCCGGCCAGGAGACCGAGCGCGAAGCGGGAGATTCGGACGAGGCCGGTATGTGGATCGGGCATGGCGCACTTTGATGCGGGCGGATGCCGGACATCTTGCCAGGAGCGTGCCAAACACGACCCTGAGCCAACCCATTGCCTTTGAAGTATTTTCTGCTGGACCCAGGACTCCGGTCCGCAACGGTCGCGGACGCTTCCTGCCGACCCGGCACGTTCTGCCGGGCCGTTTACGAACGATTAACCACGCCCAACGGATCCTGGCGGCGCCGGGCGGTCTCCGCCCCGAACGGTCCCCATTCCATGCGCGTCGATACCCGCTTCGTCACCACAGCCGCCCAAACCGGCGCTCCGCGTCGGAGCGAGACCGTGCCCTCCTTCACGGTGGCGCATCCCGGCGCGCCGGCCAGCAGCGCCGCCGCGACTCCGGCGGCTTCCCTGGCGGGGCTCGATGCGATCCTGACCCTCCAGAGCAACACCGACACACCGGAGGAGCGCCGCCGCCGCTCCGCCCGCCGCGGCAGCGACCTTCTGGATGGACTGGACCGGCTGAAGGCGTCGCTCATCATGGGTCGCGTCTCGACGCGCGACCTTCAGGCGATCGCCGCGCGTCTCGGCGAGCGCACCGGCTCCAGCGGGGATCCACGGCTCGACAGCCTGATCGCCGACATCGAGCTGCGTGCGGCGGTTGAACTCGCCAAGCTCTCGACCTCGCGCGCCGCCTGACGTCGCCGGATCCGGCGAAGGGTGCCGGCGAACCGACACCCTCCCGGATGATGCACTGCCTCAGGCGGCGCGGTTCGGTCAGCCCTTGGCCTTCGCCTTGGCGCGTGGCTTCTCCTCGGGCTCTTCCGCCATCTCGCCGCCTTCGCTGCCCTCGACGTTGATCTGTTCGGCGATTTCGCTCAGGAGTGCGTCGGTCTTCTTCTCTTCCTCGAGCGTCTGCTCAAGCAGCTTGGCGGCGTCCTCGTATCCAAGTTGGCGGGCCCAGGTCTTCAGGGTCCCGTACCGGGCGATTTCGTAGTGTTCGACGGCCTGCGCACACGCAGCGAGTACGGCATCGGCGGCAGGGCTGCCGGCGAAATCCTCGAGATCCTCCTCCATCTCGGAGGTGATCCCCTGCATGGCCTCGCAAGTCTTGGCGCGGGCCGGCTTGCCGATGATTTCGAAGACCTGCTGCAGCCGCTCGACCTGCTCGGCGCTCTCTTCCGCGTGAGTCTCGAAGGCACTGCGAAGCTGCTCATGCTCGGCCGCCTTGGCGGACTTCTTCAGTGCCCGTACTGACTGCTTCTCGGCGTAGTAGACGTCTTTCAGCGTCTCATAGAACGCATCGTGCAGGGTCTTGGTCTTGGTGGCCATGATGCTGTCTCCAGGTAGATTTAATTTATATCAGGAATTCGAAGCAGCATCCGACGCCGATGACGATCAGGATGCCAGTCTTCAGTTAGCCGATCTCGTGATGTTCAGGGATCACCGACGAACCCTATCCCGTTACCGAACAGGACCCGAACTTCGTAAGCCTGCAAAACACCGGGCGAGAGAGCGAAAATTGCATCGTTCGATCCGTGTTCCACGTAAGCTCATCTTTGGTGTCCGACGTGGCCGAGCCCAACGTGACGCGGTGCTTCGGGTTCCGTATGCGGCGGCGTCTGTCCCCACGTCCGCTCCGTCACACACAAGCGGAAGCTCCCTGCATTTTAACGCAGGTTAGGTCGGCGCTGACAGAAAGCGTCCGCTGTTGCAGTGCACGCATGGTCAAAGCGGCTTTTGCAGCCGTTGCGTGTTTGCCGCAGCGCGCAAAACATCCATGAGGATTGCAGCGCGCTGTGCGCGCGATGCGTTGTCGTGGCCTGCCCCCTGCATTATAGCCACGCAAAATGATCGCCGCGGACCGGCTGCAAGAGGCGCGAATGGCGAAGATCACGATCGAGGATGGATACGTACCGAGCGAGACCGAGCCGTTCATGAACGATCGGCAACGGGAGTATTTCCGTCGCAAGTTGCTCGGCTGGAAGTCCGATATCCTGCGGGAGGCCCAGGATACCCTCGTCGCATTACAGACCGAGAACGAGAATCATCCCGATCTGGCGGATCGGGCCTCTTCCGAGACCGACCGGTCCATCGAGTTGCGGGCCCGGGATCGCCAGCGCAAGCTGACGGGCAAGATCGACGCCGCCCTGGCCCGGCTCGAGGATGGGTCCTACGGCTATTGCGAGGAGACCGGCGAACCGATCTCCCTCAAGCGCCTCGACGCCCGCCCGATCGCGACGCTCTCCCTGGAAGCGCAGGAGCGCCACGAGCGGCGGGAGCGCGTCTACCGGGACGATTGAGACCGCCGCGACGCCCCCCGGCGGCGCGGGGCCTCGCCCCGACGCCCTTCCGACCCGGTCACGCGGTCGAATGACCGATCCTGCCTCAGAATGGCAGGATCACATCCACCAATTGCTGGCCGTAGCGCGGCTGCTGCACATCGGTGATCTGGCCGCGGCCGCCGTAGGCGATCCGCGCCTGTGCGATCTTGCTCGAATCGATGGTGTTGTCCGATTCGATATCCTCGGGTCGCACCACGCCGGCCACGATGAGCTCGCGCACCTCGAAGTTGATGCGGATCTCCTGCTTGCCCTCCACCACGAGGTTCCCGTTCGGCAGGATCTGCGTGACGATGGCGGCCACGCTGGTGGTGACGGTCTCGTTGCGCTGAACCGAACCGGCCCCGTCGCTCGACGTGGTTGAGGTGGCGTTGAGGAGCTTATCGGCCGCGATGCCCGCCGCCGCGACCCCGGCGTTGTTCTCCAGGCCGAAGGCGTTGGGCAGGCCGAACCCCTCGGCGTTCGAGCGCGAGCGCTTGGTCTCGTTGCTCAGGTTGGCCTTGTCCGTGACGTTCACCTTGACCGTTACGAGGTCGCCGATGCGGGCGGCCCGCTGGTCCTTGAAGAAGGCGCGCGAGCCGGTGCGCCAGAGGGAGTTCGGCGCGTAGGAGACCGGCTGGATGTCGGGCATCGGCAAGCGCACGGGCCGGTACCCCGCCTGTGTGGTGGGATCCTCGATCGCCGAGAGGGCCGGCGTCGCGCCGATCTGCGACAGGCGATCGGCGGTGTTGCAGGCACCCAGCGCGGTGCAGAGCAGCGCAACCGCAAGGGCCGGGGAGAGCCCGGGGCGCGCCGCGCGGCACGTCGAGTGGCGGATCGTCGAAGGGTGGGTCATCGCGGAATGGGTCATCGGGACCGGACCTCTGGCAGGTCGAAGGGGTAGGCGGACCACGCGGGTCAGCGCTGAAGCGTGGGGAGGTCGAGGGCGGCGCTCGCCTGCCGGGCAGCCGGCGCCGGCCCGACCGAGACCCGGCCGGGGCCGATCACCGCCGCGGACAGGATCTTCTTCGAGACCGGGTTGGTCACCGTGATCGCGGCGCCGAGACGTCCGCTCTCGTTGGCGACGCCCCGAAGCGAGAGGTTCAGCCCGGGTGCATCGAACACGATGGTGACGGCCTCGCCGCGCGTCACGACGTCGGGGGGAGCCAGGTCGCCCGAGCGCAGGATCGCTCCAGCGCCGAGGCCGCGCTGCGCCACCTGGCCGGCGAGGTTGCCCTGCGCGCCCTGCGCATCCGCCGGAGTCGCCTCGCGGGGGCGTCGCTCTACCGTGATGTCGCCGGCCGTCACCGCTTCGCCCCGGTTCAGGGCGCGCCCCAGGATTGCGACCTCGCGGATCTCCAGGACTTGGCCGGTGACGCGCAGCGATGCCTGGCGCTCGCCCAGGGTGACCAGGGCCGCGATCCGGCGTGAGCGGGGATCGTAGCTCACGTCGAGGGCCGCTGCCGGCCCGTCGAGGGTGACGGGGGCGAGGAGGACGGGCGCCTCGCCGTCGAGGCGCACCGCGAGGTTGCGGGCGTCGAGGCCGTGATGCGTCTCGAGGGCGCGCTTGAGCGCGGCCTCGATCTCGGGCTGGGTGACCCGGCGCGCGGCGCGCAGGACGGAGACCTGCACCCGCCCCCCGGTCTCGATCTCGCCCAGCCCCAGGGCCGCGACGGCATCGGCGATCCGGCGCGCCTGGATCGTCCCCGTCGCGCCCAGGGCCGGGGCACGAAACAGCGGGTGGCGCTGGACCTCCGCGGAGGCGCCCTCCACGAGGTCGCCGAGCGTCAGCACGTCGCCGCGCGCGGTCACGTCGCCGCGCAGGCGCAGAACAGGGGCCTCCTCCGCCAGCACCTGCCCGATGAGCAGGGAGAAGGCGAGGACCGCGAGCAGGACGCGGCCGACGGTGGCGGCGCTCACCGTCGCGACCCGGACGGGGCGTACGGAGGGGATCTGGCGAAGGGCGTGCATGGTCAGGAGCCCGGTCAGCTGCGGAACATCTGGGAGGTGGTGGAGAGCATCTGGTCGGCGGCCGTCACCACCTTCGAGTTCATCTCGTAGGCGCGCTGAGCCGCGATGAGCGAGGAGATCTCGGTGACGGCGTTGACGTTCGCCTCTTCGAGGTAGCTCTGCTGCAGGTTGCCGAAGCCTTCCGCGCCGGGCAGGCCGGTGATCGCGGCACCCGAGGCGGCGGTCTCGATGAACAGGTTGTCGCCGATCGATTCGAGGCCGACCTTGTTGACGAAGCGGGCGAGCTGGAATTGCCCGAGCGCCTGCGGCGCGGTCTGGCCGGGGATTGTCGCCTGAACCGCGCCCTGGGCGCTGATCGTCACCGAGGTGGCAGTGCTCGGCACCGTGATCCCGGGATCGACGAGGTAGCCGTCGCGGGTGACGAGCTGCCCCTGCGCGGAAAGGTCGAACGAACCATCGCGGGTATAGGCGGTGCGGCCGTCCGGCAGGGTGATGCGGAACAGGCCCTCACCCCGGATCGCGACGTCGTACTCCTTCTCCGTGGTCGTCAGCGTCCCCTGCGACATGACCCGGGCGGTGGAGGTGGTCTTCACGCCCGAGCCGATGGCGAGACCGGCCGGCAGCTGCGTGTTCTGGTCGGAGGTCGAGGAGCCGGCCCGGCGCAGGTTCTGGTAGAGCAGATCCTGGAAATGCGGCTGCTGGCGCTTGTAGCCGGTGGTGCGCAGGTTCGCGATGTTGTTCGAGATGACCTGGACGTTGAGTTCCTGGGCCGCCATGCCTGTGGCGGCAGCGTAGAGGGCGCGCATGCGGGTCGATCCTTACGCGACGTCGGCGAGACGGCGGATTGCCGTGCCGCGCAGGTCGTCCAGGCGCGAGATCACGCCGGACACCATGGTGTAGGTGCGGTTCACGTCCATCAGCCGGGTCATTTCGATGACCGGCTTGACGTTGGAGCGCTCCAGGGCCCCGGCCTCGACACGGCCGGCGAGACCGGCGGCCTGCGGCTGGGCTGTAGAGGCGTAGAGGTTGGCGCCCTCGTTGGTCAGCGCCTGCGGGTTGGCGAAGGTCACGAGGCGGACGCGGCCACGAATGCCGAGGTTGGTGGAGATGGTCCCGTCGGGCCCGATGGCGATGCCGGTCTCCTGCGGGTTGATCTGGATGGGACCGCCCTCGCCCTGGACGGGGTAGCCGTCGCTGGTCACCAGGGTGCCCTGCGCATCGGTCTCGAACGCGCCGTTGCGGGTGTAGCGATCACCGTTCGGCGTGCGCACAACCAGGAAGGCGTCGCCGCGCACGGCCACGTGCAGCGGGTTCCCGGTCTGCTCGATGGGGCCCTGCGCCAGGTCGAGGGCGGTGCCCTGGTCGATGACGTAGGAGACGCGGCGATCCGGCTTCTGAAAGGAATCGGCGCTCGCCACCGGCATCAGGTATTCCTGGAAGCGGCTGTTGCGGGCCTTGAAGCCGTTGGTCGAGACGTTGGCCATGTTGTTGGCGATGACGTCGAGCTCGCGCTGCAGCGCCATCTGGCTCGACACCCCAACGAACAACGCGTTCTGCATGACACTCTCACGGCCCGACGAGCGACGACACCCCAACCTCCGCACGCGTCATGCCAAACGGGATCATCCTTTTTTTCCATTCTATCTCAGTTACTTATGATCATAACGGTCGTCCTGCGGCTCCGGTTCGCGGCGACCGGGCGGCAGATCCAACCCGGCAGATCCTGCCGCCTTAACGAGACGTTAACCCTGTTCGCCAGATACCTCCTTCGAGGTACCGCACGGGTGCGGACACCCTCGATCCGCAACCCCGAGGTCCACCGATGGCCAAGAAGCCGAAGAAGGCCACCGAGGGCGAAGAGGGCGTCGAGGGCGAGGCTCCGAACCCGGGGAAGAAGAAACTCGTCATCATTGGCGCGGTCGTTTTGGCGCTCGTGGGCGGTGGCGGCGGCTACTTCTTTATGAAGAAGAAGGGCGCGGGCGACGGGCATGGTGACGCCGCAGCCGAGGTGAAGAAGCCGGTCGTGTTCCTCGACGTCCGCGAGATGATGATCAACCTCGCCAACGAGCCCGGCCAGGACAAGTCACGCTTTGCCAAGATCAAGGTCACCATCGAACTCAAGGATGCCAAGGTCGAGGGCGAGGTGAAGCCCCTGATGCCGCGCATCGAGGACACCTTCCAGGTCTACCTGCGCGAACTGCGCGCCAGCGACCTGGCGGGCTCCGCGGGCATCTATCGCCTGCGCGAGGAACTGCTGCGCCGGGTCAACGTCGCGATCCATCCGGCACGGGCCGAGGCGGTCCTCTTCAAGGACGTGATCGTCCAGTAGCCGTCCGGGATCGAGACCAAGAGTGTGCGGGTGACGAAAGTTTGCGGGTGACGAGAGTCTGATGGCCGGACCGGACGACGAGATCGACGAGGACGACTGGGCCGCAGCCCTCATCGCCCAGAACGGCGAAGGCGGGGAATCTTCGCTCGCCGACGAGTGGGGCGCGGCCTTGGCCGAGCAGGGCACCACGACCCATGCCAGCGACGTCGCCGCCGAATGGGCGACGATGATCGAGGACGGGGAGACCGACAACCTCCCCGAGCTCGCCGGCAACGACCGCATCCTGAACCAGGACGAGATCGACGGCGTCCTGGGCTTCTCCCTGCGCGAGCTCTCGGCTTCGGGGGCCGGGGGCGTGCGCGCCATCGTCGATTCGGGCGTCGTCCAGTACGAACGCCTGCCGATGCTGGAAATCGTCTTCGACCGGATGATCCGGTTGCTGTCGACGAGCCTGCGCAACTTCTTCCAGGACAACGTCGAGGTCACCCTCGACAACATCACGTCGGTGCGCTTCGGCGACTACCTGAACGCGATTCCGCTCCCGACGCTGCTCGGCGTGTTCCGCGCCGATGCCTGGGAGAATTCCGGCCTCGTCACCGTGGAGTCGAACCTCGCCTACTCGACCCTCGACCTGCTGCTCGGCGGCAAGCGCGGCGGCTCCTCGACGCGCCTCGACGGACGGCCCTTCACCAGCATCGAGATGCAGCTCGTCCGGCGCCTCGTGGAGATCATCCTCACCGACCTCGAACTGTCGTTCCAGCCACTCTCGCCGGTGCGTTTCGCCATCGACCGGATCGAGACCAACCCGCGCTTCGCCACCATCACCCGGCCAGCCAACGCCGCCATCCTGATCAGCCTCAAGCTCGACATGGACGGTCGCGGCGGCCTGCTGCAGATCCTGTTTCCCTACGCCACGATCGAGCCGATCCGTGAACTGCTCATGCAGAGCTTCATGGGCGAGAAGCTCGGCCGCGACCACGTCTGGGAAAGCCACCTCGCCACCGAGATCTGGCAGGCCGACGCCACCATGGAGGCGGTGCTGCACGAGATGATGCTGCCGCTGAAGAAGGTGCTGTCCCTGAAAGTCGGCGACACCCTGATGTTCGACACCAAGCCGTCGGACCTGATCGCGGTCCGCTGCGGCGACTGGGCCCTGACGCAGGGGCGCATCGGCCGGATCGACGACAGCATCGCGGTGCAGCTGACGCGGCCCCTGCGCCGCTCACGCACCACGCTCCAGGCCTTCGAGGCCTCCATGAACAACCGCCGCGACGGGTGACCCACACGCCATGAGTCTGATCGTGACCCTCGCCGCCGACATCCTCGTCGCCATCCTCCTCGTGGCCACCATCGTCTCGTCGGTGCGCCTGAGCCGGCGCATCACCAAGCTGAAGGCCGACGAGGCAGCCCTGCGCCAGACCATCGGTGACCTCGTCATGGCGAGTTCCACCGCCGAGCGGGCCATCGTCGGACTGCGCGCCACGCTCGACGAATGCGACCGGACGCTGGCCGATCGGCTCAGCACCGCCGAGCGCTACGCCGCCGACCTCGCCGCCCATGTGGCGGCCGGTGAATCGGTGATCACCCGGATCGCCTCCATCGTCTCCCAGGCCGCGCCCGAGCGTCCGGGCACTCGGGCCGCCGCCCCGCCACCGAAGGAGGCGCGGGACCTCGAACGCGTGCCGCCGCCGGTGCGCGTAACCGCCGCTGCCCCGGCGAGCCCCAACGGTGAGCGCCTCGGTGTCGCGGCCGCGGCGGCGCTCGCCATGTCGGAGCGGGCCCTTGGCCGTCTGCGGAGCAAGGCCGCGTGACCAAGCCCGGCCGCCTCGTCCGGTTTCGTCAGCCGCGCCCGTTCAAACTGCGCCTGATCGATGCCGTGACCCTGGCGGCCGCCGGGCTGCTGGTGCTCAAGCTCTCCGCGATCGCCGTGGAGGAGACCCGGCCACAGCCGGGTGCACCCCCCTCGGACTTCGCCCGGGTGCTCGCCAAGGCCCGCACCAACTACGAGCCGGCCGACCCGACGACGACGGGCTCCGTGACCCCGAAGGAGCCCGAGAAGCCGGCCGCCGAACCCGAGAAGCCGGCACCCCGTCCGCCGCCGCCGCCCGAGACGATCCCGGCCTCCGAGCGGGCGATCCTGGAGCGGCTGTCCGCGCGCCGCGATACCCTGAAGCAGCGCAGCGAAGCCCTCGACCTGCGCGAGCAGCTGCTCGGCAACGCCGAACGCAAACTGGAGGAGGGCGTCGATACCCTCAAGCAGGGCGAGGACAAGGCCGAAGGCGGTGGTTCGCAGCGAGCCGAGGCCGAGCGGGCCGCGCTGAAGAATATCGTGACCATGTACGAGACAATGAAGCCGAAGGACGCCGCGCGGGTGTTCGACCGCCTGAACCTCGAGGTTCTCGTGCCCATCGTTCTGGCCATGAATCCGCGCAAGATGGCGGAGGTTCTGGCCCTGATGCAGTCGGAGCCCGCCGAGAAGCTGACCGTCGCGCTGGCCAACCGTGCCCGGGGCCAGGGCGCGCCGCCGGCGCCCGCCGTCGCCGCCGGACTCGGGCCGAACGAACTCCCGGCGATCGAGCCGACGCCCCGACGCTGAAGTCGGAATTGCCGATAGGCCCGGGCCCGCGAAGCCATCCTCCATTGCGCGAGGCCCGTCGCGCGACTAGGGGCAGGCATCCCGTCGGGCATCGAGCCGCCCTGCGGATCCGGGGAGCGATATCCGTGTTGTCCAGCAGCCTGTTCCGTCCATTTGCCGCCGTCGTCCTCACGCTGGTCGTGGCGGGGCCTGCCACGGCTCAGGAGGCCGAGGCCCCCGAACCGGCCGCGGAAGCGCCGGCGAAACCCAAGCCCCGCAAGCCCGCGCCGCCCAAGCCCGCCCCCGCGAAACCACCCGTCGCGGCGCCGGCCGCCGCACCGACCGCCGGCTGGCCGACGGGGGCAAGCTCGCTCACGGAAGTCTACGGCGACTGGACGGTGACCTGCGCGCGCGGGGAAGCCGCCGACGCGAAGGCCGAATGCGCGGTCATGCAGGCGCAGGGGGCCAAGGGCCGACGCGAATTCGCCATCGAGATCCGCCCACCCGCCGAGGGCCGGGCCCAAGGCTTCATCCTCATGCCGCTCGGCCTCGCGATCGAACCGGGGATCTCCTTCAAGCTGGACGAGGCCGTGCTCGGCAAGGGCGCGCCCTACCTCTCCTGCAGCCTCGAAGGATGCCTCGTGCCGGTGAGCTTGCCGACCCTTGCCACGGACACGATGAAGACCGCCAAGGCCCTGCTGGTCTCCGCCACCAAGCCGGAAGTCAAGGATCCGACCGTGATCACCGTCCCGCTGGCGGGGTTCGCCAACGCGCTTGCCCGGGCGTCCACCCTCGCGAACTGAACGGCCGAAGGGAGGTCCGTCCCTTCGGAGCGTGGCCACGCCTGGCGGCGGCGGTCGAACAACCATCGAATGAGGAAATGGCGCATGACCCGGAATATCGCGACCGCCCTGGTGCTGGCCGGGCTACTGATGGGTCAGGCGCAGGCTCAGCACGGGCGCGCGGGGGCGCCGGACGGCGTGCCATCCGATCCCCCTGCCGCACCGGAGAGCAAGGTCGAGCGCCAGCGGAACAATGCCGCCAAGCTGGCCGGACTGCTCGCCTTCGTGCGGGCGAACTGTCCAGATCTGCAGCCGAACGATGCGCGCTTCAAAACCGTGGTGGCGAGCCTCGGCGTCGCTCAGGACGACCTCCAGGCCGGCGATCTCCAGGTGCGGGCGCTCGCCTACGCCGACGCCTACGGCAAGGACATCCCGGCCAATTGCGCGCGCGCGACCGAGAATTTCGGTGCCGGCGGCCGAACGATCCCGGACCTGCTCGCCAAGCGGTAGGACTCGCAACGACGCCTTAAGTGCCCGTTAGCCTCGATGCGCGACACTGCGGGACAACGTGGCGTAAGCCGAACGATCCGCCGATTGGTCGTTCCGCGCATCGGGTTTGGCGTATCCTGCGATGGCTCTGGGTGCCGGTATCGCGAC
Organism: Methylobacterium sp. FF17; assembly: GCF_025813715.1. Taxonomy (NCBI): domain Bacteria; kingdom Pseudomonadati; phylum Pseudomonadota; class Alphaproteobacteria; order Hyphomicrobiales; family Methylobacteriaceae; genus Methylobacterium; species Methylobacterium flocculans. Next base: position 3,495,068 of record NZ_CP107532.1, read on the forward strand.
AGGACGGAGGCGGCCCTGGGCGCGTCTCGTCGCGGCGTCGGCGTTGGCCGGAGCGCTCTGGAGCCCCGGGAGCGCCGAAGCCGCGCGCCTGACCGCCATCAAGGGCGCTCAGGCCGAGCGCTACGGGCGCATCATCCTCAGCTTCGACAGTGCGGTTTCCGTGAAGGCGCGGGTGTCCGGCGCCGTGCTGGTTCTCGGCTTCTCCGAGAAGGCCGGGGCCGCGCCTGAGCGGATCACCGCCGAGATGCCGGACTACGTCTCGGCCGTTCGCCGCGACCCGGACGGCCTGGGTCTCCGCCTCGCCCTCCAGAGGCCGTATCGCGTCAACGTTCAGGAGGCGGGCGAAACCGTCTTCATCGACCTGCTCCCGCAGGACTGGGCCGGCCTGCCGCCCGCCCTGCCGTCGGAAGCGGTGGCCGAACTGTTCCGGCGTACGCGCGCCGCCGAGGCGGCCCTCAAGGCGGCGAAGCCTCCGCCGGAGCCCCGGCCGGTGCGCCTCGAACTCGCGCAGCTCCCGACCCTGACCCGCCTGAGCCTGCGCCTGCCCGCCTCGGCGTCCGCACCCTTCGACACTCTCGGCTCCGCGACGCGGGTGACGCTGCCCGGCGCCTGGCGGATCGACGACGTGGCGACGCGCGGACGCCTGAAGCCCGCCATCGAGGCGTTGCAGGTCGAGGCGGATGTGACGGGCGCACGCCTCCTGGTGACGCCGGCCGCCGGCTACGAAGTTAGGACCTTCCGGGACGAGGACGGCGTGACGGTCGATGTCGCGCGGGTGCCCGGTCCGGAAAAGCCCAAGCCCGTGGCGGCCACCGCCCCCGAAAGCGAGGGCAAGCCCACCGCGTCGGCGGCTCCGGCGCAGGAAGGCCCGAAATCCGTCGCGGCCCGCGAGCTGCCGGGAAAGCCGGTTCCCCCGCCCGTCGTTCAGCGTCCGCCGGGCCCCGGCCTCGTCTTCCCATTCCAGCGCATGCCGCCCGCTGCCCTGTTCGAGCGGGCGGGCATCGCCCACCTCGTCTTCGAGACCTCCGAGCCGGTGAGCGTTTCGGCCGGCGAGGGGATGCTTGCCGCGCTGGGGCCGCCGGCACGGAGCGGACGCGTCTTCAGCCTGCGCTTCGCCGTGCCCCGTGACCGCCTGTTCGACCTCGTGCCCGCCGGGCCACCGGAGGCACCGACCGGATGGGAGCTCGTGGCCGGCGAAAACCTCGCGGCGAGCGAGTCCCTGGCCGCGATCCGCAATGCCGATCCGGCGGGCCGCATCGGCGTGAGCGTACGCCTGCCGAACCCGGGCGCGGCCTCCTGGCTCGACCTCGACGGCGAGCGCGTCGCGGTGGTCACGGGGTACGGCCCGAAGCCGGCGGGCATCCCCAAGCGACAGGTTTTCGTGGACTTCGAATTGCTGCCGAGCCGCCAGGGCGTCGCCGTGCTGGCGCAGGCCGACGACCTCCTGGTCCGACCCGATATCGACGGCGTCGCGATCGGCCGGGAATCCGGAATGGCGGTGTCCGGCGTGGCGCGCGTCGCCGAAGCGCCCCTGACGGCGATGAGCGACCTCGCGGTCGATCGGGGTCCCTGGGAGGCGTCACAGCGCGGCGCCACGCGCGATCTGCTGCGCGATCAGCTCCAGGCCACGGCGGAGGCGCCACGCGCCGCCCGGGGCCCGCTCCGGATGGTCTACGCGCGCAGCCTCCTGGCGAACCGTCTCACCATCGAAGCCCTCGGCGTGCTGAAGGCCGCCGCGGCGGACGACCCGGTGATCGCCGGGCAACGCGACGTGCCGATGCTGACCGTGATCGGGAACGCCCTGATGGGCCGGAACGGCGATGCCCGGGCGAAGCTCGCCGCCGACATCCTGAGGAACGATCCCGAGGCCCGTCTCTGGCAGGCCTATCTCGATGCGGTCGAGGGCCACTGGCCCGCCGCCGACAGCGGCTTTCGCGTCGCCGCAAGCGTCCTCGAACGCTATCCCGACGATCTCCAGACCCTTCTGCGCGGGGCCGCCGCCGAGGCCGCCATCGAGACCGGCGACTGGGATGCCGCCAACCGGCAGATCACCGCCGCCGCGCGGGTGGCCGACGGGCCGACCCAGGAGCGCCTTGCCCTGCTGCGTGCCCGGATCGACGAGGTCACGGGACAGACCGTCGCCGCGCTCGATGCCTATGAGCGCCTGAGCGAGGCACGCGAGGCCGCCGTCGCCGCATCGGCCCGGTTGCGGGCCACGATGCTCGGGCATGCCGCGGGCAAGATCCCCGTGGCGGAGGCCATCGAGCGGCTGGAGGTTCTGGCCCTGTCCTGGCACGGCGGGGACATCGAGCCGCGCACCATCGCGAATATCGCCAAGCTCTACGTGGAGGCCGGGCGCTGGCGTCAAGCCTTCCTCACCGCCCGGCGCACGGACGCCCTGGGGACCGATACCCCCCTCGTGCGCGAGGTCCACGACATGGCCCAGGCGCTGTTCGACGACCTCTACCTCGGCGAACGCGGCATCAAGCTCCCGGGGGTCGAGGCCCTGGCCCTGTACTTCGATTTCAAGGATTTCTCTCCGATCGGCCGGCGCGGCGACGAGATCGTGCGGCGCCTCGCCGACCGCCTCGTGGAACTCGACCTCCTCGACGCCGCCGGCGAGCTCCTGCAGCATCAGGTCGACCATCGGCTCCAGGGCCCGAGCCGCGCCAGCGTCGCGGCCCGCCTCGCCGCGATCCGGCTCATGGACGAGAAGCCGCTGCTGGCTTTGCAGAGCCTCGACGCCACCTACCTGCCGGAACTGCCCGAAGACCTGCGGCGCGCCCGTGCCCTCCTGCGAGCGCGTGCGCTCTCCGACCTGTCGCGCACCGACCTCGCCCTCGAAACCATCGAAGGCGAGGCCGGCGCCGATGCCGCGCGCCTGAGGGCGGACATCCTCTGGACCGGGCGGCGCTGGCGCGAGGCGGGCGAGGCTCACGAAGCCCTGGTCGGCGATGCCTGGCGCCGCCGGGTCCCCCTGGACGACGCCGCCCGCACCGACATCCTGCGCACGGCCATCGCCTACGGTCTGGCGGGCGAGGTCCTGGGCCTCGAACGCCTGCGGGCGAAGTTTGCCGGCCCGATGGCCGAGAGCGTGGATGCACGGACCTTTGCGCTCCTCACCCAAGCCAATGCCGTGCGCTCCCCGGGCTTTCGCGAGATCGCCCAGAGGGCCACCAGCGCCGAGACCCTGCAGGCCTTCCTGGCCGAATACCGCCGACGCTACCCCGAGACCGCGGTCCCGGCGCCGTCCAAGCGCGACGCGGAGACCCGGGCCGACGCCCAGGGCACGACGCCGCCCGGCTGATTCCACCCAGGTCGGACGGCAGGTCGGGAGGGGTGGTGAACCGCCTCCCGAGAGGCGCGCGACAGGCGGCGTAAAAGCCTGCCCGGTTTCATGAAATTCCGGCCCTCCGACCGCAACAAATCCCGAAGGGCGGCGTTCTGAATCCAATCGCACATCACAGCGCGGCGACCCTTCCCGCCCGTCGCAACAGAGGCTTCGCAACGACCATGGACTCGCTCGATCCGAAGGCCGGCAAGACCCACCTCGACATCTACGACAGCCAGCAGCGCAGCACGATGGCCTCGCGCCTCGGAGTCTCCGAAGACCGCCTCAAGCGCGCCGTGCGCCTCGTCGGCTCCCGCATCTCGACCCTCCGGAGCTACCTGGAGCGCTGACGCCGCGAAACATGGCGGGATGACAGTACAAGGGCGCCCCTCGGGGCGCCCTTCGTCGTTCACGGGCCACTCGGAGGCCGACCGGACGGGTGGCGCCCGGCTCAGGTTCCGTAGCTCTGGACGAGGGAGCCGGCCACCAGGGTCCAGCCGTCGACCAGGACGAAGAAGATCAGCTTGAACGGCAAGGCGACCGTGGCGGGTGGCACCATCATCATGCCCACCGCCATCAGGATCGAGGCGACCACGAGATCGATGATCAGGAAGGGGATGAAGAGCAGGAAGCCGATCTCGAAGGCCCGGCGCAGTTCCGAGATCATGAAGGCGGGCGTCAGGACTTCGAGGCCGACGGCCTCGGGTCCGGCCGGCAGGGGCGCCTTCGCCATGTCGAGGAAGAGCTTGAGGTCCTTCTCGCGCACGTTCCTCAGCATGAAGGTCTTGAATGGCGCAGAGGCCCGCTCGAAGGCGACGCTCTGCGTGATCTGGCCGGCGACCAGCGGCTCGATACCGGCGCGATAGGCCTCCCGTCCCACCGGCGCCATCACGAAAGCGGTGAGGAAGAGCGCAAGGCTGGTGATGACCGCGTTCGGTGGCGCGCTCTGGGTGCCGAGCGCCGAACGCAGGATCGACAGGACGACGATGATCCGCGTGAAGGAGGTCGCCATCACCAGCACCGAGGGCGCCAGCGCCAGGACGGTCAGCAGGGCGACGAGTTGCAGCGCCCGCTCGGTCACCCCGCCGGTTCCGAGGTCGACCGAGAGGCTCTGGGCCTGCGCCGCGCCGGACAGGGTCCAGCCGGCACCGGCCAGGATCGCCAGGCGGACGGAGCTGCGCAGGCGACAAGCTGCGATGAATCGGGTGTCGGTCATTCCGGTTCCGGGAGCTGCGACGCGGCTCGGCCGCGCGGCCCTCTTATCATCCAGGCTCCGGCCTGCATCCCCGCTCGACGCTCCAGCGCCTGCTTTCGCCCGGAAGGGCGCTACGGCTTGCGATCGAGCGGACGCCCGAGCAGGCGCGCGAACTCCGCTTCGATCTCCTCCACGGAGAAGGGATTGGGGCTGACCGCCGGCTTCGAGGCCGGCGGCTCCGGGGCCCGAGCCGGCGCGACGAAGGGCGGCGGATCGACCTCGACCGGCGCAGGAGCTGCCTCGATCGGCGAAGGAGCTTTCTCGACCTGCGGAGCATCGGCGACGACCACGTGGACGACGGGCGCCTCGACGGTGGACACGTCCAACGCCGGCTGGGCTGCGGCCGCGTCGAGAAGGACGGGCTTGGAAGGAGCAGGATGCTCGTCGACGGTAGCAACCTCCGGCGGCGCGGCGGCCTCGTCATCGAACAGTGCCTCATCGGCGTCGGCGGGCGCCTCGGGTGAGGTCGGCTCCGGATGCCGCGCCGCCTCGGCCATCGCCGCCGCGACCGGGTCGATGGCTTGCGCGACCTCGGCGCTCGGAACGGTCGGGCTCTCGCTGGGCGCGGCCGTGCTTTCAGCCTCTAGCGCTGGCGGATGTTGCTCAGGAGCGGCATCGATCGGGCCGGTCGGCGGCACGGGTTGCGGGACCTGGACGGGGAGGGCGGGGCGAACGGCGGCCGAAGGCCGGCGCAAGGCTTCCTCCAGCTGGCGAGCCATGTCCGACAGGATCGCCGCGTCGATGCCGCGCGCTGCAGCCGGGGCGGCGACGGGCGCGAGCGGCAGCGCCTCGGGCACGGGCGGCGGCAGATCGTCGACCGTGCGCTCCGGTGCGCGGACGCGATCTGCGAAGGCCGCCGGGACCAGATTCACCAGGGAGGGCGGGGCGCGCCGGATCACCCGCGCGAGGGTCGAGTCCTTCGTCCGCGGTGCGGTGGGTTTTTGCGGAGCCGGAATCTCGTCCGCGCCCATTTCATTCGAGGTCAGGTCGAGGGCGGGTCCGGCAGGGTGCGGCCGCGCGTCCGACCCGGGAACGGGGGCGGTCAGCACCACCGGCATCTCGAAGCTCGGTTCGAGGTAGGGTGCCGGAGCCGGCGGGGCCGGGCGCTGCGGGAACGGCTCGGCATCGCGCTCCCCGTAAGACTCGTTCAGCGACAATCCCTGAGCCGACGGCTCCGGGACCGGCGCCGATGGCGTCGGGGCGGCTGCGTGGACCGGCTCGGACGGTTCGCCGTAGGCTGCCTCCTCGTTCGACAGACGCGCGCTGATGCCCCGCGTGATGTTGCGTTCCACAACCACGTCGTTGGGGCCGCCGACGAGGAGCAGGTGCTCGACATTGTCCCGACGTAGCAGGATCAGTTGCCGCTGGCGATCGAGCTCGTAGATGTCGACGATGCCGAGGCGTGGCTGGCGCCCGCGCGGTTGCGTCTGATCGGATGCGGCCGCACCCCGGCTGGTCAGTCGACGGAGGAGGAACACCCCCCCGGCGAGCACGAGGAAGATGACGACGAAGATGATGGCGAACTGGAGGGAGAACGAACCATCCGAGCTGAAGAACGATGACAAGACCGGGGTCTCTCGCTTTTAGGGGCTCGCAGCCCAACGCAACACTTGAGTTCGCAGTATCATGTCCCGGGCGAGCCGGGGCAATAACGTTAAGATTTCGTTAACAGGTGGTTTCCAGCAGGTCGCAGCACCGAGCGGACCCCGAAATCCGGACGGGCGGACCGTTCCGGAACGGAACCCGCACGGGGTCCGGGCGCGTTGGCTGACCATCGTGAGCGGAGACCCAACGCGTGCCCCCTCTGGACGAACGACACGACGGTTACCTGCGCGACGCCGTGGCCCTCGCCAGCGAGAATGCCCGGACCGGCGGCAAACCCTACGGCGCCGTCATCGTGCGTGACGGGACGGTCCTGGCCCGGTCCGTCAACACCATCGCGATCACCCACGATCCGACCGACCATGCCGAGATGGTGGCGCTCCGCGCGGTCAGTCGCAGTCTGGGCAGCCCGAAGCTCGCGGGCTGCATCGTCTACGCGAGCGGGCGGCCCTGCCCGATGTGCCACGCGGCCATGCGCCTGGCCGGCATTCGCGAGGCCTACTTCGCCTACAGCGCGGAGGAGGGGGAGCGCTACGGGCTCCTCGGCGCGGGCATCTACGCGGAACTGTGCCAGCCGCTGGCCGCTCAGCCGATGCGGGTCGAGCACCGCCCCATCACGGTAACGGACCACCCCTATGCGGTCTGGCAGGAGCGTCAGGCGAATTCCGACGCGGAGTCGACGCCATGACCATCCCGCGCGCCGTACCCGTCATCGCCATCGTCCTGTTCCTCATCGTGGCGGCCACCGTCGCCCTGTTGTGGAGCCAAGGGGGCCTGCGGCACCCAAGCGAGGATGTGCGGTCCGGCGGCGCCCCCGCGGCCTGCGCCCCGCTCAACCAGAATGGCCCTCCCCCGGCCGAATGCCCACAGGCTCAGCCGTCGACCCAGCGAGCCCCCTGACGCTCTCAGGTGAAACGTCGCACCGGCGTCCGACTTTAACGCGGTGTTAACCATGAGGCCGGCAGATTTTGCCGGTCCCACCGGGCAGATTCTTCCGGGTCGAGGGGAGGGTCCTGCACCGTGTCCATCACCGACCTCCCCATTCTCGGCATGCTGCGCACGCGCATGCAGTGGCACCAGACCCGTCAGAAGCTGCTGGCGGAGAATGTCGCCAACGCCGACCTGCCCGGCTTCAAGCCGCGCGACCTCGCGAGCCCCGATCTCGGAAGGCCCGGCAGCGGCCTCGCGCAGCCCTCGGGTGCGACGACGGGGGGCGGACTCGCCGTCACCAACGCCTTCCATATCGGGCCGGTCGGTGCGGGCGAGGGGCCCGGTGCCGACCCGCGCCGGGTGAAGGGGTTCGAGATCCGGCCGAGCGGCAACGGCGTCAATCTCGAGGAAGAGATGATGAAGGCCGGCGACAACCAGGCAGATTACCAGATGGCCGCGTCGCTCTATCAGAAGAGCCTCGAGACCCTGAAGATCGCCATCGGAAAGCGCTGAGTGCAGATGCCGATTGACCCAATGGAGCCTGCACCATGGACTTCCTGAAATCGCTCACTACCGCCGCCTCGGGCCTCAAGGCCCAGTCGAGTCGTATGCGGATCATCGCCGAGAACATCGCCAATGCGGATTCCGCGCCCGCGACGCCGGGGGCCGAACCCTATCGGCGCAAGATCCCGACCTTCCGGCAGCAGGTCGACCGCGAGACCGGCGCCGCTCTGATCGAAACGGGTCGCGTCCGCCGCGACACGACGCCGTTCCGAACGAAGTACGATCCCGGCAATCCCACCGCGAATGCGCGGGGCGAGGTCGCGATGCCCAACGTCAACGGGCTGATCGAGAACATGGACATGCGCGAGGCCCAGCGCTCCTACGAGGCCAACCTCAACATGGTCACGGCGACCCGCCGGATGGTCGCCAAGACCCTCGAGATCCTCAAGGCCTGATCCCGCACCCGTCCGCACCTGAAAGCCCGCCCGCATGACCACCAACGCCTTCGCCGCCGGCGCCTACGCGGCGATCCAGAACATCGGCGCCAAGGGTGCGCCCAAGATCGCGCCGGCGACCGGCGCCACGGGGACGAACTTCAGCGCGCTCCTGTCCTCCACCCTCGAAACCGTCGGCGAGGCCGGGCGCCGGGCGGATAGCCAGGCTCTGGCGGTGGCGGGCGGCAAGGCCAACGTGGTGGACGTCGTCACGGCGGTGGCCGAGAGCGAGACGGCGCTGCAGACCCTGGTGGCCGTGCGCGACCGGGTGATCTCGGCCTACGAGGAAATCATGCGGATGCAGATCTAAGGCGCGTTTCGCCGCAACGCCATCGGGAACGGCACCAGCGCCGCCGCACCCGCCGACCCTGTATCTTCACCCTGCGAGATGACATTTCACCATGACCGGTCTCGCCATCATCGACGTCGCTCGCGACGGCATCTTCGTCTTCCTCAAGGTCGCCGGACCGATCATGATCGTGGCGCTGGTGGTCGGCCTCGTCGTCTCCCTGGTCCAGGCCCTGACGCAGATCCAGGAACAGACCCTGATCTACGTGCCCAAGATCGTCGCGGTCTTCGCGACGCTGCTGCTGATGCTCCCGTTCATGGGCGACGCCCTGGGCAGCTACATGACCCGCATCGCCGCGCGCATCGTCTCCGGGGGCTGAAAGCCTGCTATGAGAGGCCATGAACCTCCTCCTGCCGGGCATCGCGGCGGCCTTCCTCCTCACCTTCGCGCGGATCGGCACCTTGGTGATGCTGATGCCGGGGGTGGGCGAGCAGTTGGTCTCCCCGCGACTGCGCCTCGCCTTCGCGCTGCTGCTCTCGCTCATCCTGTTCCCCATGGTGCGCCCGCTGCTGCCGATGCAGGGCGGCGCCATCGCCGGGCCGGGACTGATCGCCCTGCTGATCGGCGAATTGCTGGTGGGGCTGATGCTGGGCTTGACGGTCCGCATGGTGCTGGCCGCCCTGCAGACCGCGGGCATGATCGTATCGCAGCAGCTCGGCCTGTCCTACGCCATGACGGTGGATCCGACGCAGGGCGGACAGCAGACGGCGCTCGGCAACTTCCTGACGCTCCTCGGCGTCACCCTCGTGGTGGCGACCGACCTGCATCACGTCGCCCTCGACGCGATCGGACGCAGCTACGTCCTGCTGCCGCCGGACGGGGTTCCGGGCATGGGAGAGGCGGCGGGCCTCGCTCTGAAGGCGATCGCGCGGGGCTTCGCCCTCGGCGTGCAGATCTCGGCCCCCTTCATCGCCTTCGGCATCCTGTTCAACGTCGGCCTCGGCGTGCTCGCGCGGCTGATGCCGCAGATGCAGGTGTTCTTCGTGGCCGTGCCGGCTTCGGTCCTCATCGGCATGCTGCTACTGCTCGGCAGCCTCGGCATCATGATGGGCGTCTTCCTGGACGATCTCGGGCGCTACCTCGCGGATCTCACCGGGCGCTGAACCCCGTGTCGGGAGCCTGAGCCGTGTCGGACGAGGCTGATCCGGAGGACAAGACCGAAGACCCGACCCCACGGCGGATCGAGAAGGCGATCGAGCAGGGCAACGTCCCGAACAGCCCGGAAATCAACACCTTCTTCATCCTAGCCGCCTTCACCATGGCGCTGCTGCTCGCGTCGGGCAGCATCGCCAGCGGCCTCGTGGCGAGCCTGCGCGGTTTCCTGATGAACGCGCACCAGGTCCCCTCCGACCCCTCGGCCTATACCGAGATGGGCATCCGCATGCTGATCATCTGCGCCCAGGCGCTGATGGTCCCGGTGGGCCTCGTGGTGGTGGCCGGGCTCGCGGCCGGGCTCTCACAGCATCCGCTGGTGTTCAGCACCGATGCGATCGGCCCGAAATGGGACCGGGTCTCGCCCATGGCCGGCGTCAAGCGCATCTTCGGCATGGAGGCCCTGGTCCAGTTCCTCAAAGGTCTGGCGAAGCTCGGCATGGTGGGGGTGGTGGGCGGTACCATCCTGTGGGGCGAGCGCGACCGGATGGAGGTGTTCGCCCGCCTCGACCCCGCCGCCACCCTGGCGGCGATCCTCGGCCTCACGCTGAAGCTGATGGCCGGCATGCTCTGCATCTTCGTGGCGATCGCGCTCGGGGACGCGCTTTACCAGCGTCACCGCTGGCGCAGCCGTTTGCGCATGTCCAAGGAGGAGATGAAGCAGGAGCACAAGGAGAGCGAGGGCAGCCCCGAAGTGAAGGGCCGCATGAAGCAGCTCCGCGCCCAGCGCGTGAAGAAGCGCATGATGGCCGCGGTGCCCGATGCAACCGTCATCGTCACCAACCCGACCCACTACGCGGTCGCCCTGCGCTACGAAGCCGGCATGGCCGCGCCCATCTGCGTCGCCAAGGGCGTCGACAGCCTCGCCCTGAAGATCCGCGCGGTGGCCAAGGAGCACGACGTGCCGATCCTCGAGAACCCGCCGCTGGCCCGCGCCCTGCACGCAACGGTGGAGATCGACGCCGAAATCCCGGCGGAGCATTACCGCGCGGTGGCCGAGGTCATCGGCTACGTCATGCGCCTCCGGCGGCGGGCCGCGTGAGGGCACAAAGATCGCAGCGGCCTGATATCTCGGCGGGTTACGCCGGTTTGGGCTTGCCGCCGGCCCGAACGGGGGGCTAACCCGAATGGCTTCTGGAGTGGATCGACGGCGGATGGTTGAGTTCAGCGGACCGGGAAAACCCGCGTCGAACGCGATCGATCGATCCGAACGCCCGGGGCGCGTGGGTCTTCTCCTCGTTCTGGCGGGCCTGCTGGTCGGCGCGGCGGTCGGCCTGACCTTCGTCGCCAACGAGCAGGCGCAGCCGCTCATCCTGGGCCTGCTGGCGCTTCTCGCCATGGCGGGGGTGTTCTGTCTCTTCGCGCTCGCCATCGGCGCCATCCAGTTCGGAGGGCAGACCACGCGCGACGACATCACGAAGGCCATCGTGGACGCCTCGCCGGACGGGGCGATCGTGGTCGAGGAGGGCGGACGCCTCATCTACGCCAACGAATCCTACCTGCGCATCGCGGGCGGCGAGACCTTCGCCAGCCTGCGCCCGGTGGAGCGGGTCTTCGTCGGCTCGCCCGAGGTCTCCGAAGCGGTCTACCGGCTGGCCCAGGCAGCCCGCGACGGCTTGGGGCACACGGAGGAGATCCGGATGGCGCCGCCGCCGGCGGGCGGGGGCGAGCGGGCCTTCGCCTGGTTCCGCATCGCCGTGCGGCCGACCGAGCGGCCAAGGCGCCCCGCCACCCTGTGGACGGTGAGCGACATCACCCACGAGCGCGAGCGCCAGGAGAACGTCTTCCAGGAACTCCAGCACGCCATCGACTACCTCGATCACGCGCCCGCAGGCTTCCTGTCCATCGATCCCGCCGGCTCGATCGTCTACATGAACGCCACGCTGGCGGCCTGGCTCGGCTACGACCTCGCGACGGTGGGCTCCGGCGGCCTCCGGCTCGCCGACATCGCCCCCGGCGCTGACATGCTCACCGCCTCGGAAGGCCTGCCGGGCGAAGTCCGCACGGATCGCTTCGACCTCGACCTGCGCCGCCGCAACGGCCACCCGCTGCCGACGCGGCTCTACCATCGCGTCGCCTTCGGTCAGGACGGACGGCCCGGGCCGTCGCGCACCTTCGTGCTCAACCGCTCCGCCGGGGCGGAGACCGACGAGCCGCAGCGGGTCGCGGAGGTGCGTCTCGCACGCTTCCTGAATAACAGCCCCATCGCCATCGCGACCCTCGACCAGGCCGGGCACATCGCCCGCGCCAATGCGTCCTTCGCCCGCCTGTTCGGGGGCCTGCCCCGGCAGGCGCTGCCCGGGGGCCAGAACGATCTGCAGAGCGAGCCCACCATGTGGGATGCGATCGCCGAGCGGGACCGCGCCGTCCTCGAAACCGCCCTGTCCAAGGCCGCCGCCGGCTTCGTCGAGGTGGCGCCCATCGAGATCATGCTCGCCGGCCCCGGCAACCGTTCGGCCCGCGTCTGGCTCAGCCCGGCCGGCGGCGAGGCCGCCCGCGCCCCCCGCGACGGGGAGGAGGGCGATCAGAACGACCGCGAGCGCGTCATCCTCTATGCCCTCGACACCACCGCCCAGCGCCAGCTGGAGCAGCAGGTGGCGCAGGCCCAGAAGATGGACACGGTAGGCCAACTCGCCGGCGGCATCGCGCACGACTTCAACAACGTCCTGCAGGCGATCATCGGCTATTCGGACCTGCTGCTGGCGAGCCATCGGCCGACCGACCCGGCCTTCCAGGACATCATGCAGATCAAGCAGAACGCCAACCGGGCCGCGAGCCTGGTGCGTCAGCTGCTGGCCTTCTCGCGGCGCCAGACCCTGCGCCCGGAGGTGATGAATGTCGGCGAGGCCCTCTCCGACCTGACCCTGCTGCTCAAGCGCCTGCTCGGCGAGCGCGTCGACCTCGACCTGAAGCACGGCCGGGACATCTGGCCGATCAAGGCCGACGTGAACCAGTTCGAGCAGGTCATCGTGAACCTCGCGGTCAATGCCCGCGACGCCATGCCGGAGGGTGGCCGGCTCCTCATCCGCACCGCCAACGTCACGCACGAGGCGGTGCCGAGCGAGAACCGCCTCGGCATGCCGGCCGGCGACCACGTCCTGATCGAGGTGCTCGACACCGGCCAGGGCATCCCACCGGACGTGATGGAGAAGATCTTCGAGCCGTTCTTCACCACCAAGGAGATCGGCAAGGGCACGGGGCTCGGCCTCTCCACCGTGTTCGGCATCGTCAAGCAGAGCGGCGGCACCATCGACGTGCGCTCGACGGTGGGCGAGGGCACCGCCTTCCGGATCTACTTCCCGCGTCACGAGCCCAGCGCCGAACCGGCGCCCGAGCCCGAGATCGCGCTTCCGTCCCCCTCATCGCAGAACTCCGCCGCCATCGCGGCGAGCCGCCTTAAGGGCGGCGGCGACCGGGCGAAGACCGACGCCGACAAGCCGGCGCCACGCAAGCCGGCGCCGGATCACACCGGCCAGGGGGTCATCCTGCTGGTGGAGGACGAGGACCCTGTCCGCGCCGTCAACAGCCGCGCCCTCTCGGCGCGCGGCTATACGGTGCTCGAGGCCGCCTCGGGAATCGACGCCCTGCGCATCATTGCGGAGACCTCCGAGACCATCGACCTCGTTGTGTCCGACGTGGTGATGCCGGAGATGGATGGGCCGACCCTGCTGCGCGAACTGCGCAAGGATTCCCCGAACCTGAAGGTGATCTTCGTGTCCGGCTACGCGGAGGACGCCTTCCGCAAGAACCTGCCCGACGGCGAGGATTTCAACTTCCTGCCCAAGCCCTTTAGCTTGAAACAGCTTGTCGAGACGGTGAAGGAGACGATCGCGCGATAGGGCGCGGGCGGATGGGGATTCTTCGGGCGTATCCCGGGAATCTCCGTCGCCGCTCTTGCCGCACGAGAACAAAACAGGTACATAATCGGCATCCGAGGCGCATTGAGCCTTGCTCTTCCCCCATGCATAAGGATGCCGACGAATGGCCCAGCCCGCGCTGAAAGTTGTGGAATCCCCGATGGTGGACAAGGACAAGGCCAAGGCGATCGACGCCGCACTGTCACAGATCGAGCGTGCCTTCGGCAAAGGCTCGATCATGCGGCTCGGCAAGAACGACAAGGTCGCTGAAGTCGAGGTCGTCTCCACCGGCTCCCTCGGTCTCGACATCGCGCTCGGCGTCGGCGGCCTGCCGCGCGGCCGCGTCATCGAGATCTACGGCCCGGAATCCTCGGGCAAGACCACGCTCGCCCTGCACACCATCGCGGAAGCTCAGAAGAAGGGCGGCGTCTGCGCCTTCGTGGATGCCGAGCACGCCCTCGACCCGGTCTATGCGCGTAAGCTCGGCGTGCAGCTCGACGATCTCCTGATTTCCCAGCCCGACACCGGTGAGCAGGCCCTGGAGATCACCGACACGCTGGTGCGCTCGGGCGCCATCGACGTGCTGGTGGTGGATTCGGTGGCGGCCCTGACGCCGCGCGCCGAGATCGAGGGTGAGATGGGCGACAGCCAGCCCGGCCTGCAGGCACGCCTGATGAGCCAGGCCCTGCGCAAGCTCACGGGCTCGATCTCGCGCTCGAAGTGCATGGTCATCTTCATCAACCAGATCCGCATGAAGATCGGCGTGATGTATGGGTCTCCGGAGACCACGACGGGCGGCAACGCCCTGAAGTTCTACGCGTCCGTGCGCCTCGACATCCGTCGCGTCTCTACCCTGAAGGATCGCGACGAGGCCATCGGCAACCAGGTCCGCGTCAAGGTCGTGAAGAACAAGGTCGCGCCGCCCTTCAAGCAGGTCGAGTTCGACATCATGTTCGGCGAAGGCGTCTCGAAGGTCGGCGAGCTGATCGACCTCGGCGTGAAGGCCGGGATCGTCGAGAAGTCGGGTGCCTGGTTCTCCTATGCGAGCCAGCGCCTGGGGCAGGGCCGCGAGAACTCGAAGGGGTTCCTGCGCGACAACCCGGAGATCGCCGGCAAGATCGAGGCATCGATCCGTCAGAATTCCGGGCTCGTCGCCGAGAAGATCCTCGAAAACGCCAAGCCCACCGAGGACGAGTTGGACGAAGGCGAGGCCTGAGGCGGTAGCGCTCCGCCACCATCCGGCGGAGCAACCGATCGACCCACGAGAGAAAGGCCGCCGGGTGGATGCCCGGCGGCTTTTCTCCGTTTCTCGACCCGTTGGGCTACCCGGGAGGGAGCACGTCGATCTGGATCGCGGCGTAATAAGCGGCGAGGTCCGCAATCTCGGCGTCGCTGAGGGATTTCGCGACCACGTTCATAATCTCGTTCCGGCGCGTGCCGTCCCGGTATTCGGTGAGTGCCTTGACGAGGTAGGGTTCGACCTGACCCGCGAGGTTGGGAGCCTCCGGCAGCTTGGAGAGCCCGTCGAGGCCATGGCAGGTCTGGCAGGCGATCGCCGCCTTGCGCCCGGCCTTCGCGTCTCCCGCCTGCGCCGCTCCCGACAGCAGAAGGACGGCCAGGAGCGGGACGAGGCGGATCACCGCCCGCACTCTCCCTCGCATCCACCGGTCCTCAACTGCCCGCACCTCATTTGCCCTCATAGGAGATCCGGTAGATCGCGCCGGCGGTGTCGTCGGCGACCAGCAGGGATCCATCGAGCAGTACCGCCACGTCGGCCGGGCGACCGAGATATTCCCCGTCGGCCGTCAGCCAGCCCTCGGCGAAGGGCTTCGGCGCGCCGGCTTTACCGTCCTTGTCGACGGGCACGTACACGATCCGGGCGCCGATCGGCTGGGTGCGGTTCCAGGAGCCATGCTCAGCGGTGAAGATGCCGCCGCGATATGATTCTGGGAACATGCGGCCGGTATAGAAGACCATGCCGAGATCGGCCGCGTGGGGCGGCAGTTCGGCCTGCGGGAAGACGGCATCCTTCGGCGGCGTCTCGTCCTTGTACTCCACCGTCCGGACCTGTCCGCCGCCGAACCAGGGGAAACCGAAATTCTCGCCGCCCTTGGCGATGCGGTTCAATTCTCCGGGGGGCGTGTCGTCGCCCATCCCGTCCACCTGGTTGTCGGTGAACCACAGGGCCTTGTCGGCGGGGTTGAAGTCCATGCCGACCGAATTGCGGATGCCGGTGGCGTAGACCTCCCGGTTCTTGCCGTCCGCATCCATGCGGATGATCCCGCCGATGCCGGTCTGGGCATAGAGCTCGCGCTTCGTCGCGGGTGGCACGTTGTAGGGCTGGCCCAGCGAAATGTATGTCTTGCCGTCCGGCCCGACCCGACACATCCGGGCGGTGTGATTGTAGCTCTCCTCGGCCGCCGGGATGAGGTCGCCCTGCTTGACCAGGATGCCGGCCGCCACATCCGGGCTCTCGTAGAAGAACTCGGCGGCCGGGAAGGACAGGACGCGATTCTGCTCGACGATCGTGAGCACCCCGTCCTTCGAGAAACAGACCCCGTTGGGGATCTTGAAGGCGATGCCGGGCGCGAAGGCCCGGACCTCGTCGGCGACGCGGTCCTTGTCGCGGTCGGTGACGGTGTAGACCTTGCTCTTGCGCGTTCCCACGAACAGGACACCGGCGTTGGGACCGACCGCGATGGAACGGGCGTCCGGCACCACCGCATAGAGGTCGATCTTGAAGCCCTCGGGCAGCTTGATCTTGCCGAGCGTCTTGCGGAGTGCATCCGCGCGCCGGCCGGTCTGCGGGATCTCTGGGGCCTCGGCGGTGCCGGTGCTCTGCATGCCCGTCAGCTTCTCCAGGGCATCCGCCTTCGCCTTCGTGTCGGCGGGGGACGCGCCCTGCGCGAGGGCGGCCGTAGAGAGCGCCAGCGCGGCGCAGCCGGCCAGCAGCGTCGCGGTGAGGACCGATCGCATGGGTGTCTCCCTGGATCCGCCCGCGTGCCGGGGCGGTTGAGCCCCGACGATATGATCCTCCCGGCGACGCCGGCAAGGGGTTCCGGAGGCGCGGTACCGGTCCGGCTTCGAAGGCCGGATCGGCCATGCGGACGTGTTTCACGCGGCGTGCTCCCGGACCGGCGGTGCGCAAAGTCGAAACCGACCGTGACTTGCGCCGGAACGCTCCTTATGAGTGCCCCAGCGCGGTGAAGCCCTTGATCCCAGGACCGTCATCTCATGACCGTCTCGGATCGCGGCCTCCGCCGTGCGGCGCGCGGATGCGACGGACGATGTCCGTGCCTCGCGCTCCGGCGGCCCCCTACGACAGAGTTGTGATGCGATGAGCGGCGTCAACGAGATCCGGTCGACCTTCCTCGACTACTTCGCCAAGGAAGGCCACGAAGTGTTGCCGTCCTCCTCGCTGGTGCCGCGCAACGACCCCACGCTGATGTTCACCAATGCCGGCATGGTGCAGTTCAAGAACGTCTTCACCGGCGTCGAGAAGCGTCCCTACGATCGTGCCACGACGGCGCAGAAATGCGTCCGGGCGGGGGGCAAGCACAACGACCTCGACAATGTGGGCTACACCGCGCGCCACCACACCTTCTTCGAGATGCTCGGCAACTTCTCCTTCGGCGACTACTTCAAGCCGCGGGCGATCGAGCTGGCCTGGAACCTGATCACCAAGGAGTTCGGTCTGTCGAAGGACCGGCTGCTGGTGACGGTCTATGCCGACGACGACGAGGCCGCCGAACTCTGGCGCAAGATCGCGGGCTTCTCCGACGATCGCATCATCCGCATCGGCACCTCCGACAATTTCTGGCAAATGGGCGATACCGGGCCCTGCGGCCCCTGCTCGGAGATCTTCATCGACCAGGGCCCGACGCTCCAGGGCGGACCGCCCGGTTCGCCGGACGAGGACGGCGACCGCTTCCTCGAGTTCTGGAACCTCGTCTTCATGCAGTACGAGCAGATCGAGCCGGGCAACCGCCTCGCCCTGCCGCGCCCGTCCATCGATACCGGGATGGGCCTGGAGCGCATGGCGGCGATCCTCCAGGGCGTGAAGAGCAACTACGACACGGACCTGTTCCGCGCCCTCATCGACGCCGTGAGCCACGCGGTCGGCCGTCCGCCCGAGGCGGGCAACGTCGCCTCCTACCGGGTCATCGCCGACCACCTGCGGGCCGCCTCCTTCCTGGTGGCGGACGGCGTGCTGCCCGGCAATGAGGGCCGGGGCTACGTCCTGCGCCGCATCATGCGCCGCGCCATGCGCCACGCCGAGCTTCTGGGCTCGCGCGAGCCCATGATGTTCCGCCTCGTGCCGACCCTGCTGCGCGAGATGGGACAGGCCTACCCGGAACTGACCCGGGCCGAGGGCCTCATCGCCGAGACCCTGCGCCTGGAGGAGACCCGGTTTCGCCGCACCCTGGAGCGCGGCCTCGCGATCCTGGATGCCGAGACCCGCGACCTCACGTCCGGCCAGAACCTCTCGGGCGAGACCGCCTTCACCCTCTACGACACCTACGGTTTCCCCCTGGACCTGACGCAGGACGCCCTGAAAGCGCGCGGCATCGGCGTCGACACGGATGCCTTCGGCCAGGCGATGGAGCGCCAGCGCAAGGCGGCCCGGGCCGCCTGGACCGGCTCCGGCGAGGCCGCCACCGAAACCGTCTGGTACGGCCTGAAGGAGCGCGTCGGCGCCACCGAGTTCCTCGGCTACGAAACCGAGAGCGCGGAGGGCATCGTCACCGCGCTCCTGCGCGACGGCGCCGAGACCGAGAGCCTGAAGGCCGGCGAAACCGGTCTCGTCCTTGTCAACCAGACGCCGTTCTATGCCGAGTCCGGCGGTCAGGTCGGTGATACCGGCACCCTGTCCGCCGGCGGCCTGACGGCGCGGGTGACGGCCACCGAGAAGAAGCTCGGCGACCTGTTCGTCCACCACGTCACGGTCGATCAGGGCACCTTGTCTCTCAACCAAGCCGTGGAACTCGCGGTCGACAACGGCCGTCGCTCAGCCATCCGCGCGAATCACTCGGCGACCCACCTGCTGCACGAGGCCCTGCGCCAGGTCCTCGGCGACCACGTGGCCCAGAAGGGCTCGCTCGTCTCCGCCGACCGGCTGCGCTTCGATTTCAGCCACCCGAAGCCCATGGACGAGGCCGAGATCCGGGCCGTGGAGGACATCGCCAACGCGGTACTCCTGCAGAACACCCCCGTGGTGACGAAGCTGATGGCGCAGGAGGAGGCCATCGAATCCGGCGCCCGCGCCCTGTTCGGCGAGAAGTACGGCGACGAGGTTCGGGTGGTGTCCATGGGCGCGCCCGTCACGGGTGAGGCCGGGCGTACCAAGGCGTTCTCGGTGGAGCTCTGCGGCGGCACCCATGCGCGCCGCACCGGCGAGATCGGTCAAGTCTCGGTGATCGGCGAGAGCGCGGTCGGCGCCGGCGTGCGTCGCATCGAGGCCCTGACGGCGGAAGCGGCCCGGCGCCACCGCGCCGAGGAGAGCCGCACGCTGACGCAGATCGCCGGCCTCCTGAAGGCCTCAGCGACGGACGTTCCGGACCGCCTCGCGGCCCTGATCGAGGACCGCCGCCGCCTGGAGCGCGAGCTGACCGAGGCGCGCAAGAAGATCGCCATGGGCGGCGCCGGCTCGGGCACGGATGACGGCATCGCCGAGATCGGCGGCGTGAAGGTGATGGCTCGGGTGGTCGAGGGCGTCGAGATGCGCGACCTCAAGAGCTTGGCCGACGAGGGCAAGACCCGCCTCGGCTCCGGCATCGTCGCCATCGTGGGCGTCGCCCCCGACGGCAAGGCCGGGCTCGTGGTCGGCGTGACCCCGGATCTGACGGAGCGCTACGATGCGGTGGCCCTGGTCCGCGCCGGCGCTGGACATCTCGGAGGCAAGGGTGGCGGCGGACGCCGCGACATGGCCCAGGCCGGCGGCCCGGAGGGCGCAGGCGCCCAGGCCGCCATCGAGGCGATTCGAGCAGCCCTGGCGGCCTGAAGCCGAACCACGGCAGAGGCCTTTCGCGCATCGCGGCGCGAGGGCTTCGGCCGTGGGGCTCAGTCCGTCAGTTCGCGCGCTTCCAGGTCTGACTCTTGCAGAACACGCTCATCACGCAGCCTGATACCTCGACCAGGTTCGGACCCTTGATGGTGAGGCTGCCCGAGTAGGTCTTGCCGTCGTTCGGATTGTAGAGCGAGCCCTCGAAGCTGTCGCCGCTGGCGTTGCGCGCGTTCATGATCTCAACGCCCACGAGGCTGCGCGTGCGCAGGGACGGGTCAGGATTCTTCGCGTCGAGACCGGGCCCGGAGACACTCGCGAGGACGCCGCAATAGCCATTGCCGCATCGGCTGATGCGCACCTTCGAGCCGCCGGTCTCCGTCAGCCAGAGGCCGCTGGCGTCGGACGCCTTCTGCGCGGATGCGGTGCCGATCCCGGAGAGAATGGCGCCTCCGACGACGAGACCGATCATTCCTGTGCGGCCGAAGCCTCGCCTCACCGTTCCGATGCCTGCCATGCTGGGGTCCTTGCCTGTTCGGGTACTCGCGGGCGAGGGGCATAGCCCGCACCCCGAGAGGTTGCCAGCCCCCTACGCGGGATGCCCTTCATCGCGCGCCAGGACGGCGCCGATATAGGTCTCTGCGACCTCGCAGAGCGGGAGCCCGTCTTGGCGCAGCAGCAGTGCCTCGATGGCGAAGAGCGGCGCGTGCGGAGCCGCGCTGGCAGGGTGCTCGGCCGCCGGAAGCAGGCGCAGGCCGAGATTACGGCGCGACGGCGCGAGGGCATGCACGACGCGCCCGAACGGCACCTCGCTGGTGTCCAGCAGGGCGTTCATCGCGGTGGTCAGGCGCTCCGGAACGTACCAGTTCTCCGCCTCGGACAGTACGCGGCTTCCGCAGCTGAGGCGCACCCGGCGATAGCGCACCAGGCCGTCGCGGGGCATTTCCAGGCGTTCGCGCTGCGCCGGGGAGGGGGGCCGTTCCGCCCCCGGAACCGCATGGGCGACGAGGCCCGGCGACGATGCGGCGCCGCGCTCGCGGCACCAGTGCTCCAGCACCGCCGTAGCGCTCGGTCCGGCAACGAGGCGAGCGCAGAGTTCCCGCAAGCTGCGCGCCGCGTCATCGGCCGGGATCGCATCGCCGGGAAGGGCTGTCGCCATGAACACCGAACCACGTCCCAACCATCGGCACCGCTCGCCACCATGAAAGCGGCGCGCCGTCAGCACGACGGCATGGCGCACTGCAATACGGAGCGGCGGCGGAAAGGTCTACGACGATGTACGGGGCAGCCGGGAAGGAATTTGGTGGAGCCTAACGGGATCGAACCGATGACCTCTTCCATGCCATGGAAGCGCTCTCCCAGCTGAGCTAAGGCCCCACTTATCGCATCCCGGCATCTGGTATGACCGGGATGGTCGATCGCGGCGGAGAGGTCTGAACCCGTCCGGCGATGGCGGTGATATACGGGGGCTTTCCCCCAGCCTCAAGCCCCTTTTTCACAGGGCACGCCCGCTTTCACGAGAATCCTCGTCCGTGAGCGCGACGCGGGCTCGGCTGATCTCATGCACCAACGCGAAAAAACCGAACGACGAGCGATCGTCGAACGGTTGCCTCTGAAGCGACCCGGGAGTCCTGGTGAAGCGAGATTGGTGGAGCCTAACGGGATCGAACCGATGACCTCTTCCATGCCATGGAAGCGCTCTCCCAGCTGAGCTAAGGCCCCACTCTCAAAGCACCGATCTCTGGATCATCCGGTGCGGTCGTCGGCGGCGGGCTCGTTGCCCGCCGTCGATGGCGGTGATGTACTGGGGCTTTCCCGCCGCCTCAACCCCCTTTCTGGTCCGCCGGCAAACTTTTTTGCCGAGCGGGTGTTTGGGGGCTGATGCGACTTAGCCTTCCTCGTCGCTCTCGATATCGCTGTCGATCAGGTCGGCCACATCGTCGTCGCCGGTGTCTTCCTCCTCGAGGAAGGTGTCGTCGGCATCGTCGTTGCTGTCGCCATCCACGTCCTCGGTGGTGGTGTCCGCGTCGTCCTCGGCCGCCTCGACCTCGTCCAGGGACACGATCTCCGGACCGCCCTTCTCGGCGTCCGTATCTTCGTCGTCATCCGCCGGCACGGCGGCCGCGCGTGCGGCGAGGGCGGGAGCAGCCCGGCCGGAAGCCGCGGCGACCTGGTAGATCGTGCCGCATTTCGGGCAGGTCGGCGGGTCGTTGTCGAGGTCGTAGAACTTGGCGCCGCAGCTCATGCATTGACGCTTCAAGCCGAGTTCCGGTCTGGCCACGGGCGAACCTCTAGTACGTGCGATCTTTTGGGAGAGGCGCCCCGTTAGTCGTGTGGGACGCTCCTGTCAAATTCCGCTGATGGCGGAGGGCGTTCAGCCACGCGTGGCTGCGATTGGGTGCAGATCCGGGCGGGATGGATCTGACGGTCGGATGACGGCAGCGGCTCTGCTGTGGTAACCGGCCCCATCATTGCCGTGGCGGCCTCCGCACATCTGTGCGCCCGCGCCCCTTCATGAAGTCATCGCCCGTGTCCCATGATTCCGAGCCGCAACCCCTGACCGCCCATGCCGGCCTTCCCTTACGTGGAAGCCTGCGCCCGCCGGGCGACAAGTCGATCTCGCACCGGGCGATGATCTTCGGCCTGCTCAGCATCGGCGAGACCAACATTCAGGGCCTGCTGGAAGGTGACGACGTGCTCCGGACCGCCGCCGCGGCCAAGGCCCTCGGCGCCGATGTCGAGCGGGTCGGGGACGGACGCTGGCGCGTGCGCGGCGTGGGGCTCGGTGGCCTCACGGATCCGGAAGACGTGCTCGATTTCGGCAATGCGGGCACCGGGTCGCGCCTCATGATGGGCGTGGTCGGCGGCCAGCCAGTGACGGCGACCTTCGATGGCGACGCCTCCCTGCGCAAGCGCCCGATGCGCCGGATCCTCGATCCCCTGGTCCGCATGGGTGCCGAGGTGGCGAGCGAGGAGGAGGGTGGGCGCGTTCCGCTGACGCTGCGCGGTCCCCGCGAGGCGATTCCGATCACCTACGAGACCCCGGTCGCCTCGGCCCAGATCAAGTCGGCGGTGCTCCTGGCGGGGCTCAATGCGCCGGGCACCACGACGGTGATCGAGGCCGCCGCGACCCGCGACCACACCGAGCGGATGCTGCGCCTGTTCGGCGCTGAGGTGCACGTGGCGCCCCACGGTCCCGATGGTCACGGACGGACCATCACGCTCACCGGCCAGCCGACCTTGCGCGGCGCGAAGGTCATCGTGCCCGCCGACCCGTCCTCAGCGGCCTTTCCCCTCGTCGCGGCCCTGATCGTCCCGGGCTCGGAGGTGGTCCTGGAGGGGGTGATGATGAACCCCCTGCGGATCGGGCTGATCACCACCCTCGTCGAGATGGGCGCCGACATCGAAGCGCTTCGGGAGCGGGAGGAGGGCGGCGAGACCGTGGCGGACCTGCGGGTGCGAGCGAGCCGCCTGAAGGGTGTCGACGTGCCGCCGGAGCGGGCGCCGTCCATGATCGACGAATACCCCGTCCTGGCCGTCGCTGCGGCCTTCGCCGAGGGTACCACGCGGATGCGAGGCCTTCACGAATTGCGGGTGAAGGAATCCGATCGCCTGGCGGCGGTGGCCGATGGCCTCAGCGCCAACGGCGTCGCCTATCTCGTGGACGGCGACGACCTCGTCGTTCACGGCACCGGGGAGCCGGCACGCGGCGGCGGCACCGTGGCCACCCATCTCGACCACCGTATCGCCATGGCCTTCCTCGTCATGGGGCTGGCGACGCCGGAACCGGTCACGGTGGATGACGGCGCGATGATCGCCACGAGCTTCCCGAGCTTCCTGCCGACGATGCAGGCCCTCGGCGGCCGGATCGAGGGTTGAGCGCCATGCCGATGGTGATCGCAATCGACGGGCCGGCCGCCTCCGGCAAGGGCACACTGGCCAAGCGTCTGGCGGCGCATTACGGCCTGCCCCACCTGGACACCGGCCTGCTCTACCGGGCCGTGGCCCTGACCGTGATCGACGCGGGCCACAACCTCGACGACCATCAGGCGGCCGCGCGCGCCGCCGCGACCCTGATCGCCGACCGACTCGCAGATCCCCGCCTGCGCGAGCGCGCCATGGGGGAGGCGGCCTCGCGCATCTCGGCCGTGCCGGCCGTCCGCTCGGCACTTCTCGCTTGGCAGCAGCGCTTCGCCGGGGATTCCAGCGGAGCGGTGCTGGACGGGCGCGACATCGGCACGGTGGTCTGCCCCAACGCGCAGGTGAAGCTGTTCATCACCGCGGCGCCCGAGGAGCGGGCCCGGCGCCGGCATCTCGAATTGCTGCGGCGCGGGGAGTCGGCGACGCTGGGCGCCATCCTCGACGACATCGTCGCCCGAGACGCCCGCGACGCGCAGCGCTCGACCGCGCCCCTGAAGGCAGCGGCCGACGCCGTCATCCTAGATACGACCGACCTTGATGCCGAAGAAGCCTTCGCGGCCGCCCGCGCCGTCGTGGACCGCGCCCGTCCGCATTGACGAGTGCAGGACAGGGTCGGCCACCGCGAGCCCCGCCGGAAATCATCCGGCGGGCGCCCCGGTCCGATCAGCCGCGCTGATCGATCGCGACGTATTCGCGTTTGTCGGGACCGATATAGAGCTGACGCGGACGACCGATCTTCTGCGACGGATCCTCGATCATCTCGGCCCACTGGGCGATCCAGCCCGTTGTGCGGGCCAGCGCGAACAGCACCGTGAACATCGAGGTCGGGAAGCCCATCGCCTTGAGGGTGATGCCCGAGTAGAAATCGATGTTCGGGTAGAGCTTCTTCTCGATGAAATAATCGTCCTTGAGGGCGATCTGCT
Source organism: Methylobacterium sp. FF17 (assembly GCF_025813715.1). Taxonomy (NCBI): domain Bacteria; kingdom Pseudomonadati; phylum Pseudomonadota; class Alphaproteobacteria; order Hyphomicrobiales; family Methylobacteriaceae; genus Methylobacterium; species Methylobacterium flocculans. The sequence continues at coordinate 3,519,387 of NZ_CP107532.1, forward strand.
CCAGCTGCACGGCGACTTCCAGCAGCGGGTCGTCCTTGATGCCGAGCTGGCCCAGGACCTCATGGGTGGTCTTCTGCATGATCCGGGCGCGCGGATCGTAGTTCTTGTAGACCCGGTGGCCGAAGCCCATCAGGCGGAACGGGTCGTTCTTATCCTTGGCCTTGGCCACGTACTTGGCGACGTTCTCCGGGTGCCCGATCTCCTCGAGCATCTTCAGGGCGGCCTCGTTCGCGCCGCCATGGGCGGGGCCCCACAGGCAGGCGATGCCGGCGGCGATACACGCGAAGGGGTTCGCGCCCGAGGAGCCAGCGAGACGGACCGTGGAGGTCGAGGCGTTCTGCTCGTGGTCGGCGTGCAGGATGAAGATCCGATCCAGAGCGCGCGCGAAGATCGGGTTGATCTTGAACTCTTCGCACGGGACAGCGAAGCACATCCGCAGGAAGTTCGAAGTGTAGTCGAGGTCGTTTTTCGGATACACGAAAGGCTGGCCAATGTGATACTTGTAGGCCATCGCCGCAAGGGTCGGCATCTTGGCGATCATGCGCATGGACGCGACCATGCGCTGCTGGTCGTCCGAGATGTCGGTCGAGTCATGATAGAAGGCCGAGAGCGCACCGACGCAGGCGACCATGATCGCCATCGGGTGGGCGTCGCGGCGGAAGCCCTGGAAGAAGCGGTTCATCTGGTCATGCACCATGGTGTGGCGCGTGATCCGGTAGTCGAAATCGGCCTTCTGGGCCGGGGTCGGCAACTCGCCGAACAGCATCAGGTAGCAGGTCTCGAGGAAATCGCCCTGCTCGGCGATCTGCTCGATGGGATAGCCGCGATAGAGGAGAACACCCGCATCGCCGTCGATGTAGGTGATCTTCGACTCGCAGGAGGCGGTCGAGGTGAAGCCGGGATCGAAGGTGAACTTGCCGGTCTTGGCGTAGAGCTTGCCGATGTCGATGACGTCCGGACCGATCGTGCCGGTCTTGATCGGAAGCTCGACGTGGTCGTCGCCCACGGTGATCGTGCTGGAGGCGCTCATGGAGACCTGGATCCTTTCGTGGCAGCGGGGCGGCGCCGGCCCGCGTGGCGATGGACTCGACCACCCGGACCCGGGACGCAAATACAGCGCATGCTGCACTTGCTCACACGAGCATCGGGGTAGCGGATCGGCGGACCCTCATCAACCGAAGGGCCGCCAATCACCGGAGCGCAAGCGAAATCCAGACCGATTTGTCAGCCCTTCTTTGCGTGATGCTGGCGCCGACGACCCCGGATGCAACCGTCAGATGCCGGCTTGGTCCTGCAGGCGGGACAGGCATTCCTCGCGCCCCAGCACCGCCATCACGTCGAAGACGGGCGGGGAGGTCGCACGGCCGGTGAGCGCCGCTCTGAGCGGCTGCGCGATCTGTCCGAGTTTGAGTGCGTTCGCCTCCGCGAAGGAGCGGACGGCCCCTTCCGTGGTAGCCGCACTCCAGTCCGGCAGCGCCTCCAGGGCGGGGAGCAGAGCGGCGAGGCGAGCGCGGGCCTCGTCGCCGAGCAGCCCCTTTGCTTTCTCGTCCGGCACCAAGGGACGCGAGGCCGTGAGGTAGTAGGCGCTGTCGAGGAGTTCGACGAGGGTCTTGGCGCGCTCCTTGAGCCCGGGCATCGCCGCGGTGAGCTTGTCGCGAAGTTCCTCCGAGAGCGGCACCGCGATGCCTCGGGACGGGCCCAGTGCCGGCAGCACGTCCTCGATGGCCCGGACGAGGTCGGCATCCGCCGCCCCCCGGATGTAGAGGCCGTTCAGGTTCTCGAGTTTGGCGAAATCGAAGCGCGCGGGTGATCGGCCAATGGCCTTCAGGTCGAAGGCCGCGATCATCTCATCGGTGGAGAACACCTCCTGGTCGCCGTGGCTCCAGCCGAGGCGAACGAGGTAGTTGCGCAGGGCCGCCGGCAGGTAGCCGAGGTCGCGGTAGGCATCGACGCCCAGAGCCCCGTGGCGCTTCGAGAGTTTCGCGCCGTCGGCGCCATGGATGAGCGGGATATGCGCCATGGCAGGGGCCGCCCAGCCGAGGGCATCGAAGATCTGGCGCTGGCGTGCGGCGTTGGTCAGATGATCGTCACCGCGAATCACCTGGGTGACACCCATGTCGTGATCGTCCACGACGACGGCGAGCATGTAGGTCGGGTTGCCGTCCGAGCGCAGCAGGACGAGGTCGTCGAGGTCCTTGTTCTGCCAGACGACCCGGCCCTGTACCCCGTCCTCCACCACCGTTTCGCCCTCCGTCGGCGCCCGCAGGCGAATCACCGGCTTGACGCCGGCCGGCGCCTCGGAGGGATCGCGGTCGCGCCAGCGCCCGTCGTAACGCAGGGGGCGCCCCTCGGCGCGCGCCGTCTCGCGCATCGCCGTGAGTTCTTCCGGGGTGGCGTAGCAGCGGTAGGCATTGCCGGAGGCGAGCAGGCTCTCGGCCACCTCGCGGTGCCGGTCCGCACGGGCGTACTGGTAGATCACGTCCCCGTCCCAATCGAGGCCGAGCCAGCGCATCCCGTCGAGGATCGCATCGATCGCGCCCTGCGTGGAGCGCTCGCGATCGGTATCCTCGATGCGCAGCAGCATGCGGCCGCCGAAGCGACGGGCGTAGAGCCAGTTGAACAGGGCCGTGCGGGCCCCGCCGATGTGCAGGTAGCCCGTAGGCGAGGGGGCAAAGCGCGTGACGACGGCTGACGACATCAATCTTGACTTGAAGTGGCTGTTGGAACGGGCGGGAGGCGGATCGACCGGCCCGGGAACGCGCGTGTAGCATGCGCGACGCGGGGCGTTAAGAAAACGTATCGTCCCACGCCGCTCTCGGGGCGCGGCTCGGAGGTCGCGGCGATGGCGCAGGCGCGGAAGGCGGCGGTGGCGGAGCGGTTCGCCCGCTTGGCCGCCGTGCGCCGGCCGTGGGTTGAGCCTGTCCGTGCCTGGCTGGAAGCCGGCTGGACCCGCGAAATCGAGCAGCGCCGCCTGTTCCCCTGGCTCGCCGTCGCCTTCGCCCTCGGCATCCTGGTGTTCTTCACGGAGACGCAGGGCCAGCCCGCTCTGGCCGCGCCCCTCGTCGCCGCTGCCGGCCTCGCCGGTCTCACGCCCTTCCTGGCGACCCGGCCGATGGCCATGGCCCTGGTGCTTGCAGCCATCGCTGCGTTCCTTGGCTTCGCGGCAGCGACGCTCCGGGTGCAGCGCGTGGCCGGCCCGATCCTGTCGCGAACGACGATCGCGCCCCTGACTGGGACGATCGAAGGGCTGGACGAGCGCGACGAGGGTGCACGCCTGATCGTACGGGTAGAGGGCTTCGGCACGCTCGGGCCGGAGACGCGACCGACCCGGGTGCGGGTCTCCTACCGCAAGGCCATGATCCTCAAGCCGGGAGATCGGATCTCCGCCACCGCGCGGCTCCTCCCACCCCCGGAAGCCGCGCGGCCCGGCGGCTACGACTTCGCACGCGATGCGTTCTTTCGCGGAATCGGCGCGGTCGGGTCACTCGTCGGCAAGATCGAAGTCCTGCCACCGCACGATACGGTGCCATGGCAGGCCCGCCTCGCATCGACGATCGATGCGGCTCGCAACGCGCTTACGCGGCGCATCACCGATGCCAATGGCGGTCAGGCCGGGGCCGTGGCGGCCGCCCTGGTCACCGGAAAGCGCGGCCTCATCAGCGGCGCGACCAACGATGTCCTGCGGGCGGCGGGCATCTATCACGTGGTTTCGATCTCCGGGCTCCACATGGTGCTGGCGGCCGGCGTGGTCTTCTGGCTGGTCCGCGCCATCCTCGCCCTGGTGCCGTTCCTCGCATTGCACTGGCCGATCAAGAAGATCGCTGCCGCCTGCGCGATGCTCGGCGTGACGGCCTACTGCGTCTTCTCAGGGTGGGATATCGCCGCCGAACGTTCCCTCATCATGACGCTGGTGATGCTGGGCGCCATTTTGGTGGACCGCCCCGCCCTGAGCATGCGCAACCTCGCTCTGGCGGCGCTGATCGCCCTCACGCGGGAGCCGGAAGGTGTCCTGGGGCCGAGCTTCCAGATGTCGTTCGGAGCCGTCGCCGGCCTCATCGCCTGTGCGCCGCTGCTCGGCGGCCATGCGTTCCGGCGCGACGGCGCAGGTCGTTTCGCCCGCGCCGTCGGATGGCTGCTCGCCGCCATTGTCGGAACGCTGGCCACCACCCTGGTGGCACAGATCGCTACGGCGCCCTTCGCGACCTACCATTTTCAGACGGTGCAGCCCTTCGGCCTCGTGGGAAATGCCCTGACCCTGCCGCTGGTCTCCCTGGCGGTGATGCCCGCCGCCGTGCTCGGAATCCTGGCCTATCCCTTCGCCCTCGATCAGCCGGTCTGGTGGGCGATGGGGCTGGCAGTGCGGGGGATGCTCACGATCTCGACTTGGATTGCCGAGTTCGGACATGCGACCTACGTCGTACCCGCATACGGCACCGGCGCACTGGCTCTGCTCGCCTGCGCCGTCGTCATGCTCACCCTGCCAGCGTCGTCCCTGCGCTGGCTCGGTCTGATCCCGGCCATCGTCGGCATCGGCCTCGCAGTCCGGCCTGACCGGTACGACCTCTATATCGACCGTGATGGCGCCGGCGCGGCGATCCGCGACCGAACCGGGCGCCTCGCGATGCTCGGTCGCCCCCCGGCCTTCGTGCTCGAACAATGGCTCAAGGCGGATGGCGACGGCAGAAAAGCAGCGGACATCAAGGCATCTCCGGCCGCGCGTTGCGACCGTCTGGGCTGTACCCTGCAGATGAGCGACGGGCGCACAATCGCACTTGCGACCGACAAGCGAGCGCTGCCCGAGGATTGCGCCAGGGCCGACATCCTGATCACGCAACGGGAGGCTCCGCCCGGTTGCGCGGCCAAAGTGATCGTCGACCGTGCCTTCCTCAAGACCCACGGGGCGACAGCGATCAGACTGACCCGTGACGGGCCCATCGTGACGACGGCACGTCGTCCCGGCGAAACGGTGCCGTGGCGCACGTCAAGCACACCCCCGGTGGCCGTCTCAGAGCCCACCACGCCCAGCCTGCCCACGAAATCCGGATCGAACACGCCGAACGCGGAGGACGCCGACGCCGGACCCGACGACGAGGCTCAGTAGCGTCGAACGAGACTGACCAACCGTCCCTGGATCTGCACACGATCCGGCCCGAGCACACGGGTTTCATAGGCGGGATTGGCCGCCTCCAGCGCGATGGACGAACCCCGGCGGCGCAGGCGCTTCAGGGTCGCTTCCTCGTCGTCGATCAGCGCCACGATGATGTCGCCGGTATTCGCCGTGTCCTGCTTGCGGATGACCACGAGGTCACCGTCCAGGATGCCCGCATCGACCATCGAATCGCCCCGCACCTCGAGGGCGTAATGCTCGCCACCGGCGAGGAAATCCGGAGACATCGTCACCGAGTGACTCTGCTCCTGAATGGCGGCGATGGGCGTACCGGCCGCGATCCGACCCATGACGGGAATCGTGACCGCCCGGCCGCTCTCATCCATCGCCTGCGTGGTCGGCAGACGGGACACCGACGCGCCCGCCGGGGGAGCCTTGCCCTTGCCGCCCTCGACCACGCTCGGAGTAAACCGACGCGGCTCCGATGGAACGCTGCTGCGTCCGCCGACAGCGTCGCCGCTCAAGCTCTCCGGCATACGAATTACTTCGATGGCCCGGGCCCGGTTCGGCAGCCTGCGCAGGAAGCCGCGCTCCTCGAGCGCTGTGATCAGGCGATGGATGCCGGACTTCGACTTGAGATCCAGCGCATCCTTCATTTCGTCGAAGGAGGGAGGAACGCCGCTCTCGCGCATCCGGTGCTGGATGAACTGGAGCAAATCCAGTTGCTTACGCGTCAACATGCGGAACACTCTTCGTTGGAGCCGTGGGCTGCGGCGTGCGACCGCAGAAACAAACCACGAACACGTTAAACGTTCCGCAAGTGTTCTGCAAGAGTTCCCATATGACGCCGAAACTTGCGTCTATCGGAGCAGGGCGCGCCGGCCTTAGGCGGATCAATGGCGGCGGAGCTATCGTTCCGGCGAGGGTCCCCAAGGAACCGCCCGTGGCAGGGGACACACGGCGGCGCAACAGAATTGCGGGAAGACCATCGCGATCATCGCCCCTGGAACGGGGTGAAACGGAGCGAGATTCACACCAGGTTCAGCGTCGAGGCGAGAAGGCAGCGGAAGTGTGGTGCTTCACAAAGCTCGCGATCCGGCGGCCAAGCGGATCACGGTGTGAGAAACTCGACGTATTAAGTAGAGACGATCGAGGTCGGCTGCCCGTCAGCTGCCCCGTGGATCAGTGACATCATCGAAGCTGTAAAGCGGCGCGCGAAATCGCGAGTACCGCAGCCTAACCTTCAGCAGCTCCACGGGAAGAACCTTCGCGGCCTGCGAGGGGGATCCCGCCACAGGAAGCCCAATGGTCCGCACAGCCGACGCGCCTGATGCCTTGCGCAGCAGCGACGTCGCCGTCGGTTGCGCAGATCGGCTTGGACCGGACCAACGCCTCAGGGCTGCTCGGCACCGTAGAATTTCGGATCGAGGGCGGCCAGAGCCAGAAGGGCCGGGGTCATGACGACACCGGCGACGCGCATGGTGCGTGCGGCGGCGCGGCAGGCCACCTGATCGTTCGAGGCGGCAGCCGTTTCGATCCGGCTGATGACCGCTTCATCCGGCTTCGGGCTCGGGGCGGACGCGGCCGGGGCGGGCGGGCTCTTCGCGGCAGCATTGGCATGCGCCAACGTGGCCTTGCCATCGCTTGTCCCGGGACGCGCGTCGGCCGTCGGAGCCTGGGTCTCCGGCTTGGTCGGCCCGCTTAGCCCGGAACTCTGCTGCGTCGGCCCACCGGACGACGAAGGTTGACCGTCACTCTTGCCGGAGGCGTTCGAGACGGCGGTCGATTGCGATGCCGGCGTCGCGGCTTCCTGCTTCTTCTCCTCCGGCTTCTTCACGAAGGCCACGAGTTCCTGGCACAGGTTCGCCGGGCCGCGGGCGGGCGCCGCATCCTGCGCGGACGCCGTTTGCACGGAGAGGCTCGTCGACAAGAGGAGCGCGGCGATGGAGAGGCGGTGGATCATGCTCGGTCCCCTGGTTCCGGACTCGTTGCGCGGCCGTACCCGTGCGGTGCACGGGACGTCGTTCGGGTTTCAGGAGCGCTTCGGATGCGAGGGTTCACCGGTCGCCTTGCCGTGCGCCGATTCACCGGTGTCGTTGGTGTTCGGATCGCCGGTCCACTTCTCGCCGACGAGGTTGGTGCCAGGCTCCGACACCCGTGCCCCCGTGGTCGCGAAGGCCTGGTAGGCGAACGTCTGATTGCTGGTCAGGGCGTACATGGCCAGGACGCCGAGGCCGATGGCGGCAATCACGGCGACGATGAAGGCTTTCATGGTCGTAATCCTCGTCGCCGCCCGAGCGGCCTGGCAGATTATTCAGCGGGAGCGGGGTGGCGACCCCGACCCAATTGCGGGCCGCTCGCGGTCTTCGCCTGCTCCTGCTCGACCCAGAGGTCGTGGTGGGCGCGCGCCCAGGCAAGATCGACCTCGCCGCTGCCCATGGCATCGTAGGCGCCCTTCATGCCGAGCGTGCCGATGTAGATGTGCGCCAGGATGCCGGCGATGAACACGATGCCGATCAGCGAGTGAATGACCTGCATCACCTGCATGCCGTTGATGTCGAGGAGCGCGAACGGGAACAGCATCATCAGGCCGGTGACGCCCATGGCGGCACCGAAGCCCGCGACCATCCAGAACACGCCCTTCTGGCCGGCGTTGAAGCGGGCCGCGTGGGGGTGCTTCTTGCCGATGAAGCCGCCGCCCGCCTTGATCCAGGCCCAATCGATGCGGTTCGGGATGTTGTCCTTGATCCAGACCACGAACATCATCACCACACCGAACATGAACGGCCAGGCGAGATAGACGTGGCTGTACTTGGCCCATTGGGCGATGGCGCCGAACGCCTCGGGTCCGATCAGGGGCATCAGCAGGCGCTTGCCGAAGATGTAGTTCAGGCCGGACAGCGAGAGGATGATGAAGCAGACGGCCGTCATCCAGTGGGTGAAGCGCTCGAAGGCATTGAACCGCAGGATCTTCCGGCCGGATTCCTGGGTGTCGTCGGTGAGGATGCGTCCGCGCCAGAGGAAGAACCCGCCGAGCGCGGCGATCATTCCGAGGATGAAGGCCGCACCGATCCAGGGCAGGTAGCCCTCGCGGAACGACTGGTACTCGCGGCCCTGCGGCTGGATCAGGTTCGCCGCCTTGCCGTCCGGAATGCTGATGCGGCCCTGGATCTTGGAACCCTGCTTGAACAGGAATTCCTCGTTGACGGAGTCGGCCGTGGGCTTGGCACCCATCGGGTTCAGCCCGTCCTGCTGCTGCGGGTTCTGCGCCCGCGCGGGCTCGAACGCCGCCGGAGCGGCCAGGAGCGTCGTGGCGAGGACGAGGGTGCTGAGTAGCGTGACTGCCCGCCGCATCGGCGTTCCTTTCGAGTGGCGTGTCGTCTCGGGATCGCCGTGAGCCGGCGATCCCAGGATCGGTGTCGTGGCGATCAGATCGCCACGGTCTCGCGATAGGCCGTCTTCCAGCCCCAGGCTCCGGAGCCGTAGCCGCGCTTGACCACGCGCTGCTTGTAGATCTCAGCGATCATCTCGCCGTCACCGGCCAGCAGCGCCTTGGTCGAGCACATCTCCGCGCAGAGGGGGAGCTTGCCCTCGGCAAGGCGGTTCGAGCCGTACTTCTCGTACTCCGCCACCGAGAGGTCCGGCTCCGGGCCGCCGGAGCAGTAGGTGCACTTGTCCATCTTGCCGCGCGAACCGAAGTTCCCGACGCGCGGGTACTGGGGCGCACCGAACGGGCAGGCGTAGAAGCAGTAGCCGCAGCCGATGCAGATGTCCTTGGAGTGCAGCACCACCGCATCCGCCGTGGTGTAGAAGCAGTTCACCGGACACACGGCGGCGCAGGGCGCGTCGGTGCAATGCATGCACGCCATGGAGACCGAGCGCTCGCCCGGCTTTCCGTCGTTCAGCGTCACCACGCGACGGCGGTTGATGCCCCAGGGCACCTCGTGCTCGTTCTTGCACGCGGTGACGCAGGCGTTGCACTCGATGCAACGGTCAGCGTCACAGAGGAACTTCATACGGGCCATAGTGGATGCGCTCCTCTCACGCGGCCTTGATCTGGCACAGGGTACACTTCGTCTCCTGCATGCCCGTCACAGGGTCGAAGCCGTAGGTGGTCACCGAGTTCGAACTCTCACCGAGGACCACCGGGTCGGTGCCCTTCGGGTAGAAGTCGCGCATGTCCTTGCCCTCGTACCATCCCGAGAAGTGGAAGGGCATGAACGCGACGCCCTTGCCGACACGGTCGGTGACCAGCGCCTTCATCTTGGCCTTGGAGCTGTTCTCAGCGCCCGTGACCCAGACCCAGGACCCGTCCTTGATGCCGCGCTCGGCGGCATCGCCGGTGTTGATCTCGACGAACATGTCCTGCTGCAGCTCGGCGAGCCACGGGTTCGAGCGGGTCTCCTCGCCGCCGCCCTCGTATTCCACGAGACGGCCGGAGGTCAGGATGATGGGGAAGTCGCGCGCCACGTTGCGCTCGACGGCCGCCTTCTGAACCGAGAAGCCGATATTCGGCATGCGGAACTGACGCTCGTCGGGCCGGGTCGGGTACTTGGCCACGAGGTCGGGGCGGGGCGAGTAGATCGGCTCGCGGTGCACCGGCACGGGATCGGGCAGGTTCCATGCATTCGCCCGCGCCTTGCCGTTGCCGAACGGGATCACGCCGTGGTCGAGGCAGACCCGCTGGATGCCGCCCGACAGATCGGTGGCCCAGCTCACGGTGTCGGGCTTGTCGCCGCCGATCTTGAGGATCGTCGCGAGTTCGTCCGCCGTGAGGTCCTTATCCCAGCCGAGCTTCTTGAACACGCCGAAGGTGAATTCCGGATAGCCGTCCGTGAGATCGGAGTCCTTGGTGAAGCTGTCCTCGGCGAGCAGGGTCTGGCCGTTGCGCTCCGTGCCGAACCGCGCCCGGAAGGTGCTGCCGCCGTCCTTCACGTGCAGGGAGGTGTTGTAGAGGATCGCCGTGCCCGGATGGCGCAGTTCCGGCTTGCCCCAACACGGCCAGGGCAGGCCGTAATAGTCACCGCCGACCTCCGGATCGTCCTTCGGGGCGCGAAGCGTGATCAGGTCGAACTTCGCCTGGTTGCGCATATGCGCCTTCAGACGCTCCGGGCTCTGGCCGCAATAGCCCGTCGACCAGCCGCCGCGGTTGATCTCGCGCAGCAGATCCTCCGCCGAGGGGACGTTGTTCTCGACCTTGATGTTCTTGAACAGCGTCTCGGCAAAGCCGAGCTTCTTGGCCAGGAGGTAGAGCACCTCGTAGTCGTTCTTCGACTCGAAGGCCGGCTTCACGATCTGCTCGCCCCACTGGATCGAGCGGTTCGAGGCCGTGCGCGAGCCCTCCATCTCCAGGGAGGTGCAGATCGGCAGGAGGTAGGTGTTGTCCTGCCGGGCATCGAGCGCCGCGAAGGTGGTGGGATGCGGATCCGCAACCACTAGAAGCTCGAGCTTGTTCATGCCCTCGATGGCCTCGGGCAGGCGGGTCACGGTGTTTCCGCCGTGGCCGAACACCATGAAGGCCTTGATCGGGCTGCGCTGGTCGATCTGCTCCGGCGGCAGGTTCACGGCGTCGAACCAGCGCGTCGAGGTGATGCCGGGGGCCTCCATATTCTCCTTGCGCGAGCGGGCCTTGCGCCCCGCCGCTGCGGGAACCTCGTCGAAGCGCGACTGCAGCCACTCGTAGGGCACGTCCCAGACGCGTGCCCAGTGGCGCCAGCCACCCTCGACGAGGCCGTAATAGAGCGGCAGCGAAGTGACATCGAGGCCGAGATCGGTGGCGCCCTGAACGTTGGTGTGGCCACGGAAGATGTTGGCGCCCGTTCCCGGCTTCCCAACGTTACCGGTGGCGAGACACAGGATGCAGAGCGCGCGCACGTTGGCGGTGCCGACCGTGTGCTGGGTCGCGCCCATGCACCAGATCAGAGTCGCGGGCTTCTCCTTGGCGAACTTCTCGGCCACGCGGCGCAGCTGCTCGCCGGGTACGCCGGAGACGCGCTCGACCTCTTCCGGAGTCCACTTGGCGACTTCCTTGCGGACGTCGTCCATCGCGTAGACGCGCTGCGCGATGAACTCCTTGTCCTCCCAGCCGTTCTGGAAGACGTGCCAGAGGATGCCCCAGACCACCGGAATGTCGGTGCCGGAGCGGATGCGGACGTACTCGGTGGCATGCGCCGCCGTCCGGGTGAAGCGCGGATCGATGACGATCATGTTCGCGCGGTTGATCTCCTTGCCCGACAGCACGTGCTGCATGGAGATCGGATGCGCCTCGGCGGGGTTGCCGCCGAGGATGATCATCGTCTTGGCGTTGCGGATGTCGTTGTAGGAGTTGGTCTGGGCGCCGTAGCCCCAGGTGTTGGCAACGCCCGCCACCGTGGTCGAGTGGCAGATGCGCGCCTGGTGATCGACTGAGTTCGTGCCCCAGAAGGCGCCGAACTTGCGCATCAGGTAGGCGGCCTCGTTGGTGAATTTGGCCGAGCCGAGCCAGTAGACAGAATCGGCCCCGTTCTTCTCGCGGATGGCGCCGAGCTTGTCACCGATCTCCTCGATGGCCTGCTCCCAGGACACGCGCTGCCACTGTCCGCCGACGAGCTTCATCGGGTACTTGAGGCGGCGATCCGAGGAGACGAGCTCACGGATGGCGGCGCCCTTGGCGCAGTGCGTGCCCCGGTTGATCGGGCTGGCATAGGACGGCTCCTGGCCGACCCAGACGCCGTTCACCACTTCGGCGGTCACCGTGCAGCCGACCGAGCAGTGCGTGCAGACGTTGCGCTTGATCTGGACATCGGGTCCGACCGCCGAGGAGCCGGCGGCGCGCGCCTGACGAACCGCGCCGAGCTGGATCGTCCCGGCCGCCGCCAGGGCACCGGCGGTGAGGCCGGACTTCTTCAGGAAGCCGCGTCGGTCGAGCACTCCGGCGGCGAGGCCGGCGGCAACGGCCTGGTGCTTGGTGCGGCTCGCCTCGCCGCTCTTGCGCTTGGTCAGCATCGCAGACTCACTTCTTCCCGGCGGCGTTGGTGCTGTTCTGGAGAGTTTCGTAGCCGTTGGTCCGGTAGAACGCCTTCACCTCGTCGCTGAGGCGATAGCGCGACCGGGTCTCGTCGGCGCCGGGGTCGTAGGCCTGGGCCTCGGTGGCCGTCATCGGTGCGGTGGCGACGCCGACCGCGGCCGCCACCGTGCCGCCCCCGAGCGCGCGGAAGAACTGGCGACGGCCGAGCTGGTCTTTCTGATCCTGTCCCATCGTCGTTGTTCCTCCAAGAGCGCCGGCCTCGACGGCCCAGTGCCGCAAACCCGAATGTGCGGATGCCCGTTCAGGCATCCATGGCGAAGGCGACCGCCTCCACCTCGAGGAAGGCACGCCCGAGTGCCCCCACCGCGCGGTAGAACCGCGCCGCCCTGGCGCGCTCCAGATCCGCGAAGAATCGCTCTGCCCAGGGCGCGATGTGCCGAAGGAAGAAGGCACGCTCGCCCCCGCCCTCCACCGGGAAACGACCGGCCGCAAGCCCCGCCATCACATCTAGGAGAATCGCCAGGTGATCCTCCGGTTCGGTCATGGCCTCGTCCCGCTCGATGCCGAGGACTGCGAAGTCCTCGCGGACGCGAGCGAGGGGTCGTTCGTTCAAGAAACCGGTGAGGTAGTAGGAGGCGTAGGGCAGCAACTCGCCGCGTCCGACCCCCACAAAGAGCTCGAAATATTCGCGTTCCACCGCATCCGGCGACGTGGTCATGGCCGCCTTACCGAGGGCCGCGACTTCCCGCCCGAGCACACTGTCACCGCCCTTCAGCGCTGCTATAGCCGAAAGCAGATCGCCCCCGGGCGGGCGACCGAGCAGAACGGCCAGAAGATCGTATTGCTGTGCGCGAAGCTGATCGACGTCGTCCACGGCCAAGGTCATCGGGGGGTTCAGGTTGATGGATGCAGACAGGCCGGCGCCGCCACCCGCCGAAGGCTCTGAAAACGGCGCAACGGAACGCATTCCTCTCCCCGATCTGGATCGTTCGATGTCCGATCTCTTACGGACCCGCCTAGTTTGGATCCATGATAAAAAGGCTTTCCTTTGCGCGCAATCGCGTTTCCCGTGATTACCCGGGCATCGCTCCGCCATGGCGTCGCAGGCGCGAGACAATTGTGGGCGATTGATATGTCTGCTCCGGTTCGGGTGCAGGAATAAGCGGGGGCGTTTCCGCGTGCGCGATCGTCGGCTCGGGCTCGCCGGCCGGGTCATCTGTTCCGGCGAGGGCATCGGACCCGAGTTCCGGTTCGACCACATCCGTATCCGTCTCGGTCTGCTCCGGTATCGGCGCATGCCCGGTCATGATGCGCTGGACCATCGCCCCGATATCGTCCGTCGGAAGCATCGGCCCGAGGCCCGGAACACCGCCCGGGACGTTCCAGTCGTAGGCGTATTCCCGTGCCTCGCTCACGAAGTCCCGGACGGACGGGTCCACAGACCACATCCGCCGAAGCGCGGCGTTGCGCAGGACGGAGGGGATGCCAGCACGCAGGAAGGGCGTCAGGTCCATATCAGCCGTCAGATCCTCGAGGCGCGGCAATCGCGCGATCGCTTCGGCCAGGGCGTCGGCCTCCTCGGGCGAGACTGCCTCGCGAGAGCCTTCCTCGGAGTTCGGCGCGCCGAGGGGTGAGTCTTGATCGACGGGCGGCTGCGCTGGAACGCGGGCAGCGCGCTCAGCGGCGCGCACCGCCTGTTTGCGTCGGGCCCAGCGCGAGAGGATACCATCGCTCATTCCGCGCGTCCCTTGCGCTGTCCGCCGCGCGCCAGGGCTTCCGGATCGGCGCGGTCGCGCTTGCGCTTCTCGAACCGGCGCTCGACGTGGAAGGCTTCGAAGAAGGCCAGCAGCACGGCCTGCGACTCGGGTGGCATCGGCACGGCCTCGACGATTTCGCCGATACCCTCAGCCATGGATTCACCCTCGTAGGGATCGGCCGTCACCGCAGCGACCTCGTATTCATCCTCGCCGAGCTTGCGCAGCGCGATCCACAGCGAGGGCCGGCCTGAGACGAGGTTGTCGCGATAATGCGAAGTCTCGGCCGGATGCAGGGACACGTCGAAGGCGCCGGCGTAGAACACCGTCTCGTCCTCGTTTTCGGAAAGCTTGGTCCAGTCCGCCACCGGTGGCGCTGCCGGCAGCGCCGCGACCGGCATCCAGGCATGGCTCGCCCAGGGACCGCGCAGGCGCCGCCGTGCCACCAGGACGCCGACCTCGAAATGGTTCTCGGGCATCGCTTTTTCCTTCACGCGCGGGGTCAACGCGCCAGCGCGCCGTTCCGGTATCAGGAGCCGGACGGGACGCCCCTCAGGGGCAGGCCGGCGATCAGGTTCTGCGGTTTCATCGCCACGAGGTTGGCAGCGGTGGCGGCCAGCAGCAGGTAGACGTGCCTGTCGCCGACGGCCGGATCCACGAAGGCCGCATCCGCGAAGGTGAGGCTGAAGATCGCGATCACGCGTGCCTGGTCGGCGGCCTCGACGGTTTCGCCGCGCCAGAGGGCGTTGCCGATGCGGGTCGCCTCGGCATCGAGGCCGACGAACCAGCGCCAATCGGTATCCTCCAGCCGCTCCAGCGGTTCGACGCGGACGCGCAGGTTCAGCAGATGCCCGACGAAGGCCTCGATGACGCGCGCCAGTCCTTCGCGGCTGCGGGCGCTGGAACCGAGGTTCAGCGCCATGGAGAAGGCATCCGACCGGCTCCAATAGCTCCAGGCATTCTCCGGATTGAGGACGTCGAGTTCGTTCGCCGCCTCCTTGCCGAGCATCGCCACGAGGGGCGAGAGCGGTGCGCCGCCCTCGCGCGCCTCGATGACCTCGGAATCGGCGAGGAGGACGGCGCCGTCCTGTCGGCTCACGCGCTGGGGCCGGAAGAACAGTTCGGCCGCCCGCAATACGAAGGGGTCGTCGCACCCGTCGAGCGCGTTGCGCAGGATGAGGTGGACGAGCTGGTTCAGGAACAGCGACGGCGTACCCTGCAGCCCGCGCCGCACCAGATCGAGATAAGCCGCCTCGATGGAGCGAGAGGCCAGGAGCCGGTCCCGGAACGCGAGCAGGACCTCCCAGTTCTCGCGGGCATCCGCATCCGCGAGCGCCGCGACAGCCTCCGGCGGCACGATGCGGCGCGGCTGCGCCAGCAGGTCGGCATGGAGGGCCCGTTCGGCGGCACAGGCCTCGTCCGGAGGAACGAGCTCGGGCCGTGCCAGATAGGCAAGGATCAGCTCGTCGGTGACGCGCAGGCCGCCGCCCTCGGTGCGCTGCGTGAGATGGTGGCCGCTGGAAACCCAGAACTCGGTCATCGTGCCGGGTTCCGGGAGGTCGGGCTGCGCATGGGCTCAGGTTCCTGAAGGATTGCGGGCGAGGCCGATGAGGTCGGCCCGTTCCTCGGGCTCCGCCTCGTCGGTCTCCACGAAGTGAAAGGCGCGGGCATGGGCATGCAGACGGTCGGCCCCGGGAAGACCCGCCTCGCGCTGGTGCAGGGTCCGGAAGGCTTCCGCGATCTCGCCGTTCCGGGCGGTCCTGTGCATCGCGACCACGCTGCCCACGGCCAGATTGCAGAGCGAGGCGGCGAACTCGACCTCCTCGCGGGCTGCCGCCCGTGCCGCGTCGCGGTCCGGGGCGCCCAGTCGCTCGTGGAGATGCCGGGCGAGATCCTCCACGGCCGCGTCGCGCTCGGCCTCGGTCGCCTCGCTCACGACCACGAGGGTGGAGAAGCCGAGCGAGGTGACGCCGACGAAGCCGGACCGGAAGGCGGCGCGGGACTTGCCCTCCAGCGCATCGAGATCCTGGTCCCAGAACAGGAACGAACCCGTCACCGCCCATTCGCCGGGCTCGGCCGGATGCGCGAAGACGAAGGTGTCCGAGGGATCGAGGCGCAGGGTGCGCGGCAGCCGCAAGGCGCTCACAGCCGCACCGCTCCGGTCTCCGGACTGAGCCAAGCGGGCGCGCGCAGCAGGGCGGCGAGGGGCCAGCGCTCGCTCCCGCCGAGGATCACGTCACCGTCGCTGTCGATCCGCACGGGTACGCCCGGCGGCGTGGGCAGGTGGGCGAGGTAGCGACCCGCGACCGCCTCGAAGCCGTCCTCCGCCCAGACGTCGAAGGCCCGAATCAGATTGCGGGCGAAACTCTCGACGAGAAGCGGCCGGATACCGGACGGGAATCCCTCTTCGTCGAGGGCCGTCGAGTCCGGAGTCAGGCCGGGATCGCCCGCATCCGCCTTCGAAGCGATCAGCATGCAGGAGAAGACCAGCCAGTCCGGCGTATCGACCTCGACGCAATCCTCCGGCCAGATGAGGCGTCCGCCGCCGAGGCGGGCGCCGTCGAACATCAGCACGTCGGGCCAGATGAAGGTGAGAGGCATCTCGGGAGGGCCATGCGCGCCGACGGCATCGGCGAGGGCCGTCATCCCCGCGAGGAAGGCCCGCCGCGCGGAGACGAGGGGCTCGTCCGGCGCCAGCACCACCGCGCAGTCGATGACATCCGCCCGTTCCACCAGCACCAGAGTGCCCGCCGCCTCGGCCCCGTCGCGCCTTGCCAGCGCAACGGCCTCGGCGAAGGCATCGGCGGGCGGCGCGAGCACCAGGCTCGTGAAGGCGGGGGGCAAAGCCAGGGGCAATGGAAGGGCCTTGGCGGCCGGGTCGGCGGCGATCGCGGTCATGGAAGCGTTCATCATCGTGAGAAGGTCGTGGCCGGCCTGCCAGGGCGCAGATGCCCGTCGCGAGGCGCCGAGACAAGGACGGCCCGGCGCGGCAAGATCGGCATCGGACCAGGTCCGCGTCGGACGCGGTGCCGCTGCGCCCGTGTGTCGGATCGCAGTTTCGAACGTTTCGAGTATATAAGATACAAAGGATGCTGCGAAGGGCCCACGCGCCTCGCCCCATCCGTCCCCTCCCGCGCAAGGTCTTCTCGTGTCCGACCGTATCGTGTTCGCCTGTTCCTGCGAGAAAACGATGCCGCTCGACGCCGATACCATCGGGCGCGGGTGCGGCGGTGGCGTGAGGACCGCCGATCAGCTCTGTGGCCGGGAACTCGACCGCTTCCGCGAGGCGCTGGGCACGTCGGCCCCCATCACCGTGTCCTGCACCCTGCAAGCGCCCCTCTTCGACGAGGTGGCGGCGGAATTCGGTGCCGAGGACCGGGTGGCCTACGCGAAGATCCGCGAAACCGCCGGGTGGTCGTCGGAGGCGGTGAGCGCCGGTCCGAAGATCGCGGCCCTGCTTGCCGCGTGCGCCGAGCCGCTGCCGGATGCCGGCACGGTGGCGATCGAGAGCCAGGGCGTGGCCCTGATCTACGGGCGCGACGCCAGCGCCATCGAGGCGGGCCGGCGTCTCGCCGAGCATCTCGACGTCACGGTCCTGCTGTCCCGGCCCGAAGATGTCGAGCCGCCGCAGCGCGCCGATTTCCCCGTGGTGAAGGGGACCATCGCGGGGGCGAAGGGACGGCTCGGGGCGTTCGCCCTGCGCATCGACGATTACGCCCTGGCGGCCCCATCGTCCCGCTCGCGCCTCGAATTCGGGGCCGGACGGAACGGCGCGACCTCCACCTGCGACATCCTCGTGGACCTCACCGGCGGGACGGCGCTGTTTCCAGCTCACGACGTCCGCCTCGGCTACCTGCGCGCTGACCCGCGCGATCCGGCCGCCGTCGAGCGCGTGATCGGGGAGGCCTCCCACCTCGTCGGCACCTTCGACAAGACGCGCTTCGTGGATTTCCACGCCGATCTCTGCGCGCATTCCCGCTCGCGCATCACAGGCTGCACCCGCTGCCTCGAGGTCTGCCCCACCGGCGCGATCGCGCCCGCCGGCGATACGGTGGCGATCGATCCCTATATCTGCGCGGGCTGCGGCAACTGCGCCTCGGTCTGCCCCACCGGGGCCGCCGCCTACTCGCTGCCTCCGGCCGATGCGCTGATGCGGCGCCTGCGCACCCTGATGCTCGCCTACGGCGCGGCGGGCGGCCGCGCGGCCACGATCCTGTTCCATGACGGCGACCACGGCGAACCGCTGATCGACGCGCTGGCCCGCCACGGCGACGGCCTGCCCGCGAATGTCCTGCCGGTGCGGGTCAACGAGGTGACGCAACTCGGGCCCGAGACGTTCGCGGCCCTCTTCGCCTACGGCGCCGTGGGCGTGCGGATCCTCGCTCGCGCCCGGCCGAAGCACGATCTCGAGAGCCTGCGGCGCGTCGTCGAACTCGCCGAGACCCTGGCGCGCGGCCTCGGCTACGGCGCTCCAACGGGAGCCCCGGTGGTGTCGCTCATCGAGACCGACGATCCGGACGCCCTCGGCGCGGCGCTCGCCGGCTTCGTGCCCGGAACAGCGGCACCGATGCCGGCCCGCTTCATGCCGGTGGGCGGCAAACGCGAAGTGCTGCGCTTCGCCTTCAACGAGATGCACGAAGCCGCGCCGCAGCCGACGCCGCGCATCGAGCTCGGTGCCGGAGCCCCCTTCGGCGGCCTGACCTTCCGCACGGAGGATTGCACCCTCTGCCTGTCTTGCGTCGGCGCCTGCCCGACCAACGCCCTCTCGGACAGCGCGGAACGACCGCTCCTCGGCTTCGAGGAAAGCCTCTGCGTCCAGTGCGGCCTCTGCGCCAACACCTGTCCGGAGAACGTGATCGACCTGATGCCGGGCGTCGACTTCGAGGCCTGGAAGGCGCCGCGCCGGATCGTCAAGGAGGAGGAGCCCTTCGCCTGCCTCACCTGCGCCAAGCCCTTCGGGACCCGCAGCACCATCGAGCGCGTGGTCGAGAAACTGCGTGACCGGCACTGGATGTTCTCCGGTGAGGCCGGAGAGGCCCGGGTCCAGGCCCTGATGATGTGCGAGGATTGCCGGGTCGAGGTGGCGGTGAACCAGGGCTTTGATCCGCATGCGGGCGCCGAGCGCGACAAGCCGCGCACTACGGAGGATTACTTCCGCGAGCGCGCGGCACGCGGCGAGGCGAATTAGCGTTCGGTGGGCGGCGGCGCGATGTGGCGCAGCATGCGGATGGAGGACCTTGCGCACGTCGTGCCGCTGGCCGAACGGCTGTTCCCCGACCACCCGGAGGATGCCGAGCGCTTTGCCGAACGCCTCGGGCGCGGCGGCGACCTCTGCCTTACGCTGGCAAGCTCCGACGGTGCGGTGACCGGATACGCCGTCGCCTATCCTTGGCCGCTCGGCCGTGTTCCGCCCCTGAACCGCCCGCTCGACGCAACCGAGGCGCCCTGCGGTGCGGTCTACCTGCATGATCTCGGCGTGAGCCCGGAGATGGCCGGTGCCGGCCATGCCGGGGCAGGATTAAGCCTGCTGCGGGAGCGCGCAGGGAGAGCAGGGTACGCGGCCATCGCCCTCGTGGCGGTGAACGGCTCCGCCGGGTTCTGGCAGGCCCGTGGGTTTCAGGCGCAGCCGATGACCGGGAGCGCGAACGCCAAGCTCGCGAGCTACGGGGCGGATGCGCGATACATGGTGCTGATGCTCTGACGCAGCGGTCAGGGCGTCGCGGTGGCGCGCTCCAGGAAGCGCACCAGGGCCTCGCGGTCATCGGCGCTGGTGATGGTCTGCTCCGGCATCCGGGTTCCGGGCGTGTAGCGCGCGGGGCCGACCTCGAAGAGCCGCGCGATCGTGCGCGCGTCCCAGACGATGTCCATGCCTTTCAGGGCGTCCGAGTACCGGTAATCCGAAACCGTGGCGATGCGGCGCCCGATGACGCCGGCGAGTGACGGACCGGCGCGCGGACTGTCCTCCGGCCGCAGGGCATGACAGGCGACGCAGGCACGGAACACCTCCGCGCCCCGGTCGCCGTGCCAGGCCGCCAGCGGATCGACCGGCCGCACCATCGCCAGCGGGCCGATGGGTTCCCCGCTGCGCGCGTCCCAGCGCCGGATCAGCCGGTCGCTGCCGCCGGTGAGGAGTTCGCGTCCATCCGGCCGCCACGCCACCGACCAGACCGGCAGGCCGGGTCCGACCAGGCGATGGAGGATCCGCGCCTGCGCGCGATCGATCACCGCGACCGCGCCCCCGGCCGTGGCGGCGGCGATCCGCGTACCATCGGGGGATGGCGCAAGGGCGATGACCGGGTTCGGCCCGACATCGATCTCCGCACGAACGGGTCCGTCGGGGCGCATCAGGCGTACGATCGCGTCGCCGCCCGCCGCCGCGATCTCGCCGTCCGGCAGGACCGCGAGGGCGTTCAGGATCGTGGGCAGGGTCCGGACGACCGGCGCGCCGTCCCGGTCGTCGGGCAGGGGCCAGATACGAACCGTGGCGTCGTAACCGGCCGTCACGAAACGGCCGTCGGGCAGGAACGCCACGGCGTTGACGTTGCCCTGGTGACCCTCAAGGACCCGCGCCGGCCCGCCCGCGAGGGGGCGGATGCGCGCCGTGCCGTCCCAAGAGGCCGAGGCGAGCGACAGGCCGTCCGGCGAGACCGCGAGGCCGACCACCGGTCCGCCGTGCTCGGAGAACACCCGCTCGGGCTCGGCCTGGCCGGCCCGCCAAAGGGCGATGCGCCCATCCTCCGAGGCTGTGACGAAGCCGCCATCGGCCAGGGCGGCGACCGCATTGACCGCCCCATCGTGGTAGCGCAGGACGGTGAGGGCAGTGCCGGCCTCGATCGTCCACAGGATCGCCGCCTGATCGAACCCGCCGGAGACCGCCAGCCCGCCGCCCGGCGCCACGGCCAGGGCGCGTACCGGCCCGCCATGCCCGCGCATCTGCGCCGTGGCCCCTCCCTGGAAGCCGAGTTGGAGCAGTACGCCGATGATCGGAAGCCATCGCCTCACGGTCATCCGAAATCCCCCTGCCTTCGTTCCGCGCGGGACCATCCCGGGCGTGCGGGACGCTATCGAATGGAAGGGACGGATGTCTCCGGTCTCGGGGCGAGACCCGGTGACGCGGCAGGCTCGGCCGGTGCTTGATCATCGCCCGGCGATGGCGCATCGCTGACGGCATGATCGCTTCTGCCGGCCGAGCGGCCGAGACGCATGACCTGTCAGACGACCCGCGGCGCATGGCGTCGGCGGCCCTGATGCCCCTGGTGGAGGCCATAGCGCTGCTGACGGGACACATCGCGGTGGTCCCTGCGCGTGCCGTATCCCTCTCGGAAGCAGTTGGCCGGATCGCGGGACGCGACATCATCAGCGAACGCGATGAACCCGTTCGGGCGATCGCCCTGCGCGATGGCTGGGCAGTGCGCGCCGACGATGTCCTCGGCGCCTCCCCCGATGCGCCGATCCTGCTCGCGCACGCGCTGGCCTGGGTCGAGTCGGGCGCAGCCATACCCGAAGGCACGGACGCCGTGGTCCCGCCCGAGGCGCTGGTGGGCCGCACCATAATCGCTGATGCGTCGGCCCGAGAGGGCACCCGCAGCACCGGCGAGGAAATCGCTGCCGGCACCTGCCTCGTCCCGGCGGGCCGGCGGATCACCCCGCTGCATTGTCTCGCGCTGGAAGCCGCAGGGATCTTGGAGGTGCCGGTCCGCGTCCCGTGCGTGCGCCTCGTCGTGACGGGGAGCCACGAGCCGGACAGCGTCTCGACCCTCATCGCGAACCTTGCGATCTCGGAGGGCGCCGCCATCACGGACAGGGTCGCCGTCGCGGCGACGCCGGAGGCCATCGCGGTAGCCCTACGTACCCCTGGGGCGGATGCCACGCTCGTCCTCGGCGGAACCGGCTTCGGGCGCGGCGACCAGAGTGCGGACGGGCTTGCCCGCGCGGGTAGCGTCCATGCCCACGGGATCGCCCTGAGGCCGGGTGGCACGACCGCGTTCGGAGAGGTCGGCGGCCGGCCTGTCCTGCTGCTGCCGGGGCGGCCGGACGCGGCGCTCTCGGCCTTCCTGACGCTCGGGCGCCCGCTCCTCGCCGCGCTGGCGGGCGCAACGGCGAGCCTTCCGGCTCGGGCGGCGCTGTCGCGCAAGATCACCTCGACCATCGGGCTCAGCGAGATCGTCTTCGCCCGGCGCGAGCAGGACGCCATCCTGCCCCTCGGCGGCGCCGACCTTCCCCTGCATCGCCTGATCGAGGCCGACGCCGCGATCCTGGTGGCGCCACAGGCGGAGGGATATCCGGCGGGGACGCCTGTCGAGGTCCTGTCCCTGTGAGCGAGACCCGCACCTTCGCCGAGCGGCTGGCCCAGGCTGCCCGTCAGCAGCAGTTCCTCGATGTCGTCAGCCGCGAGGCGGCCATCGCGCGCTTCCGCACGGCGGTGCCGCACGCGACCCTCGGCCCCGAGACCATCCCGCTCGACGATGCGCTTGGCCGCGTCCTGGCACGGGACGTCGCCTCGCCGATCGACGTGCCGCCCTTCGACCGCGCCCTGGTCGACGGCTTCGCCCTGCGCGCCGCCGACGTCGCGGGCGCCAGCGAGGCGGACCCGCGCGCTCTCACGCTCAACCGGGAAATCCTCGCCTGTGGCGTCGCCCCGAACGTGAGCGTCGCGCCCGGCACCGCCACGCCGATCGCGACGGGCGGGATGATCCCACGCGGGGCAGACGCGGTGGTCATGGTCGAGCAGACCGAATTCGACGCCGAAGCGATGTCCGTCGATATCGTGCGGGCCGCGCGGCCGGGGCAGTTCATCGGCTATGCGGGCGCCGACATGGCCTTCGGCGAGACGGTTCTGCGCCGGGGCAGCCCCGTAACCGCCCGCGAGATCGGCATGCTCGCCGCCTGCGGCCTCGACAGCATCGACGTGGTGCGCCGGCCCCGGGTCGCGGTCCTCTCCACCGGCGACGAGCTCGTGGCGGCGGGCGCGGCGCTGCGGCCGGGAGCGATCTACGATTCCAACGGCCCGATCCTGTCCGCCGCGATCCGCGAAAACGGCGGCGCGGTCCTGCCGCTGGGCATCGTCCGCGACGACGAGGCCGCCCTGGAAGCGGTACTGCGCGAGGCCATGGCGACGAGCGACCTCGTCGTTCTATCGGGCGGCACCTCGAAGGGAGCGGGCGACGTTTCCCACCGCATCCTGCAGCGCCTCGGCGCTCCCGGCATCCTCGTTCATGGCGTGGCGCTGAAGCCCGGCAAGCCCCTCTGCCTCGCGGTCGCGGACGGCACGCCGATCGTGGTGCTGCCCGGTTTTCCCACCTCGGCGATGTTCACCTTCCACGACATCGTCGTCCCCCTGATCCGCGCGCTTGCGGGCCTGCCACCCCGGGAGGAGACGAGCGTGACCGCGACTCTGCCCCAGCGCGTGGCCTCGGAGCAGGGACGGACCGAGTTCGTCATGGCCTCGCTGGCCGAAGCGGAGAACGGCCTCGTCGCGCTCCCGCTCGCCAAGGGTTCGGGATCGGTCACCGCCTTCTCGCAGGCCGACGGCTTCTTTGCCGTTCCGGCCGAGCGTTCCGGGCTGGAGGCCGGCGAGGCGGTGTCCGTCACCCGTCTCGGGGCCGGCCTGCGCCCGCCCGATCTGACCATCATCGGGAGCCACTGCGTCGGCCTCGACCGCGTCGTCGGCCGCCTCGCCGAGCGCGGGTTTCGCGCCCGGACCCTCTGGGTCGGCTCCGCCGGCGGGTTGGCCGCCCTGGGACGGGGAGAATGCGATCTCGCCGCGATGCACCTCCTCGATCCCGAGACGAACACCTACAATCGGCCGTTCCTGGCGCCGGACATGCTCCTCGCACCGGGCTGGGGTCGCCTGCAGGGTCTCGTCTACCGGCCGCGCGATCCGCGCTTCGAGGGGCGGGATCTCGCCGAGGCGGTGGCCGAGGCACTGGCGGACCCGGATACCGTCATGGTCAACCGCAACGCCGGCTCGGGAACCCGGGCCCTGGTGGATGGCCTGCTGAAGGGCGATCGGCCGCCCGGTTTCTTCAACCAGCCGCGATCGCACAACGCCGTCGCGGCTGCCGTCGCACAGGGACGGGCGGATTGGGGAGTGGCCATCGCCACGGTCGCGCGAGCCTACGGGCTCGGCTTCCTGGCTCTCACGGACGAGCGCTACGACCTCGCCTATCAGGCGGCGCACCGCGACCGCCCGGCGCTCCGCGCCTTCCTCGGCCTCTTGGACGAGCCCGAAACCCGCCGCGACCTCGCGGAAGCCGGGTTCACGCCGGGAGAGGCCACATGAACCCGGCGCGCGTCATCGGCCTTGCCGGGTGGAGCGGGGCGGGCAAGACCACGCTGCTGGCGCGCCTGATCCCGGTGCTGGTGGCGCGCGGACTGCGCGTCGCCACGATCAAGCACGCCCATCACGCCTTCGACGTGGACCATCCGGGCAAGGACTCGCACGTCCACCGGACGGCCGGGGCGTCCGAGGTACTCGTCTCCTCCGCGCGGCGATGGGTTCAGATCCACGAGATCGGCGATGCCCCTGAGGCGACCCTGCCCGATCTCCTGCGCCGCCTGTCCCCCTGCGACCTCGTGGTGGTGGAGGGCTTCAAGCGGGACGCGCACGCCAAGCTCGAGGTGTACCGGGCCGCCAACGGCAAGCCGCCGCTGCACCCGGGCGATCCCCGCATCGTCGCGGTGGCGAGCGACGAAGCGCAGCCGCAGGCCGGCGTGCCCGTGGTCGATCTCGACGCGGTCGAAGCCATCGCCGACTTGGTGCTGACCCTGGCGGAGCCGATGGAGACGGCGCTGGCGCGCCTGGAGGAGCCATGGCCCAGCTGACCGACGATTGCTTCGCCTTCGGCGGCACCCTGATGCGCATCGAGGAGGCCGTGGCGCTGATCTCCGAGCGCCTGCCGGTGCTGGCCGGCATCGAGGAGGTGCCTCTGGCCGAGGCCGACGGGCGCATCGCTGCGGAACCCGTCACGGCCCTGCACGACGTCCCGCCCTTCGCCAATTCGGCGGTCGACGGCTACGCGGTCCGCCACGCCGTTCTGGCGATGGACATGGAAACGACGCTGCCCGTGATTGGCCGGCTCGCCGCCGGGGCCTCACCTGACGCAGTCACCACCGGCGATGGCGCCATCCGCATCTTCACGGGCGCGCCGATGCCGGCGGGCACCGACACCGTGTTCATGCAGGAGGATGTCCGCCGCGACGGCGACGCCGTGATCCTTCCGGCGGGCCTGAAGCGCGGCGCGAATGCGCGGGCGGCCGGCGAAGACATCACGCGCGGCGCCTGCGCGATCCCCGCCGGCCGGCGCCTGCGCCCGCAGGATCTGGCGCTCGCCGCCGCCACCGGGCATGACCGGATCACCGTGCGGACGCGCCTGCGCGTCGCCCTTTTCTCCACCGGGGACGAACTCACCGAGCCGGGCGAGCCCCTCGGCCCCGGCGCGATCCATGATTCCAACCGTGTGATGCTGGCCGGACTGCTCGCGCGCTTCGGGGTGACGGTGACCGATCTCGGCATCCTGCGGGACGAGCCGAAGGCCCTGGCGGCGCGGCTCGCGGAGGCCGCGCGCGACTACGACCTGATCCTGACCTCGGGGGGCGTCTCCACCGGCGAGGAGGACCACGTCAAGGCGGCCGTGGAAGCGACGGGCTCGCTGATGTTCTGGCGCATCGCGATCAAGCCGGGGCGTCCCGTGGCCATGGGCCTCGTCGCCGGGACGCCCTTCGTGGGTCTGCCGGGCAATCCGGGAGCGGTCTACGTCACCCTGCTCTTCGTGGTGCGCCCGCTCCTCGCGCGCCTGGGCGGCGCGACGGACGCAGCCCTCATCGGGCTGCCGGTGCGCGCGGCCTTCCCGTACAGGAAGAAGGCCGGGCGCCGGGAGTTCGTCCGCGTCTGCGTCGCCACCGCCGCCGATGCGGTGCTCGAAGCCTGGAAGTACCCGCGCGAGGGGGCCGGCGTCCTCACCTCGCTGACCGAGAGCGACGGTCTCGTCGAACTCGGCGACGCCGTCACGGCCGTGGCGCCGGGCGACATCCTCACCTTCTATCCGCATACCGCGCTCTGGTAGGCCAGGGTTGGCGCCGCGTAGCCCGGCGTAGCCCCGGCAGCCTCTGCGACGGCACCGAGCAACTGCCCCAGCGTTCCGAGCGGCGATGCATCGGCACCGGGGTCGCCCCTTCCGCGCACCGCGAGGAAGTAGGTCTCCCACCCGAGGGAGTGGAACGCCAACCCGAACCGCGCCGCCACGCCCGGCGTCCCCATCCCGACATCGGCCGAGCCCGTCGCAATGAGGGCCGCGACGGCCTGATGGGTGAACTCCTCGGTGCCGGAGCCCGGAATCGACTCCGGGGCGAGGCCAGCCTCCGCGCAGAGCCTTTCGAACCAGATCCGCGTGCCGGCCCCGCGCTGGCGATTGACGAACCGCAGTCGCTCCCGCGCGATGTCACTGACGGAGGCGACCCCGTGCGGATTGCCGGGGGGCACCATGAATCCTTGTTCCCGGTCGAAGAGCGGGTACACCGCGATCTCGCGATCGACGAACAGCGCGTCGAACGGGGCCGGGGCCGGCGTGCGCGCGCCGTAATGGAACCCCGCCGCATCCGCGCTGCCAGCCCGAAGGCGCGCTAAGGCATCGAGACTGCCCGCTACGTTGAGTTCGACATCCGGGAGCCCAGCGGCCGCATCGATCAGAAGCGGGTCATGGCTGGCCGCGAGCCGCAAGCGCCTCGAGGCTGGAGCCGCCAAGCTTCGCAATGCGTCGGTCAGGCGTGCTTCCTCTGACGCAAGCACCGGACCGAGCCTCTGCATCGTCTCCGCGAGGCTCGCATGCATCGCCCGACCGTAGGGCGTCAGGGTCGTACCGTGCCCCTTCGTCTTCACCACCACCCGATTCCCCAGCGCGCCTTCAATGGCGCCGAGTCGGCTCCAGGCCGAACGGTAGGAAATCTCCAGCACCCGGGCCGCGGCGAGGAGGGAGGGCGTCCGCGCGAGGGCATCGAGAAGCGCGAAGGTCGGTCCGAGGGACAAGCCCTGTACGTCGCCGTCAGCCTGCAGCGTTACGCGCATCGGCAAGTCCTTTCCTATTGATTTGGCTCGTTGGGACGTATCATCGAAGCAGGGCAAGCACAGCCCGGTGATGATGCTCCAGACGTTCCAAGAGTCGTTCGCGCGTCTCGCCACCCTCGACAGGGAGGTGGTCGCGATCGCTTGGCTGTCCTTGCGGGTCAGCCTGAGCGCCGTGGCGATGGGCCTTGTCCTCGGGATCCCTGCGGGGGCGCTCCTCGCGGTCGCAGCGTTCCCGGGACGCGGTGTCCTCGTTGGATTCCTCAACGCCTTCATGGGCCTGCCACCGGTGATCGTCGGGCTGGTGCTCTATCTCGTGCTGTCCCGCTCCGGCCCCTTCGGCGCCCTGGGGCTGCTCTTCACGCCGAACGCGATGGTGGCGGCGCAGGCGGTGCTGGCGACCCCCCTCGTGGCCGCCCTGACCCGTCAGGTGGTGGCAGATGCCGACGCGCATCTCGGAGAACAACTGCGCTCGTTGGGCCTGTCGGCGCCGCAGCGGGCGCTGGCGCTCATCTACGACACCCGGTTCTCACTGGTGACGGCCGCGCTCGCGGCGTTCGGACGGGCAATTTCCGAGATCGGGGCCGTGCTGGTGGTGGGCGGGAACATCGATGGCCACACCCGTACCATGACCACCGCGATCTCCTTGGAGACCCAGAAGGGCGATCTCAGCCTCGCCCTGGCCCTGGGGCTGGTGCTCATCGGGATCGTCATCGCGGTCAATGCCGTGGCGTCGCTGCTGCGCGGGCACGCCGCCCGCGCCTACGGCTGACCGCGATGCCGGGCCTCCTCCTCGACCAGCTCGTTCTGCGCATCAACGGCGCCACCATCCTCGACGGCCTCAGCGCCGTCATCCCGGGATCGGGCATCACCGCCCTGATCGGGCCGAACGGCGCCGGCAAGAGCGTGACCCTGCGGGTGATCGACGGCCTGCTTCCGCTGAACGGCGGCCGTGTCACGGTCACGAGTGCTGGACCCGTGCGCCGGGCCTTCGTGTTCCAGCGGCCGGCCCTGGTGCGCGCCAGCGCGCTCGCCAACGTCGCCCTGGGCCTCGTCCCCCTAAAGCTCGCGCGCGCCGAGCGTCGAGCCAGGGCCGAAGCCGCCCTGGCGCAGGTCGGCCTTTCCGACCGGGCAGGGGATCCGGCGACACGCCTGTCCGGCGGCGAGCAGCAGCGGCTCGCCCTCGCCCGAGCCTGGGCGGTGGAGCCGGACCTTCTCCTCGCGGACGAACCGACCGCGAATCTCGATCCCACCGCCACCGAACGGATCGAGGCGTTGATCCAGGACATGGCCGCGCGCGGCACCAAGGTCGTGCTCGTCTCGCACAATCTCGGACAGGTCATGCGCCTTGCCGGCGACGTCCTCGTCCTGGCTGGGGGCCGCGCCGTCGAGCACGGGCCCACGCACGGCGTCCTCACATCCCCCCAACGGCCCGAAACCCGGGCCTACCTCTCCGGAGAACTGCCTTGGACCTCCTTCGCCGAAGCTTCCTAGCCCGCGCCCTCCTCGCATTCGGGGTCCTCGGCGGCCTGGGGACCGCACCCGGGGCCCGGGCCGAGCCGGCCTCGATCGTCGTGGCCTCCACCACCTCCACGGAGCAATCGGGCCTGTTCAAGCACCTGCTGCCGGCCTTCGAGGCCAAGACCGGCATCGCCGTGAAGGTGGTGGCCCTCGGCACCGGCCAGGCCCTCGACGCCGCCCGGCGGGGCGATGCCGACGTGGTGTTGGTGCATGACCGCCCTGCCGAGGAGAAGTTCCTCGCCGAAGGCTTCGCGATGCAGCGCCAGGACGTGATGTACAACGACTTCGTCCTTGTCGGCCCTAAGGCCGATCCGGCCCGGGTCAGGGGCAATGACGTCGTCGCGGCATTCGGCAAGCTCGCGGCCGCCAAGGCACCCTTCGTCTCACGCGGTGACCGCTCCGGCACGCACAGCGCCGAATTGCGCACCTGGAAAGAGTCCGGAATCGACCTCAATGCCGTGAAGGGCGAATGGTACCGCGATGTCGGCCAGGGCATGGGCCCCGCGCTCAACGCCGCGTCGGCACTCGACGCCTATATCCTGGCGGATCGCGGGACGTGGCTGTCCTTCAAAAATCGCGGCGAACTCACGATCCTGGTGGAGGCCGATAAGCGCCTGTTCAACCCCTACGGCGTCATGCTGGTGAACCCGTCCAAGTATCCGTCCGTGAAGGCGAAGGAGGGGCAGGCCTTCGTCGACTGGCTGGTCTCGCCCGAGGGTCAGGCCGCGATCGCCAGCTACAAGATCGCCGGCGAACAGCTTTTCTTCCCGAGTGCGTCTCGGTAGCCAGCCGGGATCAGCGCCGGGGCGGCGGTCCCGCTTGCCGCTGCCGGGCCACGTACCAGAGTCCGAGGGCGAGCACCGCCACGACGAGGCTGAGCCAGACCCAGTTGAAGTCCGTCGCGGCGGCGTTCGAGGCCGAGGAGTTCGAACCGGCCGGGCCGGTCTCCTTGATCGCCGGGGCCGGGTTCGTGGCCTGCGCGAAGACCTGGGACGCCGTGCCGGTCCAGGCCAGAGCCGTCATCGTCAGCAGGGACATGCGTGTCATCGGAGCGACTTTCTCGAACATCCTGCCTCGAACGCTTGGGACTCGAACTCTTGAGAAACCTACGGACCTATTGTTTCGCCTGACGTCCGGCCTCGTACCGGAAGGCCGGCGCGGCATTGAGCTGTGCCTTCGTCATCCGGATCTCGGCGTGGAGCGGCTCGCCGCCGGCCAGCACCGTGGCCCGCTCCGGCGTCGGCTTGTCGGCCTTGACCGATCCGGTTTCGTCGGTGACCCGCCCCGTGTGCTTGCTCTCCACCGCACCGAGCACGTCGCGCGTGGTATTGGCGCCCGGCATGGTGTCGGGTCCGACCTGGGCCGCCGCCGCAGGACTCGGCGCGGTCTCTGGCGTCGTCACCGAAGTCGGGCCGGAGGTGAGGGGAACATCCTTCAGGTTCCAGGCGAGCTGGTCATAGGGCACGGCCACCAGCTTCTCGCCGAGGCCCAGGAATCCGCCGACGCCGATCACCACGGCCTCGATGCGCCCGTTGGCACCCACCAGCAGGTCCTCGATCGAGCCGACGCGGACATGGTCCATCCCGATGACGGGCAGGCCGATCACCTTCGAACCCCGCAGGGCGCCCGGTGCCGGGGAGGCGAGCGACTGGACTGCGCCTTCGCCGGCCTGCTGGGCCCAGGCGGGCACGGTACCCGGAAGTGGGCCGGCGGTGAGGCAGAGGGCGAGGAGGGCTGAGTTCAGCAGGCGGTTCGACATCAAGGTTTCCACACGACGGGCCGCGTCGCACATCGCGAAGGACCGATGAACAACGCCGCGACGCGCGCCGGAGTTCAGCGCGCAGCGAGCCGGGCAGGGCACCGGATTTGACTCTTCGGCGGCGACAGGGCTGATCTCCGCGCAGATCCGATGCTGTTCAATTGCCTCTCCGACGACCTGTTCAAGCCACTGGCGTCACCGAGCCGGGCCTTCAACGCGGCCCTGCTGCTGCACCTCCATGCACGGATCTTCGGGGATACCGCCGAGCCCCTGCGCAAGAGCGAAGTCCTGGCCGCGATCGGCGACTTCGCAGCGGACCACGTGGGCAGTCAGATCGCCGACGATGATGCGACCCCCACCGACCCGGTCGAGCGGCGCTCGGTGGTCTATCGCCGCCTGCTCGATGCCGGTTGGCTCGTGGAGCGGCGCGAGCGCTACGTACCCGTGGTGGAGTTCGATCCCGAGGCGCGCATCCTGGTGGAGGAACTCGCGCGCCTGAACCGGGGCGAGACGCGCTCCTACGGCGGAGCGGTGCTCGACGTCCTCGGCAGCCTCGAGAGCGCCATCGCCAATCCCTCCGAGCGGTCCGAGGCCCTGGTCAATGCCGCCAAATCCGCGCGGGCCTTCCTCAGCCACCTGCGGAGCCTGGCCGGCTCGATGCGCAAGAGCGAGGAGCGCATCCTGCGCGAGGCCGATCACGGCGCGGCCTTCCGGCTCTACTTCGAGGAGTTCGTGGCGCGCCACCTCGTGAGCGATTACCGGACGCTGCACACCCGCCTCAATCCATTCCGCTTCCGCTCCGGCATCGTGCGCGAGGCGGGAAGGGCGTTACGCGATGCCCTCACCCTGCGGGCTCTGGCCGAGGCTGGATTGCGGGAGGGCCGTGCCGCGACCATGGAGGCCGCAGAGCGCGCGGTGCGCACAGATCTTGCCGAGATCTTGTCGATCTTCGAGGGACTCGACCGGCACCTGGATGCGGTCGCGGACATCGTAGCGCGCCTCGAACGACGAATCGCGGCGGCGTTACGCACCCTCGACCACCGGGATTCCGACCGGATCGAGCGCACCGCCGCCGCCCTGCGGGCCGTCGCGCTGGCCGACGACGACCTGTCTGGGCTACCGGACACGCAGGTCTCGCTCCTGCGCCCACCTATCGGCGAGCCGCACTGCTATGCGCCGCGCTTGCGCCGACCCCCGATCGAGTCGGAGCCCCTGCCGGAATTCGAGCTCGACCCCGCCATCGAGGCTTTCATCGCCGCCAAGGATGCCTTTCGCCTGCGGGTCGCGGTGACGCCCGACCGGATGGTCGAATTCATCGAAGCGCGGCTCGGGCGGGGCAAGGCGATCCGGGGCTCGCAGATCACCATCGCGGACGTGGACGACTTCGTGGTGTTCCAGCGCCTGCGCGAGGTCGACGTGCTGTTCGACGGTTCCTTGCGCGGCCGCTATCGCCTCTCGCGCGTGGAGGGCCGCGTCGCCAACGGCTGGCTCGACTGCCCCGACTTCCTGCTGGAGCGGCTGACGGGAAGAACGCCCTGACCACGCTGATGCAGGGACATGCCGGTACAGGGCGCTGCACTGTCACCGCCGCGTTTCCGCGAAGTGTTGCCAGGGACGAGGATACCGAGGACTTGACATCACCCTTGGCAAAGCGCCGGACCGGGTTCATCCTGCCTGTCTGTCACGCACGCAGATGCGGACAACGCGGGAGCGTACGCCCATGAACAATGGAACCCTGAATTCCGGCAAGTGCCTCATCAAGTCGGCCTGGATCGCCGCCGAAGTCGGGCGCGAGCGCAGCGAACGCGTCCTCGTGGTCGAGACCTACATCGCCGTCAGCCCGCTGGAGCCGAATTACGACCCCGCCCGCTACGAGGCGATCGTCGCGGAGGTGCGGCGGGTTCTCGCCGCAAACCCGTCCCTCGACCGGGCCTCGATCCTTAGCATGCACCGCGACACCGCCTGCCTGTCTCTGTTCCGGGCTACATCGGCCGTAGCGGCCTGAACGCTGTCGGACCCGATTTGGCGCAGGCACGATCCGGCGGGTAAGGACCGGGACGCACGCGGGCGCCGGCCCGCCCCCTGGACGAGACCCGCATGCTCGAACCCTTTCGCGCCATCGTGGATGGCGAGGAACCGCCGCCGCCCGGCGCCCGCGCGCCCTCCGAAGAGGAGCTGACCCGCGCCCTTCAGGTGGTCCTGAAGAGCCAGTGCATCTATGCCGGTACCCCGGGGATCGGCCGCTCCTACGAACTGGCCCGACATTATACACCGTTCTTCCAGGCCTACTTCGCCTGCCTCGGCTACCGCTTCGAGGTGGCCCATCGCGACCAGATGGTGTGCCTGCGGGTTCCGCTCGACGGCGTCCGGCACGATGCCCAGGGCGAGCGCCTGCGCAAGGACGAGACCCTCGTGCTGCTCGCCCTGCGGCTGGCCTACGAGGAAGGATTGCGGGCGCACCAGGTCACCACCGAGGGCGTGGTGGAATGCACCACCGACGACCTCGCGGAATCGATCCGCACGGCCACCCGCAGCGACCCGCCTGAGGAGACGCGCCTCATCGAAATCCTCCGCCTGTTCGCGCGCAAGGGCGCCCTACGCCTCGGCGAGCGCGACAAGGTCGAGAAGATCACCCCCCTGATGGTGATGCCGGGCATCGCCGTCCTGTCGCCCGACACCTGGATGGATCAGGTCCGCGCCTGGGGCGCGGCGCGCGGCGAGGAGGACCTGTAAGCGCGCGTTCCGCGCAGCGTCCGGTCCCCAGCCTCGGACCGGACGCAGCTTGCATCCTCGGCCCAGGGCGTCCATGCGAAGGCCACATCGCCGAACCGGGATCAGATTCGAAACGCCGTGTATCGCCTCACCGACATCGTCCTGTCCAACTGGTACCTGATCCGCCGCGAGCAGATCCGGATCCGAGGCGCGGCTGCCCTGGTGGGACCGACCGGGGCTGGCAAGTCGACCATCTTCGACGCCGTCGGCACGGTGCTCGCCGGCAACAACGCGAGCCGGCTCGCCCTCAACGCCTCCGCCTCGGGACGCAGCGCCCGCACGGTGCGCGACTATTGCCTGGGTTGGATCAGCGATCCCGCCGAGGGCGGCCGCCCCACCCGCGAGGCCTGCGAGAGCCTGATCGTCCTCGTGTTCGAAAACGAGGCCACGGGCCGTGTCGTCTCGGCGGGACTGGCGCTGGCGGCCCGCGCCGAGGAG
The DNA here is from genome assembly GCF_025813715.1 of Methylobacterium sp. FF17. NCBI lineage: Bacteria > Pseudomonadati > Pseudomonadota > Alphaproteobacteria > Hyphomicrobiales > Methylobacteriaceae > Methylobacterium > Methylobacterium flocculans. Next base: position 3,552,804 of record NZ_CP107532.1, read on the forward strand.
AGCCGCGAGACCACGCTGTCGCGCTTCGTCCATGTGGGGCACCGCTTCGAGATCGCGGATTACGTGCGCGAGGCGCCCGCCGGCAGCTTCGTGGCGCCCTGGGCCGAGATCGCCAAGGATCTTCGCACGCGGGGAACGACCTTCGACGAGTTCCGCGCCTCGGGCGAACGGTTCACGGCGGAACTCCTCGGGCTGCTGCGGGAGGGCTCGGCAGCGCCGGAGCCACGCCACTTCCTGCGCACCTTCTCGAATGCGGTGGCGTTCAAGCCGATCTTCGATTCCTCCGCCTTCGTCCGCTCCTTCGTCCTCGAACCGGAACCCCTGGACGTCGCGCGTATCCGTCAGTCGGTGGAGAACTGGCGGCGCCTGCGCGAGACCATCGAGGAACTCGAACGGCGCCTCGCCCATCTCACTCGCATCCTGTCGCGCTACGAGACCTGGGCCGAGGCACGCCTGTCGGCGGTGCTGAACGAGCTTCGCGCGGCCGACGCGGACCTGCGCCGCCGTATCCTCGACCATGTCGGCGCCCGCCAATCCCTGAAGGACGTGGCGGAACGCCTGCGCATCGCCCGTGAGAGCGTCGCCACGAGCCAGGGCTTCGTGCGCGAGATCGACGGCGAGATCGCGGCCAAGAAGGCCCTCATGGCCGGCACGGGCGCCGAGGGACGCCTCGCGGCCTCGAATGCCGGACTCGCCATGCTCGCACGCGACCGGCGCGATCTCGCCGCCCGCGTCGCCGACCTCGTGGGCATCGTCCTCGACGCCGGGAAGCTCGCAGTGGTGGCGGGGGAGATCCGCCGGATCTCGCCGGACGTCGCGAAGCTGGTGGAGGCCTGCGCCCGTTCCGGGCTGCGGCGCGAGGCCAATCCGGAGGAGACCCTGCGCGCGGACGGGCCCCTCGCCGCGCTCCTGGCAGGCCTCGCGGCGGCGCCCGAGATCGCCACGCCTTTGGAGCGCGCCGCCGAGGACGCGGCCCTGCGGGCCCGTGCGCAGGAGAACGAAGCGCAATCCCGTGCGCCGGCCCCGAGCGCGGGGCGAGGTTCGAGCGTCCCGCGCCTGTCCTCGGACGTGTCCGGCTTTCGCGACGAACTCGCGCGCCTCGGAATCGACGCGACCCCGATCTGCGAGCTTGCCGAGATCGTCGACCCGACCTGGGGTCCGGCGCTGGAAGGCCTGCTCGGGGCCGCGCGCGAAGCCCTGGTGGTCGAGCCCGATCGGCTCAACGCGGCCTTCGCCCATCTGGAGGCCCGCAAGAGCCAGTTCTACCGCTGCATCCTCGTCAAGACGACCGACACCGCCCGCCGGCGCGGAGGGGCGCGTGACGATGACGGTCCGCTCGGCCTGATCGAGACCCGTGATCCGCACGCCCAGGCATTCCTGGCCGCGCGGCTTGGCGGCTACGACCTCGCGCCCAACGACGCGGCGCTGGCCCATATGAACCGGGCCGTGGCGCCGAGCGGGCGCTCGACCTCCGGCATGGCCTATTCGGTGGTGCGCCCGGTCCAGCTCATGATGACGCGTGGCCATCGCGGCCCCACCGCCGAGAGCCGCCAGGATTGGGAGCAAGCCGTGGCCGAGGCGCGCCGTCTGCGCGCCGAGGCCGACATCCGCCGCGAGGCCGCCCGCATCGCCGCAAGCCTGAAGAGCCGCATGGACGGCGCCCGCCTCGACCTGACCGAGCTTCGTGCCGAAGCCGACGGGCTCGAAGGCCGGCGCCGCAGCCTCACCACCGAGCGCGACAGCGTGGAGAAGGCCGATACCGGCGTGATCGAGGCCGAACTCAAGGAACTGATGAAGGAACGCTCGGCCTATCTCACCGAGCTCGTCCAGGTCCTGGAGCCCAAGCGCGACGCGTTGCTCGGAGAGGAAGCCGGCCTGAAGGCCCGGGTCGCCTCCACCCGTGATCTCGTGCGCGCCGCCCTCCAGGCGCGCCGGACCGCCCATGCCCGCTGGAGCGGCGGCGACACCGTGCGCATCCCTCTGATCCAGCCCGAAGGCTTCGATCCGCAGGCCGTATCGTCCCTGCGGGCGAAGCGCGCCGAACTCGAACCGAAGGCCCTGGCGAGCCTTGCCCAGACGACCCGCGCCGCCGCACGGGACGCGACCGAGACCGCTCGCACCCAGGGGCGCGCGGCGGAGCGCGATCTCGCCGAGTACTGCGTGCAGTGGCGCATCGAAAACCCGCTCGGCAATGGCGAGGCCCCCGCCTCCTTCGGCTATGCCTGGGCCAAGCGCGCCCATGACGAGGTGGCGGGCCACGAGTTGCGACGCTACCGCGACCAGGCCCTGCGGGCGGAGGGCGAGATGCGCCGCCTGATGATCGAGGATCTGCTGACCCGGCTCGCCGACAAGTTCGAGCGGGTGCGCGCGCGCCTCGACGCCCTGAACGAGCGCCTGTCGAGCCAGACCTTTACGGGACAGACCTACGCCTTCGAGGCGGAGGTGGACCGCCGCTACGCCGCGGTCCACGCGCTCGCCACGGAGGTGGCCCGTTCGCCGGAAGCCGCCCAGGCGATCCTGCCGGGGGAGGGCGTCCCGGAGGACGGCCCCCTGGCCGACGCCATTGCGGAGATCACCGCGCTGATCGGCGGCGAAGAGAGTGCCGCGCGGCTTGCCGACTACCGCAACTACTTCGTCTACGAGATCGGCATGCGTGACCGGGCAGGCAACCGCACCACCATGTCGAACCGGGCCCTGCGCGGTTCGGGCGGCGAAGCGCAGGCACCGTTCTACGTGGCGATCGCCGCCTCCCTCGCCTCGGCCTATTATCCCGGCGACCGCCCCGGGGACGAGAACCCGGGGCTGGGCCTGTGCCTCCTCGACGAGGCCTTCTCGAAGCTCGACGTGCGCAACAGCCAGGCGCTGGTGGACCTCTACCAGGCCTGGGGCCTGCAACTCCTCATCGCCGCCCCGGAGGACAAGCGCACCACGCTCACCGAGGTGATGGACACCATCGTTACCGTCTACAAGAACCCGGATCTCACCTCGGTGCGCATCGAGGCCGAGCATCCGCTGGAAGCCGCAAAGCGGGCGCTGGCGGCGATCAACCCCGAGCGCCAGGGCATCGAAGGGTTCCGTCGGCCAGACGCGGCGGCCTGAGACGGCCCCGGCTCACCGCGACTGCCTGGCGATCCTGCACCGCGTCATCGGCCGAACGGCACGCGTCTGCGCGACGCCGAAATAGGAGCTGCCATTTTCCGAGCGATGCATGACGGCATTTGCCGACTCGCACTCAGGGTTCGAAGCGCACGGGAGAGCTGAAGGTCACCGCCCGGCGCGCGACGCGTTCGGGGAAAGGACGCATCCGCGTTCCGATCACCGGCGTGGGAGGGACGGCGATGGCCGGGCGATCCGGGCCACCGGCCCATCTTCCATCCCCCCGACAACGAACGACGAGGCTTACACCTCGCGAGCGATCATCATCTTCTTGATTTCGGCGATCGCTTTCGCCGGATTCAGGCTCTTCGGGCAGGTGTTGGCGCAGTTCATGATCGTATGGCAGCGATAGAGCCGGAACGGATCATGCAGCGCGTCGAGACGCTCACCGGTGTTCTCGTCGCGGCTGTCGATCAGCCAACGATAGGCCTGGAGGAGGGCGGCAGGGCCGAGGAAGCGGTCGCCGTTCCACCAGTAGCTCGGGCAGGAGGTGGTGCAGCAGGCGCAGAGGATGCACTCGTAGAGGCCGTCGAGCTGAGCACGGTCCTCCGGCGTCTGCTTCCACTCGCCCTCGGGGGCGGGGGTCTCGGTCTGGAGCCAGGGCTCGATCGAGGCGTGCTGCGCGAAGAAGTTCGTCAGGTCGGGGACGAGATCCTTCAGCACCGGCATGTGCGGCAGGGGGTAGATCCGCACCGCGCCGGTCTTCTTGCCCTTGGCGTGCTCCTGGCACTCGTCGATGCCCATGGTGCAGGCGAGCGCGTTCTGGCCCTCGATGTTCATGGCGCAGGAACCGCAGATGCCCTCGCGGCAGGAGCGGCGGAACACCAGGGTCGAATCGACCTTGCTCTTGATCCACAGCAGGGCGTCGAGGACCATCGGACCGCAATCGTCGCGGTCGACCTGATAGACGTCCACGCGCGGGTTTTTCCCGTCATCGGGATTCCAGCGGTAGATCCGGAATTCCTGCAGGTTGTTGGCGCCCGTGGGCCGAGGCCAGGTCTTGCCCTCGGTGATCTGGGAGTTCTTGGGAAGGTTGAACTGAGCCATGGTTTGGCGTGCCTAAATCCGTCTCGTGAGAACCAGTCCGGGAAACGACGCAGGTCGTCGCTTCAGTACACGCGGGCCTTCGGCTCGATGTACTGGATCTCGTTCGACATCGTGTAGGTGTGCACCGGGCGGTAATCGATGTTCACCTGCTGGGCCTTCTCGTCGAGCCACGACAGGGTGTGCTTCATCCACTCCTTGTCATCGCGGTCTGGGAAGTCCTCGCGGGCGTGGGCCCCACGGCTCTCCTTGCGGTTGGCCGCCGATTCCATGGTCACGACCGCCTGACCAATCAGGTTGTCGAACTCCAGGGTCTCGAGGAGGTCGGTGTTCCAGATCAGCGAGCGATCGGTGATCTTGATATCGGCCGCGCCCTGCCAGACCTTGTGGATGAGGGCCTTGCCCTCCTCCAGCACTTCGCCGGTGCGGAACACGGCGCAGTTGTTCTGCATCGTCTTCTGCATCTCGGCGCGCAGCTCAGCCGTCGGCGTGCCGCCGGCGGCGTAGCGGAAGCGGTCGAGGCGGGCGAGCGCCTTGTCGGCGGAATCCTTCGGCAGCTCCATCTGGCGCGCGCCCGGCTCGACGATCTCGGCGCAGCGCAGGCCGGCCGCCCGGCCGAACACCACGAGGTCGATGAGCGAGTTCGAACCGAGGCGGTTCGCTCCGTGCACGGAGACGCAGGCGGCCTCGCCCAGCGCCATCAGGCCCGGCACCACCGTATCGGGGTTGCCGTTGCGCAGGGTCAGCACCTCGCCGTGATAGTTCGTAGGGATGCCGCCCATGTTGTAGTGCACGGTCGGCAGCACCGGGATCGGCTCCTTGGTGACGTCGACGCCCGCGAAGATCTTGGCGGATTCCGAGATGCCCGGCAGGCGCTGGTGAAGAATCGCCGGATCGAGGTGGTCAAGGTGCAGGTAGATGTGGTCGCCGCCCTTGCCGACGCCGCGCCCCGCCCGGATCTCCATGGTCATCGACCGGGAGACGACGTCGCGGGAGGCCAAATCCTTCGCGGAGGGCGCGTAGCGCTCCATGAAGCGCTCGCCCTCCGAATTGGTGAGGTAGCCGCCCTCGCCGCGCGCGCCCTCGGTGATCAGGCAGCCGGCGCCATAGATGCCGGTCGGATGGAACTGCACGAACTCCATGTCCTGCAGCGGCAGGCCGGCGCGCAGCACCATGGCGTTGCCGTCGCCCGTGCAGGTATGGGCCGAGGTGGCCGAGAAGTACGAGCGGCCGTAGCCGCCGGTGGCGAGAATCGTCATCTGGGCGCGGAAGCGGTGGATCTCACCCGACGCCTGGTCGATGGCGATGACGCCGAGGCAGCGGCCGTCCTCGTCCATGATCAGGTCGAGGGCGAAGTACTCGATGAAGAAGTTCGTGTGGTTCTTCACCGCCTGTCCGTAGAGGGTGTGCAGCATCGCGTGGCCGGTCCGGTCGGCCGCCGCACAGGTGCGCTGAGCGGTGCCCTTGCCGTAATCCGTGGTCATGCCGCCGAAGGGACGCTGGTAGATCTTGCCTTCCTCGGTGCGCGAGAACGGCACGCCCCAGTGCTCGAGCTCGTAGACGGCGGCCGGCGCGTTGCGCACGAGGTATTCGATGGCGTCCTGGTCACCGAGCCAGTCCGACCCCTTCACGGTGTCGTACATGTGCCAGCGCCAGTCGTCGGGGCCCATGTTGCCGAGCGAGGCCGAGATGCCGCCCTGGGCCGCCACGGTGTGCGAGCGGGTCGGGAACACCTTCGAGATGCAGGCGGTCCGCAGGCCCGCCTGGGAGCAGCCGACGGTGGCGCGCAGGCCCGCGCCGCCGGCGCCGACCACCACCACGTCGAAGGTGTGGTCGTTGATCGTGTAGGCCGGGGTGCCGTTCGTTCCGTTACTGGCCATGGGTTCGTCCTTCAGGCGTCTCGGATGCGGGGAGGGTCAGACCAGTCGGGAAAGGCTCACGCGAAGGATCGCGTAGAGGCAGGCGACGGCGACGATGACCGCGTAGAAATTGTTGGCGAAGAAGGCCGCGAGCTTCAGCCCCTTGTCGTGCACGTAATCCTCGATGATGACCTGCATGCCGATCCTCATGTGGAGCGTGACCGAGATCACGGCGAGGATCAGAATGAGAGCAACCAGCGGGTGCGACATCAGGGCGACCGCCTCCGGGTAGGGACGGTTGGCCATCAACGCGACGATGACGACGAAGGCCACCATCAGGGGCGCGTTGGCGGCGGCCGTGAGGCGCTGCATCCACCAATGGCTCGCGCCGTGCCCGGAGGCCCCGAGGCCCTTCACCCGGGCACGCGGGGTGCGCATGGTGACGTTCGTGTTCTGGCGGTTATCGACCATCGAAGCGGCTCCTCAGCGCAACGTGAGGGCGAACGCCCAGATGAGTACGGTCAGGATCACGGAGCCGATCAATGTGCCGCGCGCCAGCCACATGCGGCGCTCGCGGTCGAGACCGTGGCCGAAATCCCAGATGAAGTGCCGGATGCCGCCGAGCATGTGGTGCATCAGGATCCAGGTGTAGGCGAAGAGGACCAGGCGACCTACGATGGAGCCGAAGAACCAGGCGACCGTGCCGTAGGCGGACGGTCCCGAGGCCAGCGCCACGAGCCAGATCGCCACGAGGGCTGTACCGCCGTAGAGGGCCGTACCGGTGATGCGGTGGAACACCGACATCGCCATGGTCCAGGTCCAGCGATAGATCTGGAGATGGGGCGAGAGCGGCTGGGCGACCGTGGGGCGGACGGTTGGAGCCATCGTGCGTGTGGTCCTCGACAGGGAAGCGACATCTGGTTTGAGACGCCGCCAAGAAAAATTTGGATCGTCTCTAAAGTGCTAGCGGGCATGCGCCAATGCGCAACCGCTCTTTGCCGCAGCGCACATGCGACACCGGATGGAATTCGTCATTCGCCCGGTCGCCCCTCATGCCAGCCAGCCCAGGGCGCGCCACCAGAGGTAATCCAGCGGTGCGACGACGACGAGCGACGCGAGGCCGGTGATCAGGGTCAGCTTCGTCGCGGCCCGCAGGGGCACCTTCCCGAGATCGATGGCGACGACGATGGGGGGTGCCTGGTAGGGCAGGAACAGCGTCGAGTATCCGACCACCTGAACCATCACGACGGCCATGAGATCGAGGCCGCTCACCCGGGCCATCTCCCCGGCAAGCGCCGTGTAGAGCGCCGGCGCGCCATTGGCGGTGACCGCGACCGTGAGGATCGTGGCCAGCCCGGTCAGGATCCCGAAATTGTAACCCGGTGCGTCCGGCGCCAGCGGCGCGACCTGGAGCAGGGCATGGCCGAGGCGCGCGCCGAGACCGGTCTCGTTCACGGTGGCGACGAGGCCGAGCAGGGCGGCGACGTAGAAACAGGTTCGCAGGTTCACGGCACCGAACGCCTCCGCCGGCAGGACGCCGATGCGCGGCATCAGGCAGATCAGCGCCGCGACGAGCCCGATCCAGGCTGGCGCGATGCCGTGCAGGCTGTCGGTGATCCAGAATCCGAGGGTCGCCACGAGGATCAGCGCGAGCCGGCGCGCCTCCGGCCGCAGGGGCATCGTCGGGAGGACGGCCTGGTCCGGCGCGGGGTCGAGGCGGTCCGGAAAAAGCCGCACGACGGCGACGATCAGGATCGCTCCCTTCACGAGGGCGAGCACGGGGGCGTGCAGGAGAAGATAGGGCAGATAGGCGAGGTGCAGGCCGTACTGCGTCTCCGCCGTACCCGCCATGACGAGGTTGGGCACGTTCGCCGGCAGGATCGCGGCCGAGAGGATCGGCGTCGCGAGCCCGACCGCCAGCACGGCGCCGGACCGGCCGGGGCGCCCGGCCGTGAGACCGAAGGCATCGCAGAGGGCGAGCACCACGGGGACCAACAGGGCGATGCGGCCAAGATTGGATGGCATCACGAAGGCAAGGGCGAAGGACAGCCCGACGAGACCGGCGATGAACACCGGATACGACGCAGAGAGATGACCGGCGAGGCTTCGGGCGAGACGATCACCGAGGCCCGTGCGGGTCATGGCGAGGCCGACCACCATGCCACTCAGCACGAGCCAGAACGCCGACGAGGCGAACCCTGAGAAGACAACCGCCGGGCTCGCCAGCCGGAACAGCATCGCCCCGGAGAAGAACAGCATCACGGTGACGATCTCGGCCACGAGGCCGCTGGCCCACAGGCCCATGCAGAGCAGGAGAAGGAGCGCGGTCACCGCCACCGTCGCCTCCCCACTCAAGAATGCTCCCGCCGCCATCGACCCATCCCACCGCGAGGGGGGACATTGGTCCTACCTTGGAGCCATTCGCAATTCGGAGTTCTTCGATCAATCCTTCGTCATTCGCGAAGGCTCACCGGAGGATCGACCACGGTGTGGGTTCAGAACGGTCCGAGGGCAGCCCCGCTAAAAGCGGGCGGGATCGAGTTCGAAGGTCGGGGGCCGGGCCTCGAACCATTCGCCATAGTAGGGATCGCGCGGCAGGGTCGCCGCCCACCGGTCGCGGAAGCGCTGGTGCTCGTCCGCCTCGACGGTGCGGTCGCGGTTGCGGCTCTCGTAATGGTAGAGGCTGGCCTGCGCGCAATAGACGATGCGCAGGCCGCGCGCCCACAGGCGCAGGCAGAGGTCGACGTCGTTGTAGTTGACTGCGAAGGCCTCGTCGAAGCCGTCCACCGCCTCGAAATCGGCGCGGCGCAGCATCAGACAGGCGCCCGTCACCGCGAGGTAGTTCCGGTTGCCGACCGTGGAAAAGAAGTGCCCCGGATCGTCGCCGGGAAAACCGCGCCGGACATGGTCCGGCGTCGTGTCCACCACCGAGACGCCGGCATGCTGGATCTCCCCTGTCTCGAACAGGAGTTTCGGCCCCACCGCGCCGACGCCCGGGATCTGAAGCAGCGCCAGCATCGCCTCGATCCAGTCCGGCGTGATCACCGCGATGTCATCGTTGAGGAAGATGAGCACGTCGCCGCTTGCGGCCTTCGCCCCGAGGTTCATCTTGGCCGCCACGTTGAAGACCGGGTCGGCATAGGTCACGCGGCGCGCCCCATGCCGGTCCAGCGCAGCCTGTGTGCCCGGGCGCAGGTCGCCGTTGTCGACCACGACGAACTCGATGGTTTCGTAGGTGCTGGTCAGGCGCACGCTGTCGAGGCAGGCCGCCAGCAGGTCGACGGCGCGGCCCCCGACCACGCTGTCGCGCCCGGCGCTCGGAATCACGATCGAGACCAGGGGCCGTTGGTTGAGCTTGCGGCGCAGCTCGAAGCAGCCCTTGTAGGCGCTGGACCGCGCGTAATCGAGTTCCCCGGTGCGGCGCGCCCGGTCCTCGAGCCCCCGGATCGCAGCGGCGATGACGTAGTCCTTGTTGTCCATGGTCTGGGCCGTGGAGCCCAGAATGGCGCGCCAGTGATAGAGCACCTGGGGCAGGTGCACGACGTTGCGGACGTGCTCGGTGTAGCGCAGGGCGAAATCGTAATCCTGCGCGCCGTTGCAGGCGTCCCGAAAGCCTCCGATGCGCGTGACGATGTCCATGCGGTAGAGCGCCAGGTGCGCCGTGTACATGCAGGATTCGAGCGCCTCGGGCGACCAGTCGGGCTTGAAGAACGGATCGTAGCGCACCCCGTCGATGGAGATCTTGTCCTCATCCGAATAGATGAAGTCGACGCTCGGATCGTCGTTGAGGACCCGTACGAACGCGTAGAGCGCATTGTCGGGGATCGCGTCGTCGTGGTCCATCAGCGTCATGTAGGCGCCGGTCGCCAGCGCCATCGCGTCGTTCGACGCGGCCGAGATGCGTCCGTTGCTGCTGCGCCGATGCAGCTTGATCCGGGCATCGGCGGCCGCATAGGCCTGGAGCATGGGCCAGACATGGGCGTCCGACGAGTTGTCGTCGCAGAGGCAGAGCTCCCAATCCTCGTAGGCCTGTGCCTGGACGGAGGCGATGGCCGCCTCCAGCCAGCGCTTGGGCGTATTGTAGACCGGCATGACGATGGAGATGCGGGGCCGCAGCGAGAAGCCGGCGATCTCGGCACGCATCTCTGCGATCGAGCGGCGTGCCGGCGTCTCCACGGTATCGATCCAGGCCTTGTAGGAGGCCGGGACCGGGCGCGGCCGGGCACTGGCGATGAAGGCGCGCCACAGCTCTGCAGGGGTATTCTCGCGGGCGAGGACGCGAAGGCGCGTCAGGATCGCGCGCGGCGTGCGTTCGGCTTCGGGCAGACGGGCGACGAGGCGGCGGGCGATCTCTCGGGCCGTACCCAGGGGGCCGAGATGCTCCAGGGTCACCGGCCCGAGACGGAACCGGCCGGCTCCGCTCATGGGATCGAGACGCAGGCCACGGACGCGGCGGGGTAGCCGGACGAGATTGTCGATCCCGCCTCCGGCGAGTTCGAGCGGGATCGTCAGAGTCTCGCGAAACCCCTTGCCGTCATCGACATAGAGGAGCGGCGTCAGCTTCGCGCGGTCGATGGCCGCGAGGTCCGCCCGGATACGGACCCAGCCGCCGCGATGGCGCTTGCGATCCGCCGGCGGCCAGAGACGGAAATGCGGGTCGCCGCCAGTCGCGCGCCACGTGTCGGGCTCCCCGTCGGCCACGATCTGGCTGAAGGGGTCGAGACGACAGCGAACGATGCGAGGCAAACCCGGATCCTCTCCGAAGCGGACGCGCCGGGAGGTGCGCCTGCCGGCCGGGGTTTAGGGCAAGCGCGCGGGACGCCGCAAGCGTGACGCGTTCAGGCCTGGATCGCCGCGAGATAGGCGCGCCAGCCCCCGTAATGGGTGATCTCCGGAGCCCCGGCCACCGCATGCGCCTCGCATAGGAAGCCGGAGGCGCAATCCCCGTCCGCCAGCGTGATCTTGCCGATCCCGAGGGGCGCGGGAATCGCCGCCGCGAAGCGCCCGAAACTCGCGGGGTCGAGGCCCCAGACCTCGACCTCCAGTCCCGGCCCGGCATGGCCGGGCTCGCGCAGGAGCCCGGGCTTGGCCGGAACCGTGCCGGGCAGGGCGAAGAGCCGGTAATCGGGCGTGGTCCGGGTGGCCCGAAGGAACGTCGCGCCGAGATCCTGAAGCTGATGGTTGAGGGCGAGCCCCGTGAGGTGTGCGCCGACCACCACGAGGGGAATCCGGGTCTCGGTGATAGCCGGCACGCGGCTCTCGTCCGGAAGAGCGGCGCTCCGGTCGAGGCCCATCCCGCCATCGAGCCCGCGGTGCAGGGCGTTGGCCCAGGGCGCCAGGGCCTCGTCGCTGAAAGCCGGCCCGTGCAGCGTCACTCCCGCGGGGAGACCATCGCGCCCGAAGCCGGCCGGGATCGCGATGGCGGCGAGCCCGAGGAGGTTCGTGAAGTTGGTGTACCGCCCGAAATGGCTGTTGCGCGCGATCGGCTCGGCCTGCATCTCGGCCACCGTATAGGTGGTGGGCGAGGTCGGCAGGAGCAGGACGTCGAGGCCGGACAGGATCGTGTCGGTGCGACGCTTGAGGGCCTCGAAGGCATAGCGACCCTTGAAGGCGTCGACGGCGCTGTAGCCCTTCGCCGATTCGACGATGGCGCGCACGCTCGGGTCCATGGCCGCCGCGTGATCGGAAAAGAACGCCTCGATGGCGGCCAGGCGTTCGGCGACCCAGGGGCCGTCGTAGAGCAGGGCCGCGATCTCGCGGAACGGGGCGTAGTCGAAGGGAACCGGAACGCCGCCGAGGCTCTGCAGCCGGGCAATGGCGGCATCGTACAGGGCCTCCGTCTCGGTATTCCCGTAGAATTCGCGCTCACCGGGTTCCAGGACACCGAAGCGCAGGCCGGAGGCGGGCAGGGGTCGCGGCGCGACCGGCCGTGAGAACGGGTCGGCCGGGTCGAAGCCCTCGGCGACCCGGCGCACCGCGACGCCGTCCCCCACCGTCGCGGCGAAGACCGTGATGCAGTCGAGGCTGCGGCAGGCCGGGACGAGACCGGTCGTGCTCAAGGCTCCCGGCGTCGGCTTGATGCCCACGATGTTGTTGAAGGCGGCCGGAACGCGGCCCGACCCTGCCGTGTCGGTGCCGAGGCTGAAGCAGGCGAGCCCGCCCGCCACGGCCACCGCAGAGCCCGAACTCGACCCGCCGGATACGTAGCCTGCGTCGAAGACGCTGCGCGGTGCGCCGTAGGGCGAGCGCGTGCCGTTCAGGCCGGTGGCGAACTGGTCGAGGTTCGTCTTGCCGGTCACCAAGGCACCCGCCGCCTTGAGGCGCGCGACCACCTCGGCATCCCGATCGGGCGTATAGGCGAAGGCCGGACAGGCGGCGGTGGTGGGCAGCCCCGCCACGTCGATGTTGTCCTTGACGGCGAAGGGCAGCCCCCAGAGCGGTAGGGAATTCGGCTCGGGATGCCGCTCCATCAGATCGCGCGCCGCCGCTACGAGGTCGGCCCGCGGGACGGGGGTGATGAAGATCGCCGGGTCGGCCGAGGCCGCCATCCGATCCGCGATCAGCTCCGCGACGGCGACGGGATCCAGGGCGCCCGACGCGTAGACCGAGCGCAGGCGCGCGGCATCGAGGATGGGGGGCAGCATGGAATCCTGATCTCCTTCATGACCGCGCTCCGGTATCGGGCGGGCCCCGATACCAGATGGCAATCCCGCGATCGGGGCGGCGCGGGTGATTCGCGTGTTCCTCGACCGAAGTCGCTCCGCTTTCCGCCACCGGGGCGATCCCGAGCCCTTGCGTCACCGGAACGTTGCGGACGGAAGCCGGCCGCAGGGCCGGGATGCCGGCGCCGGCGGACGGTGCCGGGTCTTGCATCCTCCGTGCCGCCCGCCCCAGCCCCTGAACTGTCAAGGGGGCGCTCAGTTCTGCCAGACCCGGGGCAGCGGCGCCTCGCGGTAGGCCGTGAGCACCCGCTGGGCGAGGCTGCGCAGGGCATCCGGGTCGCGGCTGAGGATGCGCAGGACGAGGTGGCCGTTCCAGGCGCTCGCGGCCGCCGAGACGCCCTCGATCTCGGCTTCGCCGAGGATCGCGCGGGTGCGCTCCAGGCGCGCCTCGGCATCGGGCGCGACGTCGAGCAACGTCGCCAGGGCGCGAGCACCGCCGCCGATGGCCGCGCGCGCGAGGTGGTCCGACAGGGCGCCGTCGAGGCAGAGGGAGTCCGCGTAGGCCAAGCGGCCGCCGCGCCGGATGCGCCAGGTATCCGTGAAGCGTCCGCGCGTGATCGCCTCCTGACGTGCGGTCCGTCCGAAGGTGACCGCTTCGAAGGCCAGCAAGCGCGCGTCCGACGCCAGATCCGCCTCGAACCGGCGCTCCAGGGCGGCTCCATCGAACAGGATCGTCTCCTGCGGCAGGTGCGCGAGGCGCGCCCCCGCCGCGAGGGTCACCCGCGTCTCGAACCGGCTCACCGGACCATCCGAGCGATAGATCTTCTCGGCCGCGACGGTGGTGAGGACGAGGTCGGCGTCGGCACCGACGTCCACCGTGACGCTGAAATGGTCTCCGCAGGCGATCCCGCCGGCGGTGTTCAGGAGCACCGCCTCGCAGGGGCCGCGCGGGCGGCGCGGCAGACGCAGCCGCAAGGGGCCGGCCTCGGCGATGTCGCGGATGCGGGTGTCGCGCCCATCGGCACAATCGACCCGCAAATGGGCGCGCCCACGCGAGCGCTGCCGAACGGGCACCGCGACAGCGAGATCCGGGCGGTCCGGGTGCAGCATGGCGGTGGCGTCAGGCCGGGCCGGTGGCCACGGGGCGCTCGGGGTCCGAACCCCATTCCGACCAGGACCCGTCGTAGAGCCCGCGCGGCGGACGCCCGAGGGTCTCCAGGGCCAATCCGACGATGGCGGCGGTGACGCCGGACCCGCAGGTCGTCACCACGGGTCTGCTCACATCGACGCCATTCTCGGCGAAGACCGCTCGCAGGGATTGCGCATCCTTGAGGCGCCCCCCGGCCTGCAAGGCGGAATAGTGGACGTTGCGCGCACCCGGCATGTGGCCCGGCCGGACGCCGGGGCGGGGCTCCGCCTCCTCTCCGCGAAAGCGCGGCGCCGAGCGCGCATCCACGACTTGGGCCGAACCGGTCTCCAGGGCGCGGGCGACGTCGTTCGCATCCGCCACGGCACCGTGGTCGAGGCGGGCGGTGAAGTGGCGCCGGGCGCGCGGCCGACCCTCGCCGTCCTCGACCAGATAGCCCGCCGCGACCCAGGCCGGAAAGCCGCCCTCAAGGATCTCGACATCGCGGACGCCGAAGGTCTGGAGCATCCAGCGAACGCGGGGGGCCGAGAACAGGCCCATCCCGTCATAGACCACGATATGGGCGCCGTCGCCGATGCCGAGCGCGCGCATGCGGGAGGCGAACACCTCCGGCCGGGGCAGCGTATGGGGCAGGGGCGAGGTCTCGTCGCTCATCGTGTCGATGTCGAAGCGGATCGCGCCCGGGATGTGCCCGGCCAGATATTCGGCCCGCGCGTCGCGCCCCTGGGCCGGCAGGTACCAGGAAGCGTCGAGGATCACGATGTCCGGGGCGCCGAGGCGGGTCTGAAGCCATTCGGCCGTGACAAAGGGCGTCGTCGCCATGGTGTTCTCTGTTCGATGGACCGGAGACCGGCCGCGGCCGCGGTCGCGTGTGGAGGAAGGCTCACCAAACCACATCCCGGACCGTGTTGCACGCCTCGCGGGACCGGGGACGATCGAACCAGCCCCTTCCGCCGGGGTTGCCCAGGGGAGTCCACATGCTTCAGGAGCACGATCCATGCGCCTCTCTTCCCTTGTCCTCGCCGCGTCGCTCGGCGCCATCCTGTCCGGCGCCGCCCAGGCGCAATCCACCATGCCCGGCGGCACGGGCGGCTCCAGCGGCAATCCCGGCAGCGTGTCCGGCGGCTCGGCCACCACGGGCAGTCCCGGTTCCCTCGGCTCCGCCGGTCCCGCCAGCGGCACGGCGAGTCCCGGCATGGGTGCGGCGCGGAGCCCGAACGCGGCCCCGATCCCCAGTGCGGGCCGTCCGATCGCCCCGGGTGCGACCGGATCCGGCTCCACGTCGAGCGGCGCTCCGGCGCGCTAGCTCACCGGGATTCGGGAACGGAGCGGCCGGCCCCTCGGGTCCGGCCTTTTTCGTCGCAGCCTGCGTCGGGACGGTGCCAGGTACCGTGTCCGTGACTTAAGGAGTATTCGACACCGCAGCCGGACGGAGCCGCCTTGAACCCGCGCGAGACGTATCACATCGAAGTGCTGGCCTCCGAGGACGAGGCCGGTGCGCGCGGCGAAGACCCCGTTCGCCAGCGGATCTCGGTCCGCACCGGCACCGTCGAGGCCGCGAAGGAGCGGGCGCTCACGCTGTTTGCCCGCGCTCGGGCGCCGCAGCGTTCCGGCGCACCCGCCGAGGCGGTCCGCGTCATCGACGGAGCCGGCACGGAGGTGTTCCGCTGGAGCCGCTTCGACGAACCGGCCTGACCAGGGGCCGGCCCCGTGCGCGCCGTTCTTGCCATGCTTCTCGGCTTCGCGGCACTGTTCCTGCGCAGCTACACCGTGCCCCCGGCCCCAGACCGGCGCGGCGGAACCGTGATCTCGCTGGCCTGGCCGAACCGGCCGGTGTTCGGAAGCCCGCGTGCCGAGTGCCTCGCTCCGCAGGACGGCCAGCCGCTGATCGTCTGCCTGATCGGTTCGGTGGCGAGGGCTAGGGCGGACGGCATCCCGTTGCTCCAGATCGGGTTCTGCGGCACCTGCTACGGCCTCTCGCAGCGCATCGCCGCCTTCGGGCGGGACGAGGCCGCCGTCAGCAGCCGTTTGGCGGAGATCGGCCGCTTCGGCTGGTGAGGCGCCGGCGCGCCCCGCTTGGCCTCAGGCGATACCTCAGGTGTCCGCGCTCGGCCCCGTCTCGGACGGCGCCGATCTCCGCCAGGTGCGTAGCCTGTCGCGCCAAGCCTTGAGCCTCAGGTTGGCGGCTGCGCGGGCACGCTCCAGCTGCGCCGCGAGGAAAAACAGCGGATCGCCGCCCTTCGTCTCGACGAGGATGTGGGCGAGGGCCAGCCGCTCGGTCCAGAAGGTCTCGGGCAGGGTGTAGTTCGGGGGAGCGCAGGAATCCGCGGTCGTGAGCGCCGGATCGGCGACGATGTCCTGCGTCAGCCGGTGGAAGGCGAGGGCGCCGGGGGAGTTTCGCGCGGCGGCCGCGTCGTAGGAGATCTTCAGGCTCCAAAGTTGCCCGCGCGTCACGAAGCTGACCACGGCCGCCAGGGTCCGTCCGTCGCGGCGGAGACGGTCGATCCGCACCGCACCGCGTCGGCCGAAGGCGGCGACGAGGTCGCGCATCATCGCGGCTTGGGCGGGGTCGTCCGCAATGGCGGTTCCACGCCGTCCCTTCCAGCCCGCGGCCTCGAGCGCGATGTAGTCGTCGATGGCCGCGGGCAGGTCGGCCGGCGCGCGGATCGTCTCGGCCGTAACGGCGCCCTCGGCTTCGAGGCGGTCCCACGCTTGGCGCAGCTTGCGCCGCTTGCGGGACGAGATGTGCCCGAGATAGGCCGCCCGGGCCGGCGCCTCGCGATCCGAAAGGTCGATGAAGGCGCGCTCATGCGCCCAGAACCGGGCATGTCGCAGCCGGTTGTGGTCGAGCCACTCGGCGAGCAGCTTGGCGAACCGCCCCTCGGTCGGAACATGGGTGAGCATCAGGCGACGGCCGACGAGGCGGCGCAGTCCGAAGAAGAGGCCGTCAAGGGCACGGGCCGGTTCGGCGGCATCCAGCAGCGGAACTCCGAAGATGCCGAAATCGTGCATCCAACCCATCGTCAGCACGAGCGGGAGACCCCAGCGCAGGCGCGTGAACCGCACCGGCCAGACCGCGAGGAGCTTCAATCCCGGTTCCTCCGGCGCACGATCCCCAACGAGGGTCACCTGAACGCCCGCCCCGAACGGCCCAGCGGCCGGCAGCGCGAAGTCGGGATCGTAGAACAGGTTGTCGATGAGCGGGCGTTGGCTGAGAGCGCGCCACGCTCCGATCCAGGGCGCATTGGCAGCGAGGGGACGCAGGGCGACGACGAGCCCGTCCGGCGTCACCACGCTGCGGCGTGATTCCGGTCGCATCAGGCGCCTCGCCGAAAGTGGCGGGCCGCTCAGTCGGTCACGCCCAGGATGTTGAAGTGCCATGCCGTAGCGCCCGAGACGGCGGCAAGGCCGAGGAGTTTCAGAACCGTGACGGCGGGCAAGCCGATCGGGAGGTGGCCGAGACCGGAGAGCAGGAGTCCGCACAGGAGTGCGAGCCCCGCGATCGCCGCCACATCGCGAACGGGAACCGGCATCCGGCTGCCGTCCCGTGCCCCGAACAGGAAGACGAGGCAGCCGAGCGCCTGCCCCACGACCATGGCGATCGCCGCCCCCTCGACGCCGTAGCGGGGAACCAGAACGGCCGAGAGCCCGCCGATGGCCACGAGCAGGATGCCCGACGCGACGGCATCGAGATGGCTGGTGCGCGTGAAGTAGATCACTTGGCCGAAGTAGTAGGAGCGCAGCATCTGCAGGATGCTGGCCGCGACCAGCAGGGGTCCGACCCGCAGGGCCGTCTCGCGGTAATCCGGCCCGAGCAGGACGTTGATGAGAATCGCGTCGAAGCTGAGGAAGAACACGGCCCCGAAGGCTGCGATCACGGCGAGCAGGCGCGCAGCCCCCTCGAGCACCGGCCGCGCCGCCGGGAGCCCACCGTCCCGGGCCTCGTGCTTGGCGATCGAGACGAGGGCGAGGGCGATGCTGTCGCCGAACACCACGAAGCTCTGACGCAGGAAATCCGCGAAGGCCCCGTAGGCGCCGAGTTCTCCGACTCCGATGCTGGCGCCGATGATGAGGCGATCCACGGTCTGCGCCAGAGCGGCGGCGGCGAACGAGAGGATCAGCGGCCAGCCATAGGCCAGGAGGCGCCGGGCCTCGGCCCAATCGCCGGGTCCGCGCAGGAGCGCCCGGATCGCCAGCAGGGAGGGGATCGCGGCCAGCATGTTGGCAAAGGCGGTGGCGAGCAGGAGGGACATCGCATCGCCCCCGAGAAGGAGCACCGCGCTGCCGAGCGCCAGGACGAGCACGGCACGTAGGACGATGGAAAGGGCGACGGCCCCCACTTCCAGCCGGGTTCGGGCGATCTCGGCGGCTCCCTCGAAGGCCATCATGCCGAACACTGCCACGAAGACGGCGAGCGCCGCCGGGGGGGCGACCAAGCCGAAGGCCGCCGCTCCGGCCAGGACCGAGCCGGCGACCGTCACCATGCCGCTGAGCAGCCGCAGCACCGTTCCGACCTGTATGGCGGCCCGTTCCTCCGCGTAGAGCGCGAAGAACGAGAACTTCGGCCACTGACAGGTGGCGCTGTAGAGGACCAGGACCCAGGACAGGACGAGAAGGTAGAGCCCGAACACGTCCGTCGGGGCGAGGCGGGTGAACACCGCGAGCGCCGCCATGTTCAGGGCTGCGGCAAAGCCCCGGGACCCGACATAGGTGAGAGTGTGGCGCGCGATCATGAAGCCTCGGGGCCCCTTACGCCCACCGGGCTATCGGCGTCGTGGCCTCGCGGTAGCATCGCATTGTTGCCGACGCGTCAATGGAGAGTACGAATCGACCGAGTCGATCTTTGCCCCATCCCATGCACTTAACGCATGGGGGCATGCTGTGCCGCACACGGTGAGGGGTTCTCGTTGACTTCGCAGGCGCGAAGGCTCATATCGCAGTTGCAGCGTCAGCGGCCGTCATGGTTCCGCTTGAGAGGGCTGCGTGACGGATCGCCGGATCGCATCTGCGGGCCCCGAGCGACCTGAGCCCCTCTCTTCAACGTGCATGCACCCGGACTGCCCCAGCACGCGGGCGGCTCCAGCTCAACGGACCGATCCTCCCTTACGACGCCGAGCCTCCTGATGTGAGGGCGTCCGGCACGGTCCCGCTGCCTGAAAGTTACCCCTTGACCCAATTCACCGATTTCGGACTCGCCCAGCCCGTGCTGCGGGCGCTGGATGAGGCCGGCTACAAGAGCCCGACCCCGATCCAGGCGCAGGCTATCGCCCCCGCCATGCAGGGCCGCGACCTCTGTGGTATCGCCCAGACTGGCACCGGCAAGACCGCTGCCTTCGCGCTGCCGATCCTGCACCGCCTCGCCGAGACTCCGCGCCGGCCGATCCGCCGCGGTTGCCGCGTGCTGGTGCTGTCGCCGACCCGCGAACTCGCCAACCAGATCGCCGAGAACTTCTCCGATTACGGAAAGTACCTCTCGTTCACCAACACCGTGGTGTTCGGCGGCGTCACCATCTCCCGCCAGGAGAAGGCGCTCGCCAACGGCGTCGACATCCTCGTCGCGACCCCCGGCCGCCTGATGGACCTCATCGAGCGCCGCTCGCTGACTCTCGAGGCCGTCGAGATCCTCGTCCTCGACGAGGCCGACCAGATGCTCGACCTCGGGTTCATCCACGCACTCAAGCGCATCGTAAAGATGCTGCCGAAGGAGCGTCAGAGCCTGTTCTTCTCGGCGACCATGCCGAAGAACATCGCCAGCCTCGCCGACCAGTACCTGCGCGATCCGGTCCAGGTCGCCGTGACCCCCGTCGCCACGACGGCCGAGCGCGTCACCCAGGAGGTCATCTTCGCCCATACCGGCGCGAAGCAAGCGCTGCTGAACCACATCCTGCGCGATCCGGCCATCGAGCGTGTCCTGGTCTTCACCCGGACCAAGCACGGCGCCGACCGGGTGGTGCGCGGCCTGGAGAAGGTCTCGATCAACGCCTCCGCCATCCACGGCAACAAGTCGCAACCGCAGCGCGAGCGCGCGCTGGCCGCCTTCAAGGACGGCTCCTGCCGCGTGCTCGTCGCCACCGACATCGCGGCGCGCGGCATCGATGTCGAGGCCGTGAGCCACGTCATCAATTACGACCTGCCGAACGTGCCGGAGAGCTACGTCCACCGCATCGGCCGCACCGCGCGCGCCGGGGCGAACGGGCTCGCCATCTCCTTCTGCAACGACGAGGAGAAGGCGTACCTGCGCGACATCGAGCGCACCACGCGCCAGAAGATCCCCGTTGCGGGCTTCCCCGAAGGCTTCACGCCCCCGTCCCGCCAGGAGGCGGCGGACACCGCCCAGGCCGAGGAGCGCCGTCCGGCGCCGAACGGCCAGCGTCCCGGTCAGCGTCAGGGACAGCGCCCGAGCAGCCGTCCGGGTGGCCGTCCGGGCCAGGGCCGCGGCTTCGAGGGTCGCGGCGAGAACCGTGGCGGCTCCGGCCGCTCGAGCCGCCCTGAGGGTGCTCCCCGGCCCCAGGAATCACGGGCCGAGCCCCGTGGCGACCGGCGGCCCAGCAACCCGGGCGAGGGCCGGGCGGAGCCGCGCGGTGAGCGCGCCCGGGCTCCGCGCCCGCAGGGTGGCGAAGGCCGCGCTATCGGCTGGCTGGATCGCGGTCCGCGTTCCTGACGCTCTGACGAAATTTCTCTGGATCTTTGCAACGCCGCCCCGGTCCACCGGGGCGGCGTTCGCGTGTCCAGACCCGTCGCGACCCTTGGGCATCGCCCAGCGCCCGAGAGGCATTGTCAACGGGTCGCGCCATGCCATCTCAGGGAAGCCGGACGGTGGGTCCGGGCTCCTGGGAGGCAGGGCGATGCGGTTCGAACTCTATCGAGATGCCGCCGGTGGCTGGCGCTGGCGCCTGCGGGCGCAGAACGGAAACGTGGTGGCCGATTCGGCGGAAAGCTACGTCCGGCGAGCGGATTGCGAGCATGGCATCGATCTCGTCCGCGGCAGCGCCGAGGCGACGGTCGTCGACATGACCCTGAAGATCGCCTGAGGGGCCGGGAGCTTTCGTTGACCATACGGTCACGCTTCGGTGAGGGCAGGGAAACGCTTTCCCGATTCGTGCGTTTTCTGCATCCGGGCCTCGCGGTCGAGCGGGCACGGAGTGTCGACCCTCGACAGATTCCAGGGAGTTGAGAACGTGCTGAGGAAACTCGTGCTGGCCGCGCTGCTGGCTCTAGGCTTCGCCGCCACGGTGCCCCAGGGTGCTTCGGCTGCCCCGATCGGCCCCGCCCTTGCCCTCCAGAGCGAGGCTGCCCCGGCGACGGTTCAGAATGCGCAGTACTATGGCTACGGTCGCCGGTTCTATGGCCCGCGCCGTTTCTATGGTCCGCGCCCCTATTACGGTCGCCGGTTCTACGGCCCGCGCCGTTTCTATGGTCCGCGCCCTTATTACGGCCGCCGCTTCTACGGCCCGCGCCGCTTCTACTACTGAGTTCGTTCGGTGTGCCGCTCGCG